>NZ_BAUT01000008.1 GCF_000513095.1 Halalkalibacter wakoensis JCM 9140
GGCAAGGGGAAATGTGGTAAACAAAAAAGGTGCGGCACAAATTCTCCATTGTGCCACACCTAGTGTAATTAGTTCATGCGAAATACTAACGCTTCTCATAGTCTTCAGGATTTTCAGCTACTACCGGAACACTTGTATCAACATGTCCAAAAAGTTCTGAATGAATTTCTCCGTTCACTAAAATTTGAGTTTCGTTGAAACCGAATTGCTTCATTGCCATAGCGATTTGTTGCAATAGCATAAATTCAGTACCAGATCCAACATTCGCTTCTAGCAATTCATTCGAAAATGATACATGAGCGACGCCTTCTTTTTCTTCAACAGATTGTACGTGAACCCCATCTGGTAAAAGAGAGACTAGACCTTCTTCAGTAGGGCCACTAACCCATGCTTCAATCGTTGCTTTAAATAGCTCTTCATCACTTACCTCAAGTTGACGTTCAACTCGGTACATGTCCATTACTTGGTCGTCAGAAAAAACAAGTTCAATCGGAGTCACAGTTACTTCTTCCTTCACTTCAGTTTCATCAGTAGGAACTTCATCTTGAGACTCGCTCTCCTCTGCTTCTCCTGTTTCTCCCTCATTATCTACATCTTCATGCACTTCTTCTTGTTCTTCATCTAACTCTGTATGTTCATCATTTTCCACTTCATCAGCTACTTGCTGATCTCCATTACTAGCTGTGCCTTGTCCACACGCGCCAAGAAAAAGGATGAAGAAGGCTAATATGACGTACATTCCGTTTTTTTTCATGGTTCATTCCCCCTTATTTCTCGTTCCTAAAAAGCTATCACTTAAATTCTACATGATTCATGTTGAAATTCAATGACTAATTTCGACATGAATGCATCGAGGTACAATCATGTTAGGGTAGTGTAAATATTTTAATTGTTAAGAGGAGAAGAAAACGAAAGAAAATGGTACAATAAAGGGAAGATTTGTAAGAGAGGATTTTTGCTGATGCCACAAACAAAAGCGTTCCGAATTGGTTACGGAATTGTATTGCTATTCATTATTATCTACTTAGGTTCATTAATTGATTGGGTGTTCCGACCACTTGTTGTGTTGGTGCAAACGTTATTTGCGCCTATTATTTTGGCAGGAGTTCTTTATTATTTGCTCCGTCCATTTGTCAATTTATTATCATTACGGCTACCAAGGTCTGTGTCAATCCTCATTCTTTACCTTACGGCTATTGGGGTCTTAACAGCTCTGTTCTTTATTATCGGTCCGGAGTTACAAAAGCAGTTTCACAGTTTTACAAGAAACATGCCGATTTTTATTAATGAAATTCGTGATATTTTTATTAACCTACAGGCAAATGAGTATGTATCGCGTTTCCAAGAAGGAGAGCAGTTTTCAATAGAGGAACTATCGATTGAGTTCGCAAACTACTTAAATAACTTGGTTTCAAACTTAGGGCATAACATAGCAAGCTTTATTGGGTTTGTGGCAAATGCCTTAATTATTATCGTGATTATTCCATTTGTGTTATTTTATATGTTAAAAGAAGGTGAAAAGGCACCAAATCAGCTTTTAAGGTTGTTACCTGAAAAAAGACAAAATGAAGGAAGAGAAGTATTAAAAGCGATGGATGTTGCCCTAAGCTCCTATATCCAAGGTCAAATTCTCGTCAGCATTTGTGTGGGGATACTCGCCTATATTGCCTTCTTAATTATAGGACTTGATTATCCATTAGTCCTTGCACTTGTTGCAATGTTTACGAACGTGATTCCTTTTATCGGACCATGGATTGGAACGATTCCTGCTGTTATTGTTGGATTCTTGCACTCGCCTTTAATGGCATTAATTGTTATTATAGCTGTTGTGATTGTCCAACAAATTGAAAGCAATTTAATTTCTCCACAAATTATGGGTAGAAAACTGCAAATTCATCCATTAACCATTATCTTTTTGCTTTTAGTTGCAAGTAGATTTGCTGGATTACTTGGGCTGCTTATCGCTGTACCAACGTATGCAGTCTGCAAAGTATTGGTTTTACACATTTATCGTTTATGGTTGTTAAGGCATACAACGATTGATTAAATTCATGTATGATGGAAAGTGGAATAAACTAAATGAGGTGACGACGTGGCATTTGAACAAGATGGGATTAAACAAGTGGAAGTAGAAGAATTAAAGGAACTTGTCAAAAATAATGTCAAAGATCCAGTTATTATTGATGTAAGGGAAATTGAAGAGTATGAAGAAGCTCATATTCCTGGGCTTCCGTTGATTCCTATGCAGACCATTCCAATGGTTATGGATCAGTTAGATAAGGAACAGGCTTATGTGTTTGTATGTCGAAGTGGAAGTCGAAGTCAAAATGTTGCTCTTTATTTGCAAAATCAAGGATTTCAAAACGTGCAAAACTACTATGGTGGAATGCTCGCATGGGACGGGGAAGTAAGCTCAGGACCAGAATGGATTGTAAAGGACGTTAAGGAATTGAAAGCATGACGGGAAGATCCCAAAAGGTGATAAAAACCTTTTGGGATCTTCTTTTCTATAAGTGATCTGTTTTTTTAGAATAACTATGTTTGCCGTGTTCAGCATTAACATGAGCTTGCTCGTTTTTTTGACGGTTTAATGCATTGTTATCTTTTTTCTTTTTGTTGTTATCACCAGTACGTGACATGAGAACATCACCTCTTTCGTTAAGTTTCATTTTATAGAATGTCCGATTAAGTGAAGGTTATGAAAGAGAGCAAGGAAAGAAAGGGATAATTTTAGCTCTTGAAACACTAAACGCCGTGTGGAGTCATTAAGGCTTGTTAGAGGAGCTTTCAAGTGGCTTTCGTTGGCCTCCTAAAAATGAGATGTTTAGTTCTAAATAGTACGGGTAAAGAATCATAACAATAAAAAAAGGTGGGATAACAATGGCAAAGAAATCGATCATTGCTAGCGTAGCTACCGCTGCATGCGCAACGACAGTCTTAGCTGGGAATAAGCGTGTCAGAACGAAATTGCAACGAATGTACCGAAGAATGTATACAAAGTGGATAAGGGATCCGAAAAAAGAATCCAATGAGCAGCACTTAAAGATAGGACATTCACATCCACATGATTATGAAGATAATAAAATGGTTGGAGAAGGAGCTTTAACGAGTATTCAACATTATAATGATCAGCAACAAAAGAGCCATCGGTAACGGTGGCTCTTTTGCTATAGGTGAATAAAACTTGTTTCCTGTGTAAGTTTTTGGTAAAGTGAATTGGAAAAAATGGACATACTATATTAAGGTAAATTGTTAAATAAAAGGATGGAGTTATGATGATTACGATAAAAAATGAAACGATCGCACAAGTTCCTTCGTTACATGTTGTAAAGGATACATTGCGAAATGAACAATCAACACCTACAATCTTTTTCTTTCATGGATTTACTAGCGCGAAAGAGAACAATTTACACGTTGCTTATTTATTAGCACAAAAAGGGTTTCGAGTTTTCTTGCCTGATGCCCTGTATCATGGGGAAAGAGAGATCGAACAACATTCAGAGAACAGAGATCTAGCTTTCTGGGAGATTATTTTAACGTCTATACAAGAGCTAGATGCAATGAGATCGGAACTCAAGGAAAAAGGTTTGCTATGTGAGGACAAATTAGGTGTTATCGGAACGTCGATGGGTGCGATCACCATGTTTGGAGCTTTGACACAATATCCGTGGATTAAGACGGCCGTGTCATTTATGGGAACAGCTTACTATGAAACATTTGCGTACGGACTATTAGAAACAGCGCAAAGAAGAGGGCTATTGGTGGAAGAGAGCCTGCAGGAAGACATGTTAAAAAAGATAAAGCCATTTGATTTATCAAAGCAATTAGATAAACTGGATGGAAGGCCTTTGTTTATGTGGCACGGGAAAGCAGATGAAGTAGTTCCATATCCATTGTCTGAACAATTTTATAACGAGCTGACAACAACGTATAAACAAACACCAGACAATCTGCAGTTTATGGCAGAAGAAAAAGTTGGGCATAAAGTATCACGGACAGCCGTACTCAAGTCAATTGATTGGTTTGAGCAACACCTAAAAACGAAGGTTTCATCTTAATCAATGAAAGCTAGAACCTTACAAGAAGTAAAAACGATTGTTGCAGTTGTTGTCGGTGCTTTTTTTCTAGCGGTAGGGCTAAATTTCTTTCTCATACCTGCCAATGTATTTGCAAGCGGCTTTACTGGGGTCGCTCAATTATTAGCCACGGTAATCCCTCTTTCAACAGGGATTATGCTCTTTCTATTAAACATACCTGTGGCAATTTTAGGCTGGTTGAAGATTGGCAAGGGTTTTACCATTTATAGTTTTGTGAATGTAGTATTAACAACTTTTTTCCTAGAAGTCTTGCCAGTTTGGGCTTTTTCTCCAGATATTTTGCTAAATGCTGTATTTGGTGGTGTCATTTTGGCATTTGGAGCTGGTATAACTTTGAAATATGGAGCTTCCTCTGGCGGACTTGATATTATTGCGTTAATATTATCAAGAGTAAGTGATCGTCCAGTCGGCGTTTACTTTCTTGTCTTAAATAGTATTATAGTTATAACAGCTGGATTGTTGTTTGATCCTGAACAAGCTCTTTATACGCTTGTTGCACTATATGTATCATCTAGAGTCATTGATGCCATCTACACTCGTCATGTAAAGTTAACGGCGATGATTGTTACGAAGCAGGCAGAAAGTCTACGAAAAGCCATACATGAACAAGTAACAAGAGGAATTACGAGAATTCCAGCAAAGGGTGGCTACACAGCTGATGATAAAGAAATATTAATGATCGTGATTACACGATATGAACTATATCAATTAAAGAAAGTTATTCAAGAGGTCGACCCATCTGCATTTACAAATATTGTTGAGACAGCTGGGATATTCGGATTTTTCCGAAAAGAATAAAGAGGTGAACACGATGAAAAAGTGGGGATGGTTAGTTTTAATTACTGCTCTTCTTTTGCTTAGTGCATGTGGCCAAGGAGTCAATGCACCTGTAACAGGGGAAGGAGATGAAGATATGTCTAATTCTAAATGGGATTTTTCAGCAGAAGTTGATCAGCACGATACTCATTTGCTTGTGTCGATGATCGTGAAAAACAATCAAGAGACACAAGCAACGATTGATTTCTCTTCTGGACAGAAATATGAGATTGTGTTTATAGATCAGGATGGAAATGAAGTGTATCGTTATTCAGATGGAAGAATGTTTACAATGGCACTTGTACATGAGTCGTTTGAACCAGGTGAAACGATGACGTTTGAGGAAGAAATTGCTCTTGAAGACATTCCAAAAGGTGTTTACACAGTAGAAGTTCAACTTGTATTGGCAGCTATTGATGGGGAAGAATGGACTGAGGATGGCACATTTGTCCAACAAGTTGAGTTTGAAGTAAAGTAATCTCATAAAGAAAAGACGAAGATCCATTTGATCTTCGTCTTTTTTATCTTCATAAAGCGAAGAGGCCTTATTCCTGCCATTTCCTTTTCGCTTCCTCTTGAATCGCTGTTTTTAATGTTTCATATGGTTGGTTGTCTGTTTTCTCAATTGAAGGTATTGGATTATGCTCGACATCCACTTCTTTTCCATACCAAAATGTAAAATCGGTTTTCTTTTGAGATTTCAAAACAAGTTACTCCTTCGCTGAGGTTGTGAGTTGAATCAGTTCAATAATTTCCTCATTTGATAATTCGGTTACCCGCTGTTCACCTGCTGCTAATATTTGGTCAGCTAGCTCTTGTTTTTTTTGCAGCATTCGATCGATTCGTTCTTCGAGTGTACCTGTTGTCACAAGCTTATGGACGCTTACATCTTTTGTTTGCCCTATCCGATAAGCGCGGTCTGTCGCTTGATTTTCAACAGCTGGATTCCACCATCGGTCATAGTGAATGACGTTCGTTGCCGAAGTTAAATTTAACCCGACCCCACCAGCTTTCAACGAAAGAACAAAAAAGTGAATATTTGGGTCCTCTTGAAACGATTGTATCGCTTCTTGTCGCTTCGCTCGAGTTAAACTTCCATGAAGAAAAGGAACCGTTTGTTCAAATTTCTCTTGGAGGGCATGTACGATTAAAGATCCCATTTCTTTATATTGGGAGAAGATTAGAACTTTCTCTTCTTTTTCAATTAATTCATCAATCAATCTCATGAAAACATCCCATTTTCCAGAATCATGATGTGAAATGGAACGTTCCTTTAAGAAATGAGCTGGATGGTTACAGATTTGCTTCAACTTCGTCAGACTTCTTAAAATGAGCGCGCGTCTCTCAAATGCCGTCACTTCTGCTAACTTATTCACGATATCATCAACAACCGCTTGATAAAGGGCAGCTTGTTCAACAGACAAATGAACAGGATGAACAATTTCCTGCTTTTTTGGTAGACCAAGTTGTAAGGTTTGATCTGATTTTTTTCGCCTAAGAATAAGCGGGTGAATTAATTTCTGCAGTTTTTCCAATTGCTTTTTATCAAGATCACGTTCAATCGGTTTGATAAAATTGTTCTGAAAATCTGTATAAGTCCCTAAATAAGTAGGGTTTAATACATCGAGTAAGGACCAAAGCTCTCTTAACCGGTTTTCGATCGGTGTTCCGGTCAGTGCAATTCGGTGAGTAGCTTTCAGTTTCTTAATCACTCTTCTTTGCTTTGTTTCAACATTCTTAATATGCTGTGCCTCATCAAGTACAAGTCCATTCCACGTTATGTTCTGAAACAGATTAGTGTCTCGGACAACCAATTGGTACGACGTAATAATGAGATCCCAATCAGATGTTTGTAACTGTGATTCATCTAACCGAGTCGGACCATGATGGACAAACACTCTTAATGAAGGGGCAAACTGTTCACACTCTTGTACCCAATTGTATAAAAGAGATGTCGGACAGACGAGTAAGAACGGTTTTTTACTTTCACCAGCTTCTTGTTGGCGATTGTGGACATAGAGCATATAGCAATCGTCTGTATCGATTTTCCAAGACCCATATCATCCGCAAGACAGCCACCAAACCCTGTTCTTCGTAAATGTGCAAGCCAGGAAACACCCTCTTGTTGATAGGGACGAAGCTCCCCATTTAACGTATCGGGAATATCTATTAACGTGGGAGAGGATGTGTATAGTTCTTGAATTGACTTCGTTAACTCTTCTCCCCACGTAACATCAATATCAATATCTGTTTCAAAGTCATCTTCATCGTCTAACTGGTCAAGGCGCCAAGCTTCTAAAAAGGAAGTTCCTTGTTCGATACGTTCTAAATAATCGAGTAGCTTATCTGCTAAAGAGCGGTCCCATGACATCCATTCTCCATTTGCATATAAGAATGGTCTTTTTCCATCAACGAATTCCTCAAATTCTTTTTTGCTTATTTTTTGATCACCTAAAGCAAGATCATAAGTAAATGACGCAACACTTTGCCAATCAAGAAGAGGTTCGCTTGAAGCGCTCTTTGTGTTTAATTCGTTCATATTAAGCTTTACGCGTGGCTTCTTTTTCTCAGTCATCCATTTAGGAACAATTAAATGAAAGCCTGCTTGTTCTAATTCATCATCCGAATTTGTAAATAAGTCATACGCTTCATCTGACTGTAACGAAAGAGTAGGAGCAGATATACGTAAAGGTCGTAACACATCTAATTCATCTTGAGCTTTCTTTAAATCTATTTTTAATTGAGCAATAGGATTTTCACGCCAAGGATGTTCTCCTTTTTCTAATTGATCCATGTTAACCATAAGAGAAGGTTGCTTCCGATCCACCATGCAGAGTGACACTTTCCAAAGACCATCTTTTGTTTCTGGCTCCTGAAGTGCTAACCCTGATAAAAAAGGCTTTGACTGCAATAATCCAATCTTTTGTTGAAATCGTTTTGTTGTAAGAGCTGAATCAACTTTTCCAGATTCGTTCAGTTTTTCAATAAGTGGCTGAAATGTTTCGTTGATCGATAATTGCCAGTCGACATATGCCTTATGAACAGAAGGTTTCTGTAATATAGAACGAACCATCGTGTCGCATAATTGAATGACTAAATTTTCTAGGTCACTAGCAGCGGTAATTGTTTTTGATTGATGCTGAATGTAGCTTGTATTTTCACGTACCATCCTCCCAGAGAGTGGAATATACTCTAACCAAGAATCATACGGGAAGTTTTCAATATGCCACTGCCCAGAAGCGGTGGGTGAGAAGCAACCTTCAATAATGAATTGTTGGATTGTTTCAAAGAGATCCATCCATTTTACTAAATCAGGTGCAAGTTCTAGTTGGCTTTCCTTTTTCCATGATTGAAGTAACGGAAAATAAGAAACAAGCTCTTCAATTGAAAGAACAAGACCTTCTAGAGGAAACGAGTATTGTGTCATTGATTCTTGCGCTTGGTATACAGTTATTTCTCCAGCTAGTGATTGGTATACTCTAGATTTTATGGGAACGTCAATGATCGCCTTATCGGTTTCAACGAATGTTCCGAAATAAGAGATTTGATCAAATTGAAACAAACGTAGCTTTAATTCAAAGGGTGAGTACAAAAAAGGATATTGAAAATTGACGATTTGGTCAAAGCGAGAGGAGGGAGGACGCTCCCCCCAAATGAAAAACGTTTCATTTAACCATCCACCGTGTACGATGATATTAGTAGCCAATTCGCTTCAACTCCTCGCCGAACGCTCGGTACGTTCGGTACATTTTCTTTAGTTTGTCTACATAAATAAAGAATTGCTTTTTGTCTTCTTCCGTTCTATATAACTCTTGTAGTTCTTTTAAGTATAGAGCAGCTTTCTCATAATAAATGCGGGACTTCTTTTCAACGAGTCTCACAACATATTGATGGTAAACAGGTCTCGCCATTGTTACATCATGAGACTTAATCGCTTTAAGCAAATCAGATTTTTCTTCACGTAACTTAAGCGGATCTTGTTCATAATTTAATAAGTATTTCACGGCTAACTCATATTTCTTGTATGTGAGTAAAAGCTTTTCATATGTTTTAGCCGCTTCTAGTTGGTGCAGACGTACTTCTAGTTCTGGCAATATTTTTTCAAGCAGTTGCAATTGCTCTTCTTTTGATAGGTGTTTACTATACATTTGAAAGCGATGGAAATTTGGTGATAAAAGCCACCTTTCCCATAGCAATTGTTGTTCTTTTGAACTAACGGGAATAGCCGAAGTCATTTCATCGAAAAATCTCTGTAAAGAACCGAAATGTCCATTCTTCTTATTTGGAAATAAAGCATGAAACCATTGCTTCATCGTCCGCCATCTTTCTCGCTTGCTTAAAAGGCGAAAGTGGGAGGAAAGTTCTGATTCCTTCCATTGAACACTTTGTTTTTGTAAAACGGTTAAAGCAGTCATTTCTTTTCCTGCCAATAAGGCAACATAGCTATAAAGTAAAGCGACATCTTTGGAACACTGGTCAACATTTATATCACTTGTTAATCGTTTGTAAATCATTTCAATATGCTCGGTTTCAATCTCGTACATAAGATCAAGAAGCAACTCTGACCATGGTGCTTTTTGATCTTCTTGCTCGTTTAAGACGGTTGATAGAAGATGACGTAAAAACCGTTGATAATCTTTTGACTGAAGTTCAGATAAGTGCTGTTTAATTTCAGTACTCATGGACTGAAAGAAGTACGTAAATCTACGTTGGTATTCTTCATAATGGTTTTTGCGTTTTGAAAGAGAATAAATACCAAACATATACAATAGAAGGGACATTACCTGGTTCCCATTTTGAACTTTTGAAATTCTAATTTTTGCATCACTAACAACTTGCTCAAGGTTACGGTTGGTTACGTATCTTGATGCCGTAAGTAATTGGTAAGAATGGGTGATATCTTGTTCAATTTCAAGATACAAATCTGGTTCATCCTGAAAAAGTGAGCTATTCTTCATAAGCTTTACCTCTTTTTTAGAAAATTCCATTCTTTCATTGTATCTTTTTCGAGTGAAGAAAGAAAGGGAATAGCCGATTTATTGGAAAACTTATTGCAAATCAAAGAAAAAAGGTGCCTACATAAAAACGTAGAACACCTTAAAACCACTATTAAAAAAACACTGAAAAAATCATTAAAACAGCAATGCTACTCATGACAACAATAATGAGATTGGCCCCAATATAAGCAACTAATAGAGCCGTTGCTCCTCCAATAATTCCATACCAAATGTTTTCATGTACATAAAGAATTCCTGGAAAGATAAGTGCCCCTAAAGCAGCATACGGTACATTCCGTAATATCGCTTGAACCCAATTTGGAACTTGGTCAATGTTTAGAAAAACTAGTGGCAACATACGTGGGATGTATGTAACAATAGCCATTCCGGCAATAATTAGGATTAAAGATAAGCTCATTCTATTTCACGTCCTTTTTGAAACACCCACTCAATACCAGCTGAAGCAAAGAGTGTTGCTAGTATAATCGACCAGCCACTAGGTAGGAATAGTGAAAATAGGCTGTTTAAAATGGCTGCACTTACGGCTAAGAAAACGACTTTTCGATGTTTTTTTAAAGATGGCATGAGTAGGGCAATAAACATCGCATATAACGCAATCCCCATACTTTGTTGAAGCGTTGAAGGCAAAATAGACCCAACATAATAACCAATGCCTGAATTGATCACCCAGCTTATGTATGCAATGCTCCAACGCCAAAAATAAAGCCCGTTTTGACTTGTCCTTCTTGAGTGGTCGTAACAGCAAAAACTTCATCTGTAATTCCAAAAGAGTAAATGGCTTTAATAATTGGATGATCATCTCGATCCTCTCTCGGACAGAGGCACTCATGAGTAGATGACGAATATTAACTATAAATGTAGTGAAGATGATTTCAAATGCTCCCGTCCCCATCGCAATTAAGGTTAAAGCCATATATTGAGCCGCGCCAGCATAAACAAATAAGCTCATAGCCATTGTCTCTAAAAAAGTTAAGCCTGTGCTTCTGGCAAGCAGACCAAATGTTAACGCAGCAGGTAAATACCCGATGGCGATAGAAGAGCCGGCTATTAATCCACGAGCAAAAGGGGATTTTTGGTTTGATATAGCGGTTGTTGACATTCTGTTCTCCCTTTCTGTCTATACTACAAAATGAATACCATTTTGATTGTAAGGCATCGTTTGTTTGTCAACAAGTGGAAAATTAGTTGAGGGAGTTTAAAAAAAGACGGAGTGAGGGGCCCGAAAAAATGCAAGCACTCTTTAGTGCTTGCATTTTTCACTGCAGGAAACAGTGAAAAGAGTTATTTTAGCATCCTTGATTATTAGAGTAGCTGTTCGACTTGTTCTCGCCGTGTGATCAGTTTCTTCAGCTTCTTTTTGTGCATAGTGATTAAATATTCATCTGAATCCAGTAAAGCTTCATGCAACTCCATTAACACATAATCAATTTCTAAATTCATCATATTATATATCGTTCTTGGCTCTAGAGATTTTCCATCATCTTTGTACTGAATCATCGACCCATTCCGGTTCATCATGACCTTTTCACTCCCATCAATTTCAATCATCGACTCAATATCACCAGACTGATATGACGTAATATAGAGAGGACCTTCCGTGGAACGTTTCACAATGCCATTTCCTTTTTCATGTTGAAGTAGTTTCTCAAGCGAACTCGCTAACACATCATCATATACATGAAGACTGTCAGCTGAAAGAGTGAGAAATTCCGTATTACGGATAAAAGGGAGCTCATGAACTGAATCCTCTAGTTCAATCATGAGGTAAATAGTTTTTGAATCATAGCGCCAAAAGAGAGAGTAATGCTGGCTCATCATTCTTTTAATAAACTGGTGTAATGCGGGTTTTGATAGCTCGATATAGATGTCAGAAAACTCCACTTCAACAAACGAATCTCTCATCATATGAACACACACTCCTTTGACAGCTTCGCATTGATAAGGTTATGGTTGCTATATCTTATGTTGAATAGTCAGAAAAAAGAAGTAAAACGCCCAGTTTCAAGAGAAATGGGCGTAAGGAATCTTGATATGAATACGAAAATCGCCAAAAGCTAAACGATGGACAGACTGTAGTAGTTTAGAGAGGGAAGACGGTTTTATAAAAGGCTTCATAAAAGAGGTATGCAAATTCAAGCGACTACCACAAATTTTGCGGTGAACCTCAAGAGAATAATAAAGCTTTTAAATGAAAAAGAGTAACAAGTTAAAGATAAGTAAAAGTAACCCTAGCAGGGGAATGACACGGAGACTCCTGCGGCAGTTAGGCACTTTTTAGTGGCTTCCGCTCTATTTCATTTGGTGCTCACTAACAATAAATAGCCATAAATAAAAGAGCGTAAACAGCAAAAAAACACCTTTCTGGTGTTTTTTTTAAAACATTGAGCCGTATCGTTTGGAGATGATGTCATGGAATCCTAATGAGTTGTATAAAGACTTTGTAGCATCGTTATTAATACCTGTTTCCAGTTCAATTCCTTTGATTTCTTTCTGTTCAGCCCAGTAAATGACTTTTAGCAAAATCTTCTTAGCAATCCCCTGATTTCTATGTTCTTTATGCACGTAAAGATCATTTAACCATATGTAATGGCCACCTTTGTCAATACTAAGTGCAACATTTAGAAATGCTGCGCCAACAAGTGTGTCATCTTTTTCAGCAACAAAAATATGAGCGTGGGAATCTTTTTGAAGGGCAAGATTAATCGTTTTAACTAACTGATCATAACTGTTGGAAGGAGCAATTGGTTCTAATTGACCCATGAATAAATCGGCAATCTGGCGTTTAAATGAGACATCTGCTTCTTTACTCACCTCATAAACCTTTACCATGTTCTAAGTTCCTCCTAGAATAATAGCCTTTTAGATTATAATGCAAGCGTAACATAAAAATGAGGTTCGTAGTAGCTAATTTCTCGGGTGAGAATGAAAGAAGGGAATGCCTCTAGGACATTCCCGTACGTTTCTAATGCATCAGTCTTTGCAAATGTTCTTGCATTTGAATAATTTGGTCTTGTTCAGCGGGTGCTGAAAAATGAAAGGCATCATTTAATGTTTCTTTTGCACGATCATATTGCTTTAAAACAGCTTGGTGCTGTGTTTCGGTTTCAGCTGCCAATGCTAACAATTCAAGGCGGGCAACGGTTTCTCTAGCATCTTGAAAAAAATCATGATGTTCCATTAGTTTGTACCTGACCTTGGTTTTTTTCCGTGAAGACGCTCCGCCTTTTCTAAAGACATGTCTCCTAACGTGATGACATCAAGGTGTTCTGCGTTTTCAGGTTGAACAGAATCTGAACTAGTTTGATAAGTCTTATTATGATTCGAATTTTGGTCCATAGTCGAACTCCTTACATTTAGATTCATACGTTTTAGCGTACCCAGACGTAAAAAGTTCATCCCTAACCTTTATAGATTCAATACTTCTTCTAAATAAACGGCAATCCCATCTTCTTCATTTGTTAGTGTGACAGTGTTAGCAAGTGATTTTAAAGGATCGATCGCATTTCCCATTGCAACCCCTTGACCTGCATATTCAATCATTTCAAAGTCATTATCTTCATCGCCAAATGCAATAATACGCTCAGGCGGGATCTGATAAAAGTCAGCAACTTTTTTAAGACCTACCGCTTTGTTCATCCCTGCTTTTACAACTTCTATAACATTCCAAGGTGCACCCCAAACTCGTTGGTCAATCACTTCAGCATGGGCATCTACTAATAGGTTTCGCAATTCATCAACATGATGATCTTGAGGGTGAATGAGCACACAAGTTGGATCATCTTTTAAAATATGTAATAAGTTTCCGTGGTCTAGAGGTGTTTGACCTGCTAGGAATGTTTCTAAAAGGACTTCATCAAATGTTCGTAAATAAAAATCGTCAATTACCTCTACCATAATATTGCTAACCTGAAAAGCCTCACACGTTTCGATGACTGTCTTTGCTGTTTTTAAATCGAGTGGGGAGTGATATGTACCAAAACTTTTGTCGTGTGGATGGTGAACAAAGGCACCATTAAAATTGACAATCGCTGTATCAAGGTTTAATTCATGGTAATATTGGCTGCTAGCTCGAAAAGGCCTACCTGTTGAAATGGTAACAATGTGTCCTTCTTCCCTGGCTTTTGCAATGGTTTGCTTTGAACGCAGAGAGATTGTTTTTTCATCTGTTAATAAAGTGCCATCTAAATCTAAGGCAATTAAGTGCTGATCTGACATCAAATCTTCCTCTCTATTATTAAATTTCAATTTGTGAAGCTATTTGTAAAGAAGTATGGTTTTATGTCATAAACCCCTGTAAGGAAAAATGTAACTCTTTTGTCTAATGTCTCAAACAAATATTCTGTATTCGTTCAAAATTAAAAACGATTAAATATGTTATGATAGACATGCTTTATATAGCAATTCTCCAAAAGGAGGGATCGTGAGTGAATGTACTATTTGAAAACTTTGGTTTCCGAGCATTATGGACACCCGAGTTACTTGTTGGCTTAATAGTCATTGGTATTTTATATTTTCTGTTAATTACAAAATGGCGTCATCGATTTAAAGGATCAACTCCTGTAAAAACAAGACAACAAATATATTTTGTTTTAGCGTTACTTGCTTTATATATTGGGTGGGGAAGTCCTTTATATATTGCTGGCCATATCATGATTAGTTTCCATATGACCCAAATGGTGTTCGCTTATTTTATTGCTACACCTTTATTCTTACTAGGAATTCCAGCATGGTTTTTCCAAGCACTTGTCGATCGTTTCCGTAACCCTGTAACGGAACGGATTTTTCGTGTGATTTGGAGTCCAATTATGGCCTTGTTTTTGTTTAATGGCTTGTTTTCATTTTATCATGTCCCATTCATGTTTGATACTTTGATGCAGTCCGTTGTCTTACACAGTCTGTATGAGTATTTGCTTTTATTTGCAGCAATGCTTATGTGGTGGCATATGATCGCACCATTACCAAGTGCGTTCCCTTTGTCTGATTTAAGAAGAGTTGGTTATATTTTTGCGAATGGTATTTTAATTACACCTGCATGTGCATTAATTATATTTGCACCAACAACGCTATATCAAACATATACGGACCCTGCCATTTGGGCTCAAGTTATGGCATACTGTCTACCGGCGGGAACAGAAGTACCAATGGGCTTATTGTCTGGACCAAATTCCTTTACATTTTTAGAAGCAAGGATGGACCAGCAACTTGCTGGCGTGTTAATGAAAGTCATGCAAGAAATTACGTACGGTTTTACGATCGGATATGTCTTTAAACAGTGGTTGAAAAAGGAAAAGCAGCAAGATGGGACGTTAACCATTAGTGATATTCCAGCTGCAAAAGGGTAATTTTAGTCTATCTCTTAGTAATAGACAAGAAAGAGGTAATAAAATCATGAAAAAGTTAAGTGTTATCCTACTAGCGTTTGTATTAAGTGGATGCGGCTGGATTTATCAAGTAGGAAGTGGGAGTTCATCGGAGTATGACTTTTCTGAAGCAGGAGCAGAGGTGATACCGTTTGAATTTACGAATCAAGAAGGCGAGCCTTATGGATCTGAACAATTGGAAGGACAATATTGGCTTGCAAATATGATTTTTACGTATTGTCCGACGGTTTGCCCAACCATGACCCCGAACATGCAACGCCTGCAAGCGACAATGGAAGAAGAAGGAATTGACATGTCCTACATCTCTTTCACGGTAGATCCAGAACGAGATACGCCTGAGCATTTGTTATCTTACGGGACGAATGTAGGAGCAAATCTAGAATCTTGGCAATTTTTAACTGGTTACACACAAGACGAAATAGCAGATTTTTCACGTGAGAGCTTTATGGCTGTTGTGCAAGATACAGATGGAGAGGATATTATTCATAGTACGAGCTTCTTCTTAGTTGACCCTAGTGGACAAGTAATTCGGAAATATAGTGGTTTACAAACAAATCAAGATACGATTGTTGAAGATTTACTGAAAACCGTTCAATAGAAGCTACTTTTGTTGACAGTTGATTCACATAAAGGTAGGTTTAGAAACGGAGGTGTGAAATTTGAAGGAGATTGTATCAAAAAGAATGATCTTATTGTTTGTGTTTGCATCGATTTTTTTCGTTCTAGTTGGGTGTGGTTCAGAATCTGGACAACCAGACAGTGATTTGACTGTTATGAATGAAGAAGGAGAAGAAGTAACACTTACGAATAAAGAACGTGCGACAATATTATTTCATTTCACGGAAGTTGGCTGAGGACTTTGTCAACAGCAACTAGTTCAGTTGCAAGAAAACCTGCATTTGTTTGATGACTTAGATGCAGACATTTATGCTATTAGTACAGATAGTCCTGAAAACTCTAAGCGATTAAAAGAAGCGGGAAATTTTACGTATTCGTTTTTATCAGATCCATCATTTGAAGTTCTAGAACATGTTCAAATGAAAAATGACCAGCTATCTTATAGAGGCATTAGCATTCTCGATCATGAAGGAAATTACGTATACCATCAAATAAATGATTTATGGGGCGATCAAATTGAGGCAACGAGAAACTTGATTTATGATCAATTTGAAAGCATCGAATAACATTAGAAGGCATCCACGTAAGTGTGGGTGTCTTTTTCTTTTCTTCTTCTCATTTTCTTCTGATTAGACAGACACGGATTAAAAAATAGGTAAGTATAATGGTTTCATATTCTGTAATAGGGTTATTCCGTAGGAGGTGGAAAATTTATGCACAGTTTAGGGGAAGCTTTTGATATTTTAAGACTTTTTAAAATAGGCGAAAATAAAATAAAAATACAGTTGAATTAATTTTTATACATAGATATAATGAGTACCAAGATCATAAAGAGAAGATATAGATATGTTAGGAGAGGGAAAGATGAGAGTTGGTATTATCGGGGCTACTGGTTACGGTGGCGCAGAATTATTAAGACTATTACACCAACATCCTCATGTAGAAGAGGTTGTTTTGTATACATCATCAAAAGAAGGTATGAATATACAAGATTCGTATCCACATGTTTCAACTATTTACCATCAAACCTTACAATCAATCGATCATACTTCACTTAAACAAGAAGTAGATACTGTATTTCTTGCTACACCGCCTGGAGTGTCAGCAGAATGGTCAAGGAAAATTGCAGAAGCAGGGTGCCAAGTGATTGATTTATCAGGTGATCTGCGATTAGAAGACCCAGCCGTATATGAAAAATGGTACAAACGAGAAGCTGCGCCGCTTGATTTAATTAAAGAGGCTGTATACGGTTTGCCAGAGTGGAATCGCAAAGAAATTGAAACAGCTAACATTATTTCAAATCCAGGCTGTTATCCGACGGCTACGTTATTAGGGCTTGCCCCACTCGTGAAAAACAAACTGATTGAAACGGATTCGATTATTGTTGATGCAAAATCGGGTACATCGGGTGCAGGACGATCGCCATCTGCTATTACGCATTTTAGTGAGATGAATGAAAACTTTAAAATATATCAAATTAATCAACATAAACACATTCCTGAAATAGAACAAAATTTACAAAAATGGGATAAAGAGATTCCAAATATTACGTTTCAACCTCATTTAGTGCCGATGGTCCGAGGAATTATGGCTACAATCTATGCAAAGGCCAATCAGGAACTAACAGAAAAAGCATTGCGAGACATTTACGAGCAATCTTATGAAAATGAGCGTTTTGTACGAATTAGACCAGAGGGAGCTTACCCTGCGACAAAAGAAGTGTATGGAAGCAATTATTGCGATATAGGCGTTACGTTTGATGAACGCACAGGGCGTATTACAGTTGTATCGGTCATTGATAATGTCGTAAAAGGGGCTTCAGGTCAAGCGATTCAAAATTATAATATCATGAATGGATTCGAAGAGAGTACGGGGTTAACTCTTGTTCCGATGTATCCATAATGGAAGGTGGTCATCATATGAAAGGCATAGCCAATGCGCCGGTCATAACGGAATTAGAAAATGGAAGTATTGTAACACCAAAAGGCTTCTCAGCCATTGGGTTACATACAGGAGTGAAGCGGAAAAGATTAGATTTAGGTGCGATATACTGTGACGTTCCGGCGAGTGCAGCAGCCGTTTATACATGCAATCGAATCCAAGCTGCTCCATTAAAAGTGACAAAGGAGTCCATTGCCCAAGAAGGAAAGATTCAAGCACTCGTTGTAAATAGTGGCAATGCGAACGCTTGTACAGGAGAAAAAGGATTAGAGGATGCCTATAAAATGAGAAATGAGAGTGCAGAACATTTCACACTCCCTCCTCATTATGTTGCTGTCACGTCAACAGGTGTCATTGGCGAGTATTTACCAATGGATAAAATTTTGCCAGGAATTAAAGAGCTCAAACCACAATCAACCTTAGATGCGGCTGAATCGTTTAATCAGGCGATTTTAACAACGGATACGATAAATAAAAAGGTTTGTTACCAAACGGTTATTGATGGTAAAACCATCTCTATTGGAGGAGTTGCCAAAGGTTCAGGAATGATTAATCCGAATATGGCCACGATGCTCTCATTTGTGACGACGGATGCCAATATAGAGTCTGAAGTATTACAAGAAGCACTATCTTCAATTACAAACAAAACCTTTAATCGCATAACAGTCGATGGTGACACATCAACGAATGACATGGTTGTTGTCATGGCATCTGGATTAGCAGAAAATGATTCTTTAACACAGACTCATCCAGATTGGGAAAAGTTTTACGCAGCACTAAAGGAAGTTTGCGAATCTCTAGCAAAGCAAATTGCTCGTGACGGTGAAGGAGCGACAAAGCTGATTGAAGTTCAAGTAACTGGAGCCAAATCAGATGATGAGGCTGGAAAAGTGGCGAAGAAAATTGTTGGTTCTGACCTTGTCAAATCAGCTATTTACGGAACTGATGCAAACTGGGGAAGAATCATATGTGCCGTCGGTTATAGTGGATGTGACATTGATCCAGATACAATCGACATCGCGATTGGCCCTTGTCAAACTCTAATCAACAGTCAACCGATATCGTTTTCTGAAGAAGAAGCGAAAGCTTATATGGAACAGAATGATACGATTCAAATTAAAGTCGATTTGCATGTTGGGGATGGAGTAGGAAAAGCATGGGGTTGCGATTTGTCTTATGATTATGTGCGGATCAATGCAGGATATAGAACATAAAAAGGAACGTATACTCGGGAGGGAAAAGTAGTGAAAGATGTTGTCGTTATCAAATGTGGAGGAAGTACCATTGCAGAATTGTCAGATGAGTTTTTCAAAAGTGTTGTCGCCATGCAGAAAAATGGGAAACATCCGATTGTGGTTCATGGTGGAGGACCGGCCATTAATCACTTATTGCAAAAACTTGATATCAAGTCTGAATTTGTTGATGGTCTCCGTAAGACGACGGAAGATGTGTTAGACACCGCCGAAATGGTCTTATGTGGAAAAGTAAATAAACAAGTGGTAACGAGCTTACATCAAGCTGGCGGGCAGGCAGTAGGGCTATCAGGTTGTGATGGATCCTTACTTGAAGTAAAACCAGTAAATGAAGGAATGTTAGGGTATGTGGGTGAGCCGACAAAAGTTAATACTAGCTTGCTAACGTCTCTTATGGAACTAAAGATGATTCCGGTTATTGCGCCAATAGGGATGAACGAAGAAGGAACTCATTATAATGTTAATGCTGATAGTGCTGCTGCAGCGATTGCAAAAGAGCTTGGAGCAGAACAATTAGTGTTTGTTACAGATGTTGATGGAATTTTAAAAGACGGAAAATGTCTTGAACAAGTAACAGCTGATGAGATTGAGTCCTATATAAAAGATGGAACCATTTATGGTGGAATGCTCCCGAAAGTAAGGGCTGCTTTGTCAACCTTAACAGGAAACATTCAATCGGTCATGATTATGAACGGGAAGTCTACGAATGTTGGGGAAGATGGATCCGTACAAGGAACAACGATTATCAAGTCAAAAATGAAGCTATTTGTTTCGTAAGGAGGCCAATGATGAGTGCACTTTTTCCAACATACGCGAGATGGGACATTACACCGAAAAAGGGGTAGGTTCAAAATTAATTGATGTGAATGGGAAGGAATATTTAGATTTTATTTCTGGTATTGCTGTTTGCAATTTAGGACATTGCCATCCAAAAGTGGTAGAAGCGGTTGAAGAACAAATGAAAAAGCTCTGGCATGTATCGAATTTGTTTCAAATTGAAGGGCAAGAGCAAGTAGCTCAACTGCTCGTTGATCATAGTGTCTTGGATTATGTCTTTTTCTGCAACAGTGGTGCTGAGGCGAATGAAGCAGCTATTAAGCTAGCAAGAAAGTCAACTGGAAAACATCATATTGTTAGTTTAACCAATTCATTTCATGGTCGTACATTAGGCAGTATGTCAGCAACAGGTCAGGATAAAATTCATCAAGGATTTGGTCCGCTTTTGACAGAGTTTACGTATATTGAAATGAACGATCCAAAAGCTCTAGAAGAAGCTGTAACGGAAAAAACAGCAGCGATTATGGTTGAAGTGATTCAAGGTGAAGGTGGAATTCGCCTAATGAGCAACGAGTATGCCGAAGCATTAACGAGCATATGTGAAAAGCACAACTGTCTACTGATCGTTGATGAAGTTCAAACAGGTATTGGTCGTACTGGAACAGCTTTTGCATACGAACAATTCAACCTTTCACCAGATATTGTGACAGTAGCAAAAGGATTAGGGAACGGATTTCCGGTTGGAGCGTTACTGGGGAAGGCATCATTAAAAGAAGCCTTTCAACCTGGAAGTCATGGGTCAACCTTTGGGGGGAATCCACTAGCAATGGCTGCGGCGAAAGCTGTGTTGACGGAAGTGTTCCAAAAAGACTTGCTACAATCTGTTGAGGAAAAAGGAAATTGGTTCCAACAACAATTGCAGCAAAAAGTCGGGCATTTCCAGGTCGTGGATGAGATTCGTGGGAAAGGACTTATGGTTGGAATCGCTTGTCATACCGAAGTGGCCCCTGTCATCAAAGCTTGTCTAGAAAAAGGATTGCTTGTTTTACCAGCTGGACCTAAGGTACTTCGAATTTTACCACCTTTGGTTGTAACGAAAGATGAATTAGAGCTGGCGGGAGACATACTAGCAGATGTCTTCGCTACTATTGAACAGCAAAACAGTGTAAATATATAAAAGAACTAACAAAAATCACTATAGAAGCTGTAGTGATTTTAAACCAAATAGCATGTATAAAAATTTAGTTTGTAGTATAAGTATTCGTCAATGGGTGGAGGGAATTAGATGAAAGGATACGTCGTATTAGAAAACGGTGAGATATTTGAAGGAACTCTTCATGGAAAAGAAGAGAAGGTACATGGAGAGATTGTATTTTTTACAGGAATGTCAGGCTATCAAGAGGTATTGAGCGATCCATCGTTTAAAGGGCAAATGGTCGTGTTTACGTATCCACTAATAGGAAATTATGGTGTGAATGAGGCTGATTTTGAGAGCGTCACTCCTCAAGTCAATGCATTACTTGTCAGTGAGCTATCAAATGAAGGTTTTCATTATGAATCATGTTCTTCCCTTGAAGTGTATTGCCAAAAGCATTCAATTCCGCTAATGTCAGGTGTTGATACGAGAGCAATTGTGAAGAGGATACGAGAACAGGGCGATATGCGAGCGATTATGACTACGGACCCAACAAATGTCTCTTTTGAAGAGTCCATTCCACTTGGTCAGCAAGATGTTGTATCAGAGGTCTCAACGAAAAAGGTGGAAACATATGGCGACGGAGATCACCATATCGTGATGGTTGATTTTGGATACAAAAAATCAATCCTTGATTCTTTAATCTCACAAGGGTGTAAAGTAACACTAGTTCCTTATCATACAACTTTAGAAGTGATTCAAGGTCTTAATCCAGATGGGGTCATGTATACGAATGGACCTGGAAACCCGAAGCAGCTTGAATACCTTCTTCCGACCATTAAAGAGGTGGCAATGAAGTATCCAACGATGGGTATTTGCTTAGGGCATCAGCTTCTTGCACTAGCGTTCGGTGCAAACACGGAAAAATTAACTTTTGGTCACCGTGGAGCCAATCAACCAGTAATGGATCTAAAAACGAATCGAGTTTATATGACATCACAAAATCACAGCTATGTCGTGAACGAGGAATCACTTGAAGGAACAGGTTTTGAAGCGAAATTTATGAATATCAATGATCGATCAATTGAAGGTCTTATTCATAATGAATATCCAGTTTTTACCGTACAGTTTCATCCTGAAGCACATCCAGGACCATCTGATAGTGAGCAACTCTTCTACACATTCATAGAAATGCTACAGAATAAGGGGAGAGAGAAAGCATATGCCTAAACAACAACAGCTAAAGAAAGTGCTCGTTATTGGCTCAGGCCCAATTGTGATCGGGCAGGCCGCAGAGTTTGATTATGCCGGCACACAAGCATGTCTTGCCTTAAAAGAAGAGGGAATCGAAGTCGTTCTAGTCAATAACAATCCTGCCACAGTTATGACGGATGAATCATGTGCGGATCGTGTTTATTTTGAACCGTTAACCATTGAAAGTGTAGAGTCCATTATTAAGAAAGAAAAACCTGATGGAATTCTTGCAACACTAGGAGGCCAAACCGGTTTAAACTTAGCAATGGATCTTCATGATAAAGGAATTCTAGCAAAATACCAAGTTGATTTACTAGGAACGCCGATTGAATCGATTAAAAAAGGGGAAGATCGTGAAGCGTTTCGGGCTTTGATGCAGGAATTAAATGAGCCAGTACCTGAAAGCGAGATCGTTACAACGAGTACAGCAGCCATTCAATTTGCTAATCAAGTAGGGTACCCGATTATTGTTCGTCCAGCTTATACACTTGGAGGAGCAGGTGGGGGTATAGCAAACGATGAAGAAGAGTTAAAGCATATTATAAAAGCTGGTTTATCTTTAAGCCCTATCAGCCAATGTCTAATTGAAAAAAGTATTGCAGGCTTTAAAGAGGTTGAATATGAAGTTATGCGTGATAGCAATGATACGTGCATCACAATTTGCAATATGGAAAACATAGATCCAGTTGGCATCCATACGGGTGATTCTATTGTCGTTGCTCCTTCTCAAACATTAACAGACGTTGAGTATCAAATGCTTCGTACGTGTTCGGTGAAAATTATCCGAGCACTAGGAATTGTCGGAGGGTGTAACATCCAGTTTGCTTTAGATCCTTATAGCAAGCAATATTACTTAATTGAAGTGAATCCTCGTGTCAGTCGTTCATCTGCGCTTGCTTCCAAAGCAACGGGTTATCCAATTGCTCAAATGGCGGCAAAAGTAAGCATTGGCTATCATTTACATGAACTGATTAACCCTGTTACAGGGCATACTTATGCAAGTTTCGAGCCAGCGCTTGATTATGTTGTTGTGAAATTTCCACGCTGGCCTTTTGATAAATTTGTGCATGCTGAACGAAAACTTGGAACACAAATGAAAGCAACAGGGGAAGTTATGGCGATTGAACGAAATTTAGAAGCTGGTATTCAAAAAGCTGTTCGTTCGCTAGAGTTAAAAACAAATGGCTTAGATTTTCCTTCTGTTACTCAAAAGTCTAATGATGAATTAATGAATTTAGTCAAGCATGCAGACGATCGTCGATTCTTTGTCCTTTTAGAGCTTATTAGAAGAGGATATTCATGTGAAGTCTTACATGAAGCGACTGAAATCAATGCCTTTTTCTTAAAGGCGTTTGAACGACTTATTGCGTTAGAAAAACAAAGTAAGGAACTCACTTTTCCTTCTATTACGAAAGAGCAATTATCGAATTTAAAGAAATATGGGTTTGCTGATGAATGGTTAGCTAAAGTGTGGAATGTATCTGAAGAGGATGTTCGACAGAAACGGAAAGAGCTTGAAATTACTCCTACTTATAAAATGGTTGATACATGTGCTGGTGAATTTACAGCATCCACAGCTTATTATTATTCAAGTTATTCAGGTGAACACGATCGCATTCCACAATCGGGGAAAAAGAAGATCCTACTAATTGGATCTGGACCAATACGAATTGGGCAAGGGATTGAATTTGATTATTGTTCTGTTCAAGGAATTCAAAGTCTTCATCGTTTAGGATATGAAGCCATAATGATGAATAACAACCCTGAAACAGTCAGTACAGATTATGCAACGGCCGATCGCCTATATTTTGAGCCATTAACGGTGGAAGATGTATTAAATGTAATTGACCTAGAGCAAGTGGAAGGAGTGATCGTTCAACTTGGCGGGCAAACAGCTATTTCACTTGTAGAAGGACTTGAAAAAGCAGGGGTCAAATTATTTGGAACAAATATGGACACCATCGATCAGCTTGAAGACCGAGGTCGCTTTTATTCATTCATGCAGAAAGTAAATGTCCCTCATATTCCAGGTGTTACAGCAAACGATGAGAAGAGCGCATTGGAAAAAGCTGCTGAAATTGGCTATCCTGTTTTAATCAGACCATCATACGTTATCGGTGGTCAAGGGATGATGCTATTTGAATCAGAAACTGAATTTGTTTCTTATTTAGAGGATCAAGAGTACGAGGCACAATTTCCATTATTGATTGATGCGTATTATCCTGGTGTTGAGCTCGAAGTCGATGCATTAACAGATGGAGAAAACATTTGCATCGCTGGGATGTTTGAGCATGTGGAGCGTGCAGGTGTACACTCTGGTGATAGTGTTGCCGTGACCCCGCCGTACTCGATTGCTCAAGAGATTAAGGATCTCGTAACAGAGTATACGGATCGTATTGCAAAAGGAATGGATTTTAAAGGTATCTTTAATATTCAATTTGTCTTATTTAAAGATCAACTATACGTGATTGAGATCAATCCGCGGGCTTCTAGAACGGTTCCTATTTTAAGCAAAATTTCAAATGAATCGCTTATTGATTATACGGTTCAGCTTTTATTAGGTGCAACATTGAAAGATTTAGGGTTAGAGAAACAGACTTTGCCAGAACCTAGCTTTTACACGGTTAAAGCACCTGTTTTCTCGTATCAAAAATTAGCTGGTCTTGATCCAATATTAGAAGCAGAAATGAAATCAACAGGTGAATTAATGAGTATGGGAGAAAACCTAGATGAAGCTTTCTTAAAAGCGTTTGTTTGGTCACAGCAGGCAAAACCGAAGTTCTTTACTGAAAAAGGGACGATTTTTATTGATGTGGCACAAGAGTTTATGAAAGATTTTGCTCCATATGCTGATCGTTTAGAAGAAGAAGGTTTTACGATTGTATCGAACGATTTCGAAAACTGGGTTCAAACCGATCAAGCCGTTGCACTAATTAGCTTACCTAAGCTCGGAACAAAAGATGGAACACAATATCGCCAAGAGGCTCTAAGACAACGTTGTTCGGTCATTTCTGAGCTTACAACTTTAGAGGTGATGTTAAAAGGGCTAAAGGTGAAGGAAGTACAGTACTATGCGATCCAAGATTGGTGGCATAAACAAAAGCAACTTATAAAGTAAAAGGACGTGACAATAAATGAACGCAGCAACCGATTCAAAAACATTTTACGGACGTGATTTTCTCACTTTGCTTGATTACACACCAAATGAAATTGATACTCTTATAAAAAGTGCTTTAACAATAAAGAATAACCAAGCGGAGTATGCAGATGTTTTAAAAGGACAGTCACTTGGAATGATCTTTGAGAATGCCTCTACTCGTACTCGTGTCTCTTTTGAAGTAGGTATGACTCAGCTAGGAGGCCACGCCTTATTTTTAAGTCCACGTGATATGCAAATTGGTAGAGGAGAACCCGTTAAAGATACAGCTAACGTACTTTCGCGTTATGTGAATGCGATTATGATTCGTACGAATTCACATGAACTCGTTGAAGAGTTAGCAGAACATGCGTCGGTTCCAGTAATTAATGCTCTAACAGATGGTTACCACCCGTGCCAAGCCATGGCTGATTTGCTGACCATTCACGAGCACAAAGGTTCATTAAAGGGTTTGAAGCTTGCTTATGTTGGCGATGGCAACAATGTTGCGCATTCTCTTTTAGCTGCAGGAGCGAAAGTAGGAATGGATGTAAGTGTAGCAACACCTGTAGGATATGAAGTCAATCAAGAGATTTTTGAAAAAGCAAAGACAGCTGCTGAGGATACAGGGGCTACATTAATTCAAACCAATGATCCAAAAGAAGCTTTACAAAATGCTGATGTCATTTATACAGATGTATGGGCTAGTATGGGTTATGAACAAGAGCAAGATGAGCGTTTGAAGCAATTTAGTCAATTTCAGGTCAATTCAGAATTAGCTAGTTTAGCAAAAGCTGATTATATTTTCTTGCATTGCTTACCTGCTCATCGCGGGGAAGAAGTATCAGCAGATGTGATTGATGGCCCACATTCTGCCGTCTATGATCAAGCAGAAAACCGCCTGCATGCTCAAAAAGCAATCTTAGTATCCTTATTAACGAACCCGTAATCCTCTGTTCATGATTACAATGCAAATGGGCATTCTAATCGTGAAGGAGGGATGCTATCATGGGTCAAAGTCATATGTTTGAACCTGGACAAAAGGCTCCGAACAATGGGATTTATGTAGAGATTGGTGAAACTGGAGATATGGTTCAGAATCCGAAATCATTAAAAATGCAAGCAGGAGATACGTTTCCTGATACACAGAACCATAATCGAAAATGGATGCCAAAGCCAAAACCTAGAGCAGGTCTCTAAAAAAGGTCAAACCCTCTCTTTCTTCTTGAAGTTTTTAGAAGAAAGAGAGGGTTTTTTAATTGGCTGCTATTTAGGCAAACGGTTCTCGCAGGTTCGTTCCATTGCGCTCCAGCCACTGCTTTCCGCGGGGAGGTGGCGAGCCTCTATTTCCCGCAGGAGTCAAGTGACTTCCGCTCCATTTCACTAAGAGAATAACATTTTTTCACAGCTGAAGTCATAGGTAAACAGTTCATTTTAGAAGAAAGAGAGGGTTTTTTAAACTTGGTAACGAACATAAATAATTTAAGTTTTGCTTCCGTTTTCCATTCTTTTGCATAACGTATAAAGATACTACATTTGAAATGATGGGAGAGACGTAAAACATGATACGAGCACGTTTTTTTCGTATAGAAGAACAGTGGAACGTCATCTATCTTCCTGAACGTCCGAATGGGTTCGCTGTTTTCCTTATTGGAAACAATGGAACACTCGTTGAGAAAAGTACGAGTGACTGGGAGCATCACCCTGAAAAAAACCAATTTCTTCATGATCTTTTAAGCAGAGGATATACGGTTATTGCTTCTTCTCTATTTGATTGTCATTGGGGAAGTCCAAAAGCGTTCGAATTGTTTGAAAAGCTGTATTCACTTGTTTTAAAAAAAGAAATTTTAAATCAAAAGGTCCATCTTTTTGCAGAAGGAAGTGGCGCCTTGATCGCATTACGTTTTTTACAAGCGTACTCAGCTAAAATTCGTACATGTTATTTTGTGAATCCATGTTTTTCATTGAAATCATTTTTTCAGCAAGAACAAGAAAACAAACTTTATTTTAAACGGTTAAAAAAAGAAATAGCCAGTGCTTATGATATTCCATTAGAAGAAGTGAACTCACAAACGATAGAAGGACTTTCACCCAAATTTGTAGGTGGGGTTGTTCCACCCCTTTCTATTCACAGCCATATGCAAGAGAAATATTTCCCTTTACAAACACAAAGTCGGCCATTTCAGCAGACGTTAGCAACTAAACAAATCTATGTTAACTTACGAATTCATGGAAATGATAAATCCTTTTACAAAGCAGCACAGTCGGCCTTTCCCTTTTTCAAAAAACACGAAGTGAAATTATAGGCTCTCTCTAAATAATCATAAGAGAGATGTCTTTACATAAGTTGATAATATAGGGGTGAAGCATATGGGAAAAACACTTGTCACAGGTGGATTGGGGTTTATTGGATACCATTTGGTTGAGCGTTTGCTGTCAGAAGGAGAAGAAGTTGTAATTATTGATAAAATGAATGATGTTAACAAAGAGATTCAAGAAGAAAAATGGATGAGAATTGGAAGGAACGACTTAGTTACTCTAATTGACGGTGAATTAAAGGATTTAGATTTAAGCAAGGAGTTTAAGGATGTAGATGTGATTTACCATTTGGCAGCAGCTACTACGTCGGATAGCAAGTGGCCTAAGCTAGCTAAAGTTATTCAAAATAATGTTAGTGTTACGAAGGAAATTGTCAAAGCAATGCCGAAAAAAGCAAGGTTAATTTATGCTTCAACGGTTGAAGTATATGGAGAAAGACCTGGGGAAATAACAGAACGAACGCCAACAAACCCAACATCTGCTTATGGAATCACAAAGTTAGCCAGTGAACGGTTGATTGAGAAGGAATGTGCTGAGAAAGCGACTGCATTTCAGATTGTAAGATTACCAACTATATATGGACCTTGGCAAAGAGATGATATGACGTATCAGCAGCTAATAGTCGGAAATACAAACCCAGATATGGACCGGTCTACATTAGATGTTCTGTATGTGAACGATTGTATAGAAGCTTTTCGTTTAGCGGCTACATGCAAATGCACAAATGAAACCTTTCATTTATCTTCAGGACAGGAAGGTGCATGGTATGAGGGTCTCAAGCTTCTAGGTTATGAAGGTAAGATCAAGCCAAATGGATTTAAAACGACATTAAGCTCAAGTAAATCTTTTGATAAGTTAGGGTTTACTCCAAAAACATCCTTACAGGAAGGGCTTGCCAAACAACTGGAACATGTGAAACAATGGCAGAAGCAACAACGGTTAAGTTAGGATGTGAATAAGTGCAAAGAAAGCGAATCATTCTAGGTGTATTTGTTTTTGCTATTGTGACGATCATCGCTTACCTTCTGTTTCATGAATTGTTCAAATTGGAAGAGGGAATTAGTGTTATCATTGCGCTGGCATTAGGAATAGTAGCCGAATATGTATATCGAAAAAAAGGATAACTCATTCAAAAAGGTTCCGTTACTTAAAGTAAATAAGAAACATGTCTCATATTTGACCGTCAAATTATATGCTAATTTGACGGTTAATTTTTTGTTAATGTTATGTAAAAAGGACGAATTTTATTTGTGATAATATTGTTTCATATACGATACCAAAAGATACCAGTAATAGAAAGACGAAATGCAAATCAAGGAGAACAAATTAATGATTATAAATGACAAATTATACGGTGAGTTTATATTAGATCCTGTTTTAGAAGAGTTAATTTTAAGTGAGCCTGTTCAAAGGTTAAAGGGAATCCATCAAGGGGGAGCAAGTTTCTTGGTTAATGAAAAATGGAGTGAAACACGTTTTGATCACTCAGTTGGTGTTATGTTGCTCATTAGAAAACTTGGTGGCTCATTAGAAGAACAGATTGCCGGATTATTACATGATGTATCTCATACAGCTTTTTCTCATGTCATCGATTTCGTTTTTGATAACAAAGAAGAAGACTATCATGAAAAAATATATAGTTCGGTCGTGAAAAACTCGGAAATCCCAACAATTTTAGCTACATTTAACTACAATTATGAGGATTTAGTGCTTGATGACAGTAAGTGGACATTGCTCGAACAGCCAGCACCAGAATTATGTGCGGACAGGGTAGATTATACCCTTCGTGACATGTATACATATGGAATCATCTCGTTAGATGAGGTACAGGATTTTCTGAAAGATATACTTGTGATTGAAGGGAAAATGTATCTTCAGAACATTGAGGTAGCTGAATGGTTTGTGGAAACGTATTACAAAGAAGTTATTGATTTCTTTATGGACCCGTTAAATGTATATGCGTATGATATGTTAGCTAAGACGTTGAAACGATCACTAGAAAAAAATATATTAAACGTTAATGATTTTCTTAAAAGAGATGGCGAATTATTAAATAAAATTAAAGCATCAAATGATAAGGAATTACTAAGTTTATTAAGGAAACTTAATTCGGATGTGGAAGTAATAGAAGATAGAGAAAATTATGAGTTACATCGAAAAAATAAACTTCGTATGATTGACCCATCCATTCTAAAAGATGGTGACCTAATCTCAGCGTCGCGCTTATCAGAAAAAGTAAGGATTCTTGGTGAAGTAGCCTATGAGAAGGCTACAAGAGGGATGTATGTGAAAATTATTTCTAACTAACGTGCTTTTAAAAATAGTTTGTAAAGTCATTTACCAAATGGTTCGAACTCAAGGTCCCAAGAATTGTCGTCATACTATTTCGAGAACACTAGTAGAACGGATTCTGACAAATAAGAAACCTTTCAAAAGAATAAATTGAGCCATTTTTTTAGTTTAAGGTTAACAAAAAGCACCGCATATGCGGTGCTTTTTGTTATTTCAATTGCATTATGGACCCATTTGATTTCAGTTCTCTGTTGAACCATTCGCTTATGTTGATCGAATAAATGAATTCTCATAAAAGCTCATTTCAGGATATTTATCTATAGCTGTTCTCATTTGGAATTCATTTTCAAACAACACGACAATTCGGCCATCTCGGTCCGTTACTAAATTGCGCTGCGTTTTCTTGAATGCTTCCATTGCTTCTGTTGGACCTGCAGCCCACCTTGCAAAGGAAAAAGGCAAACGCTCTAATTGAATGTCAACATGGTACTCATGCTTCAGACGATATTCTAGTACTTCAAATTGAAGAACCCCTACCACTCCAACGATTTGCTGCTCAGCAAATCGATTGTACGTTTTAAATAACTGAATCGCACCTTCTTCAGAAAGTTGCTGTAAGCCTTTTTCATATGACTTATGCTTTAATGCTTCTTTTACGGTAATAGCACTAAAAAATTCAGGTGAGAAATGTGGCATTTCATCAAATTCAAATTGGTCTCCTTCAACAAGAGTATCGCCGATTCGGAACGTACCTGGATCAAATAAACCAATGATGTCGCCGGCGTAAGCTTCATCCACAATGCTCCTACTTTGAGCTAAAAATTGAGTTGGTTGTGTTAATTTTAAATTTTTGCCGACGCGGACATGTTTAACGGACATTCCACGTTCAAACTTTCCTGAAGTGATACGTAGAAAAGCTATTCGGTCACGATGTGCTGGATTCATATTCGCTTGTATTTTAAATATAAATCCAGAGAAAGATTCATTTTTTAAAGGTTCAATTAATCCTTTTGAACTTTCACGAGGCGTTGGAGCTGGTGATAATGTTAAGAAGTGTTCTAAGAAAGTTTGTACACCAAAGCTCGATATTGCGCTACCAAAAAAGATCGGTGTTAATTCCCCTTTTGCGATCAACTCTTGGTCAAATTCGTCGCCAGCTACATCAAGAAGCTCCAATTCTTCTCGAAACTGAGCAACTAATCCATCATCATTAATGGCTTCATCTAATTTTGGATCGTTTGGTCCTTCTAATTGAATTACGTCAATTTCCTTTGGATTATCAGGGTTATATAATTCAAGCTTTTTGTTATGACGATCATAAACGCCAGAGAATGATTGGCCCATTCCTATTGGCCATCCCATTGGATATGATCGAATACCTAGTAAATTCTCAAGCTCTTCCATTAATTCAAAAGGATCCCGACCTTGTCGATCGAGTTTATTCATAAACGTGAAAATTGGAATACCACGCATTTTACAAACTTTAAATAACTTTTTCGTCTGGGCTTCAACCCCTTTGGCTGCATCAATTAACATGGTTGCTGAATCAGCAGCAGTTAATGTTCTGTACGTATCTTCACTAAAGTCTTCATGACCAGGTGTGTCAAGGATATTCACATGATATCCATCAAACATAAATTCCATGACGGAACTCGTCACTGAAATTCCACGTTGTTTTTCGATTTCCATCCAGTCACTCATCGCATGCTTCGTGTTTTTCTTTCCTTTTACCGTACCAGCTTCACGAATGGCCCCACCAAATAAAAGAAGTTTCTCTGTTAAAGTGGTCTTCCCAGCATCAGGGTGGGAGATAATCGCAAATGTTCGGCGTGATTGTACCGCTTCTTGATAATTCATATATATATCCTCACTTCTACGTTTAAATTGTCACGGTTCATTATAACAGTGTTACGTTAATGTTTCACCTGCTCACAAATACATTGTTTAAAATCTGCTTCTATAGTTTTGGATGAAAGAAAGATTACATTCTCATTACAAGTTCATATCAAATTGCAAGATTGAGAGGGATCGAACATAACCATAACGAATAGATAGGACAAAAGTAGTTATTCTGAAAAAATACTAAGAAAATAAAAGAAGAATAGTTTAATATATATGTGTAAACATTAGGGAGAGTGTCAACATGATAAATCAACGATTACTAGTACTGTTGTTACCATTCATTTTACTATTAGGGTGTTCAACGATTCAAACTCAGACTTCCCAAGAAAATAGAGTAGGATTATTGTTAGAAGAAACAATTGATGACCAAGGGTGGAACAGCAAAGGATATCAAGGGCTACTAAATATACATTCTAATTTAAACTTTGATGTGATGTTTTTAGAAAATATGAATACCGAAGGAAAGGTGAAGAAGGCAGTAGAAGATTTCATTCGTGAAGATGTAAATCTAATCTTTGGTCATGGCCGTTATTACGCTGATTTATTTACAGAGCTTGGAAAAGAATACCCGGATGTTCATTTTGTTAGTTTTAATGGAGAGGTTTCAGGAGACAATGTGACGAGTCTTCACTTTGATAGCTATGCAATGGGATTTTTTGCAGGAATGGTTGCAGCCGCTATGTCAGAAAGTGGTGATGTAGGGGTCATTGGATCTTTTGATTGGCAACCAGAAATTAAGGGATTTAAGGATGGAGCCATGTTAAGTTTACCGAGTGCCAACATTCATATGAATTTTGTTCATGATTGGTCCAATACAGAAAAAGCTCTGTCTTTCTTTTACGAATTAAAAGAAACAGGAGTGGATGTTTTTTATCCAGCCGGTGATGGCTTCCATGTTGACGTAGTTGAAGAAATCCGAAAAGAAGGGTTATATGCTATTGGATTTGTTGGAGACCAAACAGATTTAGGTGAGTCAACGGTTTTGACGAGCACTGTTCAGCATGTTGATTCTCTTTATGAATTAGTTGCCGAACAATATTATAAGACAGAACTACAGTCAGGAAACATCCACTATGATTTTGAAGACGGGGTCATCTCGCTAGGCCAGTTTAGCTCGAGGGTTCCTGAAGCCATCAAAGGTAAAGTAGAGAAAGCCATACAACACTATATTGAAACAGGGGAATTGCCTTCTGAGCCATTGTAACTTGCTTGCGTTCCTAACGTCATCATAGTATTGTTAGGATGGTAACAATGACAATAGAGGTGGATGATGATGAATAATCCTGAAATGAACATGAAATTTATGCAAATCGCAATGAAGCACCTTCCCGAGGGCAAGAAGTTTTTAGATGAAAAAGGCATTGAATTAAATATGGAAGATTTACAACCCATGCTAGAATTGTTAGTGAATGTAATGTCCGAAGCTTACGAACTTGGAAAAGAAGAAACAAAATAATAGAAGAAAATAAAAGCCAGCTCGACCTGAGTCAAACTCAGAACGAGCTTTTGTTTTGCCTATTAGAAGGAGGAGGAGAAGCATATGGAAAAAACGGAGAAGCTAAAAGCATTTGCCAAAGAAATGAAAGAAGGCTTTCAGCTAGTAAAAGAAAAGAAAGACCATGAAGCTCTGAAAAAGTTACAACCATTTGTTGAATTAATGAGAAGAAGCGGAGCACCTCATATCCGTTTATTTGCAACGTACAGCATTGCTCAAATTCGAACTGGTGAATTAGAAGGGTTTCTTGAAACATACGCTGAAGTAAAAGAAATGGAAGCTAAAAGCGATGAAGAATTAAAATTAAAAGAGCAACTTGATGGTTTTTTTAACGATTTAATGAATGAATTGCAAAAAGAAGATGGACAACCTCAGTAAAAGAATGTGGAAGAACGCTATTATTTCTTAGCGTTCTTCGTTGTTGTTTTAGATGAAGAGTCTTTTTCGTCCTCTTCTTGATTAAAGAAAGTTGAAACTTTACTAGCCAGGGGAGCTAGCTTTGCTAGATAAGGACTTAAAGACTGAACAAGTGCGATTATTTGCATTAACTGGTCTCCCTGTTCATTGGATCCTGACTCTGTACTTGGTTTTTTTTGTTCTTCGTTCTGATTTTCTTGAGAAACTTCACTAGCGTCGTCGTGTTGCGGCTGTTCTGATGAAGCGTGTTGTTTCGACTCATTTGGTGGCATAGGCGGTCTTCCAAACATTAAATCAGAAAAAAAGTCTTGTTGTTGAGGTCCCTGATTTTGTTCCTCACTCATGTCTACCCTTCCTCCTTCTACCGTACTCTAACAATAGTGTATGGTTATCTACCTGACACTGTGTAAAGGCAATCACCTAAAAATCAGCAATATCAAAGGAGTGCAAAGCTAAAAGAGAGACTTTAAGTAAGAGTGATCTAATTAATCACAGGAAAAAAACCTTTTATATGATTGGATTGTAGACATAAAGATCTTCTTGCTGTAAAATTAGGATCAGGTACTAATAATTACCCAAAATGTCGTGTGAATCGCGAAAGGGGAATGAGAGAGATGACAAAAGCAGGAATCTGGGGGATGGGAAGCTATATCGGCGAAGAGCTTGTGACGAATGCTGATTTTGAAAAGAAAATAGATACAAATGATGAATGGATTCGAACGAGAACAGGAATTGAAGAAAGACGGTTTGCTCCCAAAGATGTTGATAGTTCACATATGGCTTATCAAGCGTCAAAAGATGCATTGGATCATGCTGGGCTAGAGGCGGAAGATATCGATTTAATTTTGGTTGCAACGGTTACTCCTGATATGCCATTTCCTACTGTGTCTAATCTTATTCAACACCGATTAGGAGCAAAGAACGCAGCTGCTATGGATATAAGTGCTGCGTGTGCTGGTTTTATATATGGATTAGCAACAGGACAACAATTTATTGAAAATGGTGCGTATAAACATATTTTAGTTGTAGGTGTAGAAAAATTATCCAAAATAACGGATTTCTCTGATCGAAACACAGCTGTTTTGTTCGGTGATGGGGCAGGTGCTGCTGTTCTTGGTCCAGTATCTGAGGACAAAGGAATATTAGCATTTGAATTAGGCTCAGATGGAGCAGGAGCTATGCACATCAATCAAAAAGGTCCTTATCTTGAAATGAACGGGCGTGAAGTGTTTAAATTTGCTGTCCGTCAAATGGGAGATTCTTCACTTCGTGTGCTTGAAAAAGCTGGGTTAACAAAAGAAGACTGTGATTTCCTTGTACCGCATCAAGCCAATATTCGAATTATGGAAGCGGCTAGAGAACGACTAGAACTTCCTTTGGAAAAGATGTCCAAAACGGTTCATAAATATGGAAATACATCTTCTGCCTCCATTCCAATGGCAATGGTAGATGAGTTAAGAAGTGGGAAAATTAAAGATGGAGACCTTCTAGTTTTAGTAGGCTTTGGAGCTGGTCTTGTTTGGGGCTCTGTTGCAATTAGATGGGGCAGGTAACCATTAACGCAAAGGAGAGAAAAGCTGTGGAAAAAAGACGTGTTGTAGTTACAGGAATAGGGGCAATTACACCTCTTGGTTTAAATGCTCAGAATACATGGGAAAATGCAATTGCAGGAAAATCAGGTGTTGGACCTTTAACAAGAGTTCCGGCTGAAGAGTTTCCAATGAAAGTGGCAGCTGAAATTAATGATTTTGATCCAGCGGCCTTTATCGATAAAAAAGAAGCACGTAAAATGGACAGGTTTACTCAATTTGCAGTTGCTTCAGCTTTAATGGCACTAGAAGATGCAAAACTTGAAATTACAGAAGAGATTGCGGACCGTGTCGGTGTTTGGATTGGTTCTGGAATTGGTGGAATGGAAACATACGAACAAAATTTTCGTCAATTTCTAGAAAAGGGACATCGTCGTGTAAGTCCATTTTTCGTTCCAATGATGATCCCAGACATGGCTTCTGGCCAAGTGTCGATTACAACTGGAGCGAAAGGGATTAATTCATGCTCAGTCACAGCATGTGCATCTGGAACGAACTCTATTGGAGATGCCTTTAAAGTCATTCAACGTGGTGACGCTGATGTGATGATCACAGGTGGATCGGAAGCACCAATTACAAATATGGCTGTTGCTGGTTTCTGTTCAGCGAAAGCTGTTTCAACAAGTGAAGATCCATCTACGGCTTCTAGACCTTTTGATGCAAATCGGGATGGGTTTGTGATGGGGGAAGGTGCTGGTATCTTGATTCTAGAGAGCTTAGAATCAGCCCAAAAGCGCGGTGCAACAATTTATGCTGAACTCGTTGGATATGGAGCAACAGGTGATGCTCATCATGTAACTGCGCCAGCACCAGAAGGTGAAGGTGGAGCAAGGGCTATGAAGCAAGCTATCCAAGATGCTGGTTTACAGCCGGAAGATATTGATTACTTAAATGCTCATGGAACAAGCACACCATATAATGATAAATTTGAGACAATGGCTGCTAAGGCTGTCTTTGGTGACCATGCCTATAAATTGGCTGTAAGTTCTACAAAATCGATGACCGGTCATTTATTAGGTGCAGCTGGAGCGGTTGAAGCGATTTTGTCTGTGAAAGCTATCCAAGAAGGGATGATTCCACCGACAATTAATTATGAAACGCCAGATCCGGATTGTGATTTGGATTATGTTCCAAATGAGGCTCGTAAACAACACGTAAGGGCCGTCATGAGTAATTCTCTTGGTTTTGGTGGCCATAACGCTACTCTTGTTTTTAAAGAGTTTATTAAATAAAAGCATCATTTTTTGAAGAATAGAGATTTTCTTTTTAGTGAATGGGTGTTAGGCACTCGAATTCCACTGGAAGAAGGGGAAATCACAGAAAAATACAGCAAGAAAAAAGGCTTGATTAACCATGGGAAATGGTTAGTCAGCCTTTTTTTCTTGTTTGTTATCATGATTTATCGTAAAAAAATCGGATAACGCTTGACGGTTTTTTTCGATATCAATTTCCAATACTGCTCCAGCATGTGGATAGTACGTATTTTTAAAGCTATCCTCGGTAGGAATACGCATTGTTTCGATCTGTTGAATTGGATGAAGAACAACATCTCGTCCAAGACTAAGCAATTTAGATGTTCGAATATTCGTCTCGATTTGGGGCTCGAGGGTTCCAATTAATTTTGGGATTTTTGAAATACCTGAAATCGTGAACAGTTCCTCTTTTAATGTTTTTATTACTTCTTGTTGTCTTTTGACACGTCCAAAGTCGTTTTCAGCATCTTTTCGAAACCGAACGTATTTTAACGTAGCATCTCCATTCAATTTTTGCAGACCTGGTTCAAAATGGATATGATTCATCGGATCATCCATTTTCTTTTCAACCATTACTTCTAATCCGTTCGGTGCAATTGTATCAACTAATGTGACAAAGCCATCGAAGTTTGCTAAAGCATAATAATGAATATCAATTCCGAAATTGGTTTCGAGTGTATCCTGAAGAAGTTCTACACCCCCAAAAGCAAAAGAAGCATTTATTTTATTATTTGATCGACCAGGTATTTTTACATAGCTGTCGCGCATAATTGATGCAAGCTTCGCATCACCGTTTGTTGGGTTAAATTGGGCAAGCATAATGGTATCAGTTCTAGCAATGTTACCACTTGTCGTATCGACACCAACAAGAAGTACATTAATAGGCTCGTTGTTTTCAGGTTCTTTCGCTTGAATAAAAGATTCTTCTTTTGCTTCAGATTCCGTTTTGCTTGACTGTGTGAAAACCTTAGTCATTTGATTGTTTGTCTCGGTCTTTCCGGCCTCGTATTGAAAAAAAATGTATGTGCTTATTGTTCCAAGGAACAACGTAAACGTTACAATTACCATTAGGAGTATGTTTCGAGCTCGTCTTTTTCTTTTGATCGCTTTCAGATTTTTTCGGGTGGACAATGAAAGCCCTCCTCACATTCCGATAATCGAAGTTATAGGTTGAAATTGTATGTTCTAATAAGATCAGTGTCAGAGTGAAAACATATGGTTATTATTCGTTGGTTCACGTGTTTTCATGAATGGAAAGTAAAAGAATTAAATGAATAATGGGGAAAACTGGAATTATAGAGAAGCTGTTTTAGCTTGTGAAAGTCTAAGGCGTGGGTAGGAAAACAAGCCACTGAAAAAGTAAATAAATGACTTTTTCAATGCCCCTTGGAGTAGGAAAAAGGAGTGGTGAATAGTTGGAAATACACCTTTTTTTCTCCTTTTGTTTGTTATTGAAATGATCATTACGACAAACTTGTGCAAAGAGAACTTCTCCCTAATCAAGGGGAAGTTCTGCTACTTTGTTTTCGAGCCAAGTGACTGCATCATCTTTGGTTTGAATGATTTCGTCAAGCTGCAAGCAAGCTAACTGGTGAAGAAGATCTGAAAAATCAGGTCCTGGATTTAATCCTTTATCAATTAAATCTTTACCTGAAAGAAGTAAGTTCAATTGTTTTCTTTTTTGTAAATAAGTAAGGAGTTTTTGGTCATTTGTTAATTGGGCGAAAAGATAGAGAACATCATCTTGGAACAAGTGTAGCTGATCATGAATGGAACTTAAGGATTCATTTTTTATGTCGATCTGTTCCATTTTTATTAATTGTTCAATCATTTGGTTATGTTCTGATATAAGCGCATATGGCTTGATGACTACATGCCAATCTTTTTGTCCATAAGCGATTGTCAGGAACGTGATAAAAGGATGGGGCATTTCTTTTATAATCGTACTTAACTTCTTCATGGTGTGTTCATTTGGTTCTCTGTGGAATAAGGTTGACCATATTCCGAGAGATTGTAAGCAAGTAACGGCATCTAAGGTTACATTTTCCTTTTGGAGGAGTTCGAATTCACGTAATAGACGTTTTGCACTTACTTGCTTCAACATAGGTACTGCATTTAAAGCTAATTCAAATGTATGCTCAGCTAATTCATATTGAAAGCGAAGGGCAAACCGAACAGCACGAATAATTCGGGTTGGATCTTCAATGAAACTGAGTGTATGTAAGATGCGAATTTTTCTAAGCTGGATATCTTCCTGTCCTTGAAAGAAGTCGAGTAGTTTTCCAAATTGACGCTTATTGATTTGTAATGCCATAGCATTAATCGTAAAATCTCGTCTTCTTAAGTCTTCACGTATATTTGAGGCGCGAACATTTGGAAGAGCCGCTGGCGCATCATAGTACTCCGTGCGACAAGTGACAATGTCTAATTTGTGATTCTCTTCTGTTGTCCATGTGGCAGTGCCGAATTTCTCATGAGATTTTACGTTTCCACCTAATTGTTTTTTTAGTTGATTGGCAAACGCAATGCCATCTCCTTCTACAACAAGATCAATATCTTCGTTTGGACGTTGTAAAATGAAATCACGAACAATTCCACCAATTAAATAAATTTTTACACTTTGTTGATCGGCTATAGAACCAATTTCTAGGAGGAGCTCATACATTTTTTTAGATAATTGCTGCTTCATCAAGAGTACGATGGGTTGTTCGTTGTCTTGATTTGTTTCACGGTGAAGCTGTTCAATGATATCGGTTCTAGATAGTATGCCAATCATTTCATTGTCTGATAAAATGGGGATTCGGCCAATATTATGTTTCATCATCGTTGCTTGAATTTCCTCAAGTGAAGCATTTGATCCAAGCGTAACTAGCTGTGTGGACATATAAGCTTTAACAGGAGCGTGTCCAAGTCCATGGTGTGTCGCTTTATCAACATCTCTTCTAGAAATAATACCAACAAGTACTCCTTCTTTATTTACAACAGGGAATCCTGTATGTCCATATTGATACATTTGATCCAATACTTCATCTATCGATAGGTCTGGTGCGACATATTTAACAGGGCATGCCATTATATCTGCCGCTGTAATAGCTGGTTGAATCATGAGCGATAGAGATTCTGTCACGTGTTGAATAACAGGTTGCAACTGTTCTTTTTTTACTGTTGCTGATGCGGCTTGAGCGTGTCCTCCTCCGCCTAAACGGTCCATTAGTTTTCGTAAATCAACTCGGTCCGTACTAGATCGTGCAACCACATATACATGTTCTTTCATTTTTACGATTGAAATGGCAGCATCAGAGTCGGTCGATTCCATTAACCTTCTTGTTAATGTCGCGAGTCCACTTTGATAAAAGGGTTGTTCATACGTTGTGATAAAGAGAGTAATGCCATCGATGTATTGCTGTGTTCCGTTCGTTAATAATGATTGAAAAAGGTCCCTTTCTTCCATGGATAAAGTTTGTCCTGAAAAACGATCCACTAATTGAATATCCATCTTTTGTTGCTTTAACAAGAACCCTACATACAAATCTCGTTCAGTCGTTTGTTGATATGTAAAGTTCCCTGTGTCCGTATATAATCCTAACCCAAATAATGTTGCTTCAAAAGGGGTTAGCTGAATGTTCCTTGCATGAAGTCTTTCCATTAACATGGTAATGGTTGCTCCTACTTGTTCTATGTAGCGTTCTCCGCTAGAGATATCTTCTTCTTTTGGCGAGTGATGATCGTACACAATCGTCCGTATATCAGGTCTAATTTCCTGTACTGGAATTCCAGTTCTTTTCATTGAAGCAACATCAACTAAAATTAATGTTGTCACTTCTGACCATTGTATGTCTTTATAAGACGAGAACTTTAATTCATCTCGATAAATGGCAAGATATGATTTAACCGTTGGATTTTGTTTGTCGCTAAGAGCAACTTGGGCATCTGGGTGAAGTTTTTTTGCGGCTAGCAAAGAAGCTAACCCGTCAAAGTCAATATTGACATGGGACACAATAACATTCATGTTTACCCTCCCTTTCTTCAGGTTCATTGTAGCAAATTTCACTCGTGTATGATACGGAAAAGAAGAAGGGGTTATCCTTCTTCTTCAATGATTAATCCTGTTATTTCAAAAGGAGTTTGGTCATATTTTGATTGCAAGTAGTTTTCTTTTTTTCCTCGTGCAAAAGTACGATACTCTAATACAAAGTTTTTAAAATCTTGGACTCTTTTGAAGGCAATGTTTGAATCTTCTTCAAGTTGAATGAGATAGGACTCTTTTTCAAACAATAGAGAGTGGTCTTCCGACATAGTTAATCCGATATCATTGAACGGAGGTATTTGTGCTTGGAACGTTTCATAAACGCTCAACGCATAGGTCGTCCCAGCTAGTTCATCAAACTTTTTTACTTTTGTTATTGTTTTGTTGTATTGTTGAACGAGGTGTTGAATGTGGGTAAGAGTATCATATTCGTGTTCGTCTAGTTCAGTGGCAGCATGATACAACATTTTTTCTTGTTTATAAAATTCTTTAAATGTTTTTCTGATTTGTTTGTTCAACTGATAATATCGTTCATACGAGAGTAACTGATTTTCTGTTGGATGGCTTGTTTGATTGTTGGTTCGATCCGTTTGTTTTACAGGCTCAATCGGTTCAACGCTACCAACGTCTGTATGACGATTAACATAAGACGCTTGAATGCGTTCCGATCTTGTACGTGATGTTCGAGACAGACGACTCATACATTTCCACCTTTACTGTTTTCTATTACATGTATTCTTGATAAATAGGGAAAGTACCTGTTTTTTATAAAATTCTCTTTTCGGAAAGGTGGCTGTGAATTACAATTTTCGCCAAGTGAAATGGGATGGAAGGCTATTTGAATCTTGCGGGAAATAGAGGGAGGCAACTCAAAAAGTGATCGTTTACTTCGGACTTAAAATGAGCTTTGCCCCCCATCCCGTCCGCTTTTTGAGAGAAACCATAGAAATTCCAAGAGAAACCAAAGGTCTAATGACATTGCAGATTAATTAGAGATCAGATCGATAGTGTACTTTGTCGTTTCATAGGAAAAAGCACGAGACTTATCATTACCTGGCTGTATTACTGTTTGAACATAATCAATTGTACTGCCGTTTACTCGTGGCATGTTTCCAATTAGTGATCTTTGATGTTGAACCATAATTCGCTCAAACTCCATCCATTAAAGAGAAAATTAATGTGAAATAGTAGAAGAGTAAGAGTAAAAGATGAGTAAAAGTAACCCTAGCAGGGGAAAAACACGGAGACTCCTGCGGGAGCTGTGACCCACGTGTGAGACCCCGCAGGCGACAGCCGAGGAGGCTCACCGGGCACCCGCGGAAAGCGGAGTGTTATTCCCCTGCGACAGTTAGGCACTTTTCCAGTGGTCTCAAATAGAGGTAGGGTCGAGATCCTACAGGTGCAACCGAGGAGGGCCCGACACCTCCTTGCGGGTGCGAGTGGCTGTAGCGCAATGGAACGAACATGATCGTTCCACTTAACCAAAAAACAATAAAGAACGAGAAATTAGCTTTTTAGAAAGAACAGAAGATGAGAGAAGGGAGGATTCATTATGATTATCCGGATGTTACAAAAGAAAGATTCCGAAGCGTTTAAGGAACTTAGATTAGAAGGATTAAAGGAAGAGCCAAAAGCTTTTGCGGCAAGCTTTGAAGAGGAACTGGATAAGCCAACTACATATTTCGAGAATAAATTAACAAATGAATCAATCTATTATGGGTTATTTCAAGAGGAACATTTAGTCGGAATGGTCAGTCTGACACGTCCGTCTTTACAAAAGATGAGGCATAAAGCCTCGCTTGGAAGTTTTTATATATCTAGTGAAGCACGAGGCAAAGGATATGGCAAAAAGATTTTAATACAAGTTATGCAAGAGGCAAAACGACTTGGGATCGAGCAATTACAGCTAGTTGTGGCAATGCCGAATGAAAAAGCAAAACAACTTTACGAATCATTAGGTTTTTATGTGTATGGGTTTGAAAAGCGCGCACTTAAAGTGAACGGGGAATACATTGATGAAGAGTATATGATGAGGGAATTAGAAAATGAGGAGTTCTACCAAAAAGTTTAATTTTGGTAGAACTCCTCTTGTACTTACTTTGCAAAAACATGGTTTCCAATACGAACGGTTTCTGTTCGAGTAGCAATCCAGTGATTTGTAGCAATAGTTGGGTTATAGAAAAACAATGAACCAGACCCTTGTCCACGGAATGCTAGTGCTTCATTTACGGCGCGAATCGATTCGCTGTCTGCTGCACGGTTAATTCGACCATTTTGTACAGGTGAGAATGCATAGTGACCATGTGAAACTTCATTAATAACACCACGTACCGTATTTGGGAAGTCACGGTGTGCAACTCGGTTTAACACAACGGTTGCGACGGCCACTTTTCCTGCATAAGGTTCTCCTTCTGCTTCTGCTCGAACTAAACGAGCCAATAAATCTCTTTCAGCGGCAGAAATAGTAGCAGGAATGCTTAATCTTTCACCAACCATAATCATAGAAGAAGATTTATTGTTCGCTCTTTGAATATCAATGGCTGAAACGCCGTATTGTTGTCCTAATTTATAAAGCGTATCTCCTGAAACAACAGTGTGTGTAGTGGAAGATGCTTCCGTATCTGTTCCTCCCACAAAAAAGATCGCTGCTGCCGTAAAAACCGTCATAAGTATTTTTTTCATCATGTAAAACCTCCTCGGTAAATCGTACTCTACTAAACTAGCATAAAAAACGATCCGAGGAAGTAGCTAACTTTTTCCAATAAGAATAAAGAAAATGAGCAGGCTTAGAACCTGTAAGGGGCATCGTCCTTTTTTACAGTTCTGTAACGAACTTTGTATAAATCTGAAATTTTGATAATTCAATTACTAGTTTTATAAGAAGTTCCAGAAAAAACAAGGAGTTACGTATGATTTAAAGGTTCTGTAATATCGGTGTAATATGTTTGAGTTATAATGATTTTACTCAAGTTATAAGTAAATAAGAGTCACTGAAAAAGCTCGGTTTTTACCTTTTTCAGTGGACTTGTTCTATGTAAGAGAGGGGTAAGTGTGAAACGAATAATCTGTTTAATTAGTTTTGTTCTTGTTTTTTTTATAGCGATAGATAGTAAAATAAAGGCTGCTGACAATAATTTTTCAATGCCATTACATAGTGAAACAGCCATTCTAATGGATTTAGGAACAGGAAAAGTTCTATTTAACCAAAATAAAAATCAAATTATGTACCCGGCAAGCATTACGAAAATAGTAACGGCGATGGTTGCGATTGAAGAGGGGAATTTAGATGATATTGTCACAATCAGCGATGAAGCTGTAAATGTAATAGGAACACGAGTTTATTTAGTAGAAGGTGAGCAGGTTCCTTTGTTAAAACTCGTTCAAGGATTGTTAATTAATTCTGGAAATGATGCGGGCACCGCGATTGCGGAACATCTATCTGGCGATGAAGAGCTTTTTTCTGAAAAGATGAATCAATTTGTAACAGAAACAATTGGAGTCGAAGATACTTATTTTAGAAACCCTCATGGTTTGTACGATGAAAACCATGTTACAACGGCCTATGACATGGCAAAAATAACGCAATATGCAATGAAGAATAAGACATTTCGAGAGATCGTTGGAACAAAGGAAATGGAATGGATTGGTGAAGGCTGGGACACAGTTATCTATAATCATAACCGCTTGTTATGGGATTATGAGGGAGCAACAGGTGTAAAAAACGGATTTGTTCGTAAATCAGGATATACACTTGTCACAACAGCCAAAAGAGATAACATGGAGCTAATTGCTGTGACATTGAACGCTCCCTCAGCTAAACATGCATATCAAGATATGACAGCTCTATTTGACTTTGGATTTGAGCAATATACAACAAACACCGTTTCGCATCATGAACCATTTGAGACAGAAACAGGGGAAGAGTACCAGTTAAATGAAGATCTCGTTTATCTTTCTAAGCGAGAAGAAGAGATTACTTTTCATGTTAATCGGCTTGGGCGCTTATGGATTCGAGGAGAAAATAACCGAATATTAGCTACAACGCTTCTGTTTCCGCAAGATGAAGCTGAGTTAGAGGACTTAGAAGTGAGCAAAACAGAAGAAATAGCGAGCGATGATCATTCCGATTCTCAAATCATGCAAATCCTCTCTCAAATAAGGGCATTTTTCACATTTAATTAAAAAATGTAGAGATGAATTCATCTCTACATTTTTTTAGATGGACTTCTTCTACACGATGTTCCATTCCTTTTTTTAAGATAAGGTCAGCACGATGTCGAGTAGGTCGAATGTTTTTTTCGAGGTTAATCCCGTTAATTGTAGCCCAAACGTCATTTGCAAATGCAAACGCCTCTGCATCGTTAAGGTGACGGTAACGATGGAAAAATGATTCTGACTGTTGAAAAGCTGTGTTTCGTAAAAGTTTAAACCTCTCAATATACCAAGATCGGATATTCTCTTCCTCGGCATCAACATAGATCGAAAAGTCAAAGAAATCAGAGACGAATACTTGAGGAATTCGGCGGTCCTTTTTATTTACTTGCAATACATTGATTCCTTCTACGATGACAACATCTGGTTCAATCACTTTCTGGACAGTGTCTTCTAGGATATCATACGTTAAATGAGAATACATAGGCGCTTCTATGTAAGCGCAACCAGATTTTAGTTCATATAAAAAACGAATTAATTTCCCAATATCGTAACTTTCAGGGAACCCTTTGCGTTTCATTAATCCTCGTTCTTCAAGAATGGAGTTAGGATAGAGAAATCCATCTGTTGTAACTAAGTCAACTTTTGGTTGATTAGGCCATCTTGACGCTAACGCTTGAATGAGTCGCGCAGTTGTACTCTTTCCAACAGAGACACTCCCTGCAACCCCAATGACAAACGGCACCTTTTTCGTTTTCTTTTGTAGAAAGGTGCTTACATTTTCATGTAATTGGACCGATTGGGTCATATGCATATAAAGCAATTGTGATAATGGTAAATATATATCAGCAACTTCATCAGCAGAAATTGTTTCATTGATGCTACCAAGTTTCTCACGTTCGTCAGCCGATAAAATCTCAATAGTTGAATGTGATAATTTGGACCACTCAGCACGGCTAAATGTCGTGTAAGCAGATAAAGGAACAGACTTATTTAACGTAGCCATATGGTTCTCCTTTTTTAAGTATGAAATCAAAAATACTAATAGCACGTTTCGAACATTATGTGATGTAGAGTACCTTTTTGTATAGTAACATTAAATGGGAACAAAAGGGTAATTTTTTCACACAGAATTTTATTAGAATACGTTATAATGTTCAAAAGGAAACAGTGAAAGGATCGAATTCGGATGAAAGTCATTATTGCCGAAAAACCAGACCAGGGGGTAAAACTGGCTGCACCTTATCCGTCTGTCAAAAAGGCCGGATATATTGAAATTAAACAAAATGCTCAGTTTCCAAATGGTGCCTATGTAACTTGGGCGATTGGGCATTTATGTGAATTAGTGCCACCAGAAAAATATGATGCCAGTTGGAAAAAGTGGAAGCTAGACACACTACCAATGATTCCTGAAGCGTTTAAGCATCAAGTGACAAAAGGAAAAGGGAAGCAGTTTCAAGTTATTAAAAGCCTGATCTCCCTTTCGAATGTAAATGAAATTATTATGGCTGGAGACGCAGGGCGTGAAGGAGAACTAATCATACGGCTCATTATTGAACAATGCAGAATTCACAAGCCACTTAAACGACTTTGGCTATCTTCCCTTACAAAAAAGGCAGTCGAAGAGGGGTTTCGTTCACTTAAAAATGAAACAGAAACACGTCCGCTCTACTTTGAAGCGTTAAGCAGATCTTGTGCGGATTGGCTAGTTGGAATGAACGCATCACGTGCCTATACCCTGTTATTACAAAAAAAAGGAATTTCTGATGTGTTTTCAACAGGAAGGGTTCAGACCCCAACATTAGCTTTAATTGTAAAGAGAGAAAAAGAAATCGAAGCGTTTGTACCAGAGCCTTTCTGGGAAGTTCGAGCCACGTTTCAAGTAAAGGAGCAAACCTATTCAGGAATTTGGCATAATGATGGCGAAACAAGGTTAAAAACAGCTGAATTAGCACAGAAAGTGGCGTTATTTTGTGAGGGGAAAACGATGTCTGTGCTCGATGTAAAAAAAGAGGAAAAGAGTCTGAAACCTCCTTTTCTGTTCACATTATCAAGCTTGCAAACATCAGCCAATCAACGATATAAGTATTCACCGAAAAAAACCCTTGATTTAGCACAAAAATTATATGTGAAAGGGTATATCTCATACCCAAGAACAGATTCTCCATTTGTGACAAAAGGCGAAGCAGCTACGTTTCCGACGATTCTTAAGGCATTAGCAGAAAAACGAGAGTATGCCCAGTACTTTCCATTGCCTGTTCCCTCTCTAATAGGAAATCCACGTTTTGTCAATGATCAAAAGGTTAGCGATCATTACGCGATTATTCCAACTGAACAAGTTCCTTCTTTCACTAAACTGACAACAGACGAAAAGAATGTATATGATCTAATTGCTCGCTCGCTTTTAGCGGCTCATGAACAAGATGCCATTACCGATACGACGAGAATGGAAACCCTTGTTGATCAGCGTGCCACATTTCAATCGAAAGGGAGAGTAGTGAAGCAACTCGGTTGGAAGAAGATCATATCATCTAAGCAATCAAAGTCAGAAGAGGAATTACCGAATATAGAAAAGGGATCAAGTGGACTTGTCATTAAAGTAGAAACGAAGGAATCCATCACTCAGCCACCTAAACGCTATACTGAGGGGCAATTGATCAATGTCATGAAAATGGCGGGCAAACAAGTAACAAATGCAGAATTAGAAAAAGTCTTGATGGAATCTCAGGGGCTTGGAACAGAAGCGACAAGAGCAGGAATCATATCTGTTTTGAAAGATAGAGGATATATGATTGTGACGAAAAACATCGTGTATCCAACAGAAAAAGGACGTTTGTTAATTGAAGCATTAGGGTCAAGTTTGTTAACGTCTGCTGAAATGACGGCGAAATGGGAACAACGATTGCGCGAAATTGGCAAAGGTGTTGCATCACCTAGTGCCTTTATGGAGCAAACGAGAAACTTAATTAATCACTTAATCGAAGAGGCAAACACACAAGCATCCAAATGGGAGTTTTCTGAATTTGATTTATCTTCTATGCAAGGAAGGACGAACAAAAGCAAAAGGAAGGTCTCATCAGTTGGAAAGTGTCCTGAATGTGGCAGTACAATCATTGACAAAGGCACATTTTACGGTTGTAGACAATATCAAACGAATCACTGTCGCTTTACAATTTCCAAGGTTATATTAGGTAAAAAGTTAAGACAAAAGGATGTTAAAGCTTTATTAAAGGATGGAAAGACAGAGCTAATAGACGGTTTTGTGAAAGGAGATACGAGCTTTCGAGCCGTACTCGTTTGGAATAAAAAAGAACAGAAATTATCGTTTCAAAATGAATAAAGATAGCTAGGTGATATGTATATCACCTAGCTATCTTTGTTTAATAACGATGAAAGAAAATCGCCAACGGGAACATCCCGGACTTGATCAACTAGTTTATCTAACTCTGACTTTTGTTGAATGTTTAGAGACCCTTCAAGCAGCACTTGGATCGTTTTATCTTTGTCGACCAAAATAGATTGAACACGTAACGCATTTGTTAAAATGGCTGTGATAACAGCGATTTGGTTGGGAGTTAACTTAGCATGAGGATCGATTTGTCTCCTCTGTCTCTGTGGTGGTTGTTGTGGATGTGGCTGCTGTATTGGTGGCTGCTGTTGGTATTGATAAGGGTTCTGAAAATGAGGCGGATCATTACGAAACATCCAAACCCCTCCCTATAATTTATTGGTCAAATAGTAATAAAGGACTCTGTGGACCTTCCGTTTCTTGGCCATTGCCAGTGAAAATCCCGGTTGTAAAACTGATAAAAAGTAATAGAACAACTGCAAACAACACTTTTGACCTCAAATCTCCGCTCATATTTTCCACCTTCTTCTTCTATCATATTTCTTTATCCTATTCTAAGAGGCAACAGAATGTTCATCTTTTGAGCAACCGATTTTCATACGTTTTGATGAAGAAAGGGGCAAAAGTGAAGGAGCTTTGTATATTTTTATTTTTTTCTCTTTCTGGTTAACAAAAAGGCAGAAGTTGGTTCATTTAAGATAAACCTTACATATAGTAGGAATAAGGAGGGAGTCACACTAATGGGGGTTGTTCGAACGGATAAGTGGCTTTTTCACTATAAAAAAAAGTGGAATCAAGCTAAATCAATAGAAGAAAAGATTGAATGCCAACGTGACCTAATCATTGAACCTTTATGTGGAGTTTTTCAAACGGAAGATGTGTTAGGTCTTCATCAATACCTTTTGCAAATGGGACTTTTCCTACCGGATCAATCAGTTGATTTAGAATATGAAAAATGGCAAGAAACGTTACCTTGGACGATCATTCAAGAACAATTTCACAAGTTACAACGAAAGTGGAATGGACCTGATGTGAAAATATATATTTTGCCTTTGAATCAGCAAAATCTTTTTTTGAAAAATGAGCTTGGAGGAAAAACGGGATTGTCGCTGAATAAGGGAATTCTCTTATTTGTTGACTCCGAAACAACGAAAAAAGATCTACTAGCCCTTATTACTCATGAATATCACCATATTTGCCGGCTGCAAGCGATGCAGCAATCGGAGGATTCCATTCCATTTTTAGAATCGATGATTATGGAGGGACTTGCGGAGTGGGCTGTTAAAGAAGAATTAGGTGAAAAGGCTTGTGCAGCTTGGACGACGCGTTATGATCACCTTTCAACGCATCATTGGTTTGAAAGATGGATTCGACCAAATTTATTTGTAAAAGGAAGAAAAAACTATCTGCACTACCTTTACGGCAACCAGGAAACGGGAATTCCTTTATGGCTCGGCTACTATGTAGGGTATCAATTAATTAAAACGGCTACGAGAGATCAGGATGATACGAAGCGAATGTTAGAAAAGCCTGCAGAGATATTTCTAGAACGATCAAAATTTAGTACAAAGAGGTGATAAGAATGATGGTGTTTACATGGTGTGATAGCTCATGATTCGGTTATTTTTTGTTTTGATTGGATTTTCGCTTGCGGTTATAGGTGGAGTAAGTATGTTAGCCTATTTAAACTTATTAACCACTGGGTATAACTCTGCCATGTATTTTATGTTTTTGTTACAAAGGATTGAGTTTTATTTCTTTATAATCGGTGTGATGATCATAATTGGGGCCATGACTGTTCCAATGAAACAAAGAAATAGAAGAAAAAAAAGATGACAAATTGGAATGAATTGAGAGAGTGTGGAATAAACTGGTTCTCCCCTGCCTATACTGTGGATACAAAACGAAATACAGCAAGGGGGGTTTTTTATGGTCCATATCCGGGACGTATGGGTCAATTGGTTCGAAGGAGAAGAGAATGGTTATAATGTATGTGATTTTCATGAATGGCGTAGTGATGACAGAATTGAAGTATTGGATCAAGCATTTTAGTGTATGTCACGTCGAACCTATTTGACTATATTGAAAATGATCTATCTGATCTACCTGAAGATTTATTATCTGAAGTTCATCAACAGAGTTACCTACGTAAGAATATGTCGCGAATACAATTGGATTATTGTTTTATTGCTACAGATGGCGAACGAATTATTGCTATTGATACAATGGGATACAAAACGCCAATTAGAAAAAGCCGCTTAACCCCAAGACAAGAACAACTGGTCTATGATCAATTAAAGCAACATGAATTAAGAAGATTTGAATTAGCAGTAGATGTTCAAAAAGAGTATCACATTCTCTCCCCAAGTCCGGATGATCTTTGGGGTTTGACAAGAAAAGAGCGTCAATTAAAGCAATTGTTGTATATGGCTCTTGATCAACTCTATTCAACAGGAACAGATGCGGAAGTAAGATATTGGTATACAGAATGGAGCCCAAGTGATTATGTACGAATTCAAATGCTAAATCGAGAAGAGGCTTGGGAACAATTATACTCAGAAATTAGACAAGGGTGGACCGTGAAACATCATCAATTATGTGAGGCAATGGTTCGTGGACAAGCTTTCTTTGAGAAGCTTTGGGAGCTTGAACATGGGACAAGTGTCAAATAATGAACCCTTTGTGAACGAGCATAGAAAAAAGCCTTACAAGTATACTAATGCCTAAGAATGAGTGAAGCCAGCTTATTCTTAGGCATTTACAATGTATGTGAACTCTCCTATAATTAGAACGTAAAGCAAACTGTAAGAGGAGGGGAAACAATGGATAATTTTGCATATTTAGTCATGCAGATCCTTACGGTTGTATTGCTTGTAGGAACACTTGGCCTTTCATTTTTTGTAGGGAAAATCATGAAAAAGAACAGTGGTTATTAAGAAAAAAAAGCAGAACGGTATAGGACCGTCCTGCTTTTTTTTGTTACTTCCGCTTTTTTCTTCCTAATCCCATTGCGCGTTCTGCTTTTTCAAGCATTTTAGAAGCAACGTGATTTGCTTTATTTGCTCCGTGATCTAAAATCTCGTCAAGCTCTTCGGATTCAATCAGGTTATAATATTTTGTTTGAATTGGACGAAGAGTTTGGACAACCACTTCTGCTAGATCAGATTTGAACTCTCCATACCCTTTTCCAACATAACGTTCTTCAATCGTTTCAACCGACTCCCCGGAACAAAGTGAATAAATGGAGAGTAGATTCGAGACAGCAGGTTTTTCGTCCCGATCAAAGCGGATCGTTCCTTCAGTATCGGTAACAGCACTCTTAATCTTTTTCACAATTGTATTCTCGTCATCAAGCATGGAAATATAACTTTTCGGATTTGGATTTGATTTGCTCATTTTTTTGTAGGGTCATTCAATGACATGATCCGAGCACCCACCTTAGGAATGCGCACTTCTGGAATCGTAAAAATGTCATTGTATTTTTTGTTGAATCGCTCAGCAAGGTCGCGAGTTAATTCAAGGTGCTGCTTTTGGTCTTCTCCGACAGGAACAATATCTGTTTTATACAGAAGAATATCAGCCGCCATAAGCGGAGGATATGTCAGGAGTGCAGATGAGACAGCTTCTTTTCCATCTGATTTGTCTTTAAATTGTGTCATTCTCTCAAGTTCACCTATGTATGATACACATTGCATGACCCAGCCAAGTTGGGCATGTGCAGGCACTTCGGATTGAATGAAAAGAGTTGCTTTTTCGTGGTCAATTCCTACAGCTAAATAAAGAGCAGCTAAGCTACGAATATTCTCGCGAAGCTTTAATCGATCTTGAGGTACAGTTATAGCATGTTGATCGACAATACAAAAATAACAATTGTAATCATTTTGCATATCAACAAAATGTTTCATCGCCCCTAAATAATTACCAAGTGTTAGTGTACCACTCGGTTGAATTCCAGAGAAAACAGTTTTCATTCTTGTCATTCCTTCCATATTGCTAAATATTTATAAAGTAAATCATATCAGATTGTCCCGAAAAAACATAGGTCGATGCGTTCTTCTAGGATGGTTCAATCTGAATTGACGTGAATGTTATTTATAAAAAAGCGAACACTAATTTTATCATCATTGTATTTGGTTCTAGGAAGAGAGGGTTCGTATATGAGTCACATCACAATCTTTTCTGCCTCTATCGGAAATGGTCATAACGAAGCTTCAAAAGCCTTAAAGGATCAGTTTGAATTACAAGGCGAGACCGTGACGATTGTCGATACATTTCAGTCTATTCATCCATTGTTGCATAAAGCGTTTTTAGAGCTGTACTTACGGATGATTGAGAAGACACCTAAGCTTTGGGGCAGGCTTTACCGGTATAGTGAGGAATACTCATGGTTTTTAGTATTGGATCAACTCGGAACATTTTTTTGTGAGAAATTGCATTCGATTATTCATAAGAATCGAACGAATGTGATGATATCAACCCATCCTTTTGTGACAGCTTTTTTAGCAAAATTAAAGAAAAAGAAAAACTTATCGTTGCCTTTATATACCGTTATAACTGATCTATACTTGCATCCGGCTTACGTAAGACCCGAAATTGATGGATATTTTACAGCATGTCCAAAAATTGATCATTTTGCGAGCGAACATAACCTCTCCTTAAATCAATTGTTTTGCACGGGAATTCCAATCAAAGAAATACCTGATGTAAATGTACCGAGGTGGAAGCTGCGAAATGATTTAGAGCTGCAGTCAGATGAGAAAACCGTTCTCGTTTCAGGTGGCGGATTAGGACTAGGGAAATATGAAGACATTTTAGCTTCATTGGAAAAAGTAAAACAACCGATTCAAATATTGTGTATGATAGGAATGAACAAAGAGCTAGAGCGCAAAATAAAAACGCTCACTAGCAAACATCGAGTACATGTAATTGGTTATACAGATGAATTTACAAAATATTTAAGAGCTAGTGATTTGGTTATCTCAAAAGCTGGAGGACTTACTGTTTCAGAAGCTCTAGCTTGTGAGACCCCTCTTTTAATATATGAACCTGTTCCAGGGCATGAAGAGGATAATGCACAATTTTTATTGGATTGTCAGTCTGCTTTTAAGGCTGAACAAATTGAAGAGATCGCCCATCATACTGAAAACATCCTCTTTAATCATGCTGTTTACGATCAATTGGTGCAAAATGCGAGGAAATTGAAGAAGCCCGATGCCGCAAAGCAAATTGCTTACGCGATCAAACGATTAACACAGACAAAACAAGTATTATGAGAAAAGAACTGACCAATCTTTCGAGAGGGGGTCAGTTCTTTTCTTTGTCTATGACATGGGTACTTGGCGTTGGATTTTTCCTTCAATGCGATTGAAAATATTCTCAAGAGATGGACCTGTAATCGTTAAGCCGTGGTTCTTTAATCCAATAATCGTCTCTGAAGGGTTCTCCGATTCTCGAATGAGCTGTGCAACGGTTTCAGCCAATTCAATCGTACCACATGGATAGTTAATTTCAGTTGCTTGGATGCCGTCCATCCAAGCATGGATATGAACAATAGCACCAACATCAGGGTGCTCTTTATAAATCATCCAATGCTCAATGGCATCAACTGAAGCGCGTTTTGGTGTTACATTTGGAGGAATGCTTACTTCAATATGGTTTTTCGAATCATTGTAACCTTTAATGTATAAAATATCTCTTCCAATCTCTTTCATATTCCCTTTGTCAATACCACTTGCACTCATCCAAAAATGGTTCTCATCGCTTCTTGCACTTAAATTTCCATAACTTAAACCACCAAGACCATACAACTTATTTAAATGTCGCATGTCTCTTTCACTTAAATATTTATCGATTGGAAACGGTGCAGGAAGCAAATCTAAATCATCAAGTTTCTTTCCTGAATGACTAAGCTCTGTTGTGATTCGATCGCCCTCCCAAAGGTTTTGTGGAAGGTCCTCAGAAAATTCATTGTTAATGACTAAGCGTGAACAAGTTAGTGGTTGAAGTCTTTCAAAGATTTCATTGTAAAATGCTTGTACATCATCGCCTTCGCGATAAGAGATAGAGTAACACCCTTGTTCAGGTGTTAAAAAGTGAACGTCTGTTTTACCCGCATGATGGTTCACATACATAAAGTGATTAGCTAAAGAACGAATTAAGAATGGATAAACCTCTGTAAATAGATCATAAGGTTGTCCAGAACTTTCTAACACTGCAACAACGAACGTTGCTTGTGCCTTGCGTCTAAATGGTTTGATCGAATCTTCCGTTACAAAATGAAAGACAAGTTGAAGCGGATCATTGGGATTGTCCGTGTACGTAAAACCGTTTTTTGAAAAGGTTGTTACAAGCCCTTTTGATAACTCTTGTAAGAACGGACTGGCAGGGTTTGAACTTATCATAAAATTTGTCATGTCTAACCTCCAACTGTAGTTTGATCATGGTTGAAGACAACTTTTAAGGCATTTTCTTTTTTTCGCTTTGTGATCGTCCCAAAAGCCGTCTTATAGTCATGTAGAGGATATTGATGTGTAATTAATGGTGACAGATCAACATTTCCTCTCTTCATTAATTCAATGGCAATTTGAAGAGTATTCATTCTCTTTCCTTCAAATTCGTTCGTGCTATAAGCAAAGCAGCCTTTAATCGTTAATTCATTTAACCAAACGGTCGTCCAATCAACTTGCTTCATGATGCTTGCTAATCCTAAAAGAACGACTTTTCCGCCACTTTCTGAAAATCGTAAGGCGTCCGTAACACTTTGTTTTTTTCCTACACACTCATAAACAATATGAGCGCCACCTTGAACGATCTCGGGGCCAAGTAGTGGCTTAAGGGTCGTAGCATGAAGAGCCTTAGCCGTATTGTCTACATAGGAGCTGTCCAAATAGATGACCTCGTCAGCCCCGAATGTTTTAGCCATTTCACCTTGAAATGCATGTTTAACTAGTATGGTGACATGACAGGAATAGCCAAGTGCTTTAATTGCGGCAACAACCGAAAGGCCAATGACACCTGCTCCGATAACTAAAACTCGATCACCTTCATTTGGTGGATTTCGCAAAACGGCATGAAGAGCGCAGCTAAATGGTTCAACAAGAACTCCGTTTAAGTCATCAACTTCATCTGGAAGTGGGAGAATTTGACTTTTGTGGGCGACAAAATAAGGGCTCCAGCTCCCGCCTGTGTCTTTACAAGCCCCAATTAGCAATCCTGATTCAATGGATCCTTTTGTTTTTTGCTCACATAAGCTTTCATCTCCTCGTGAGCAAGCAGGGCAAGGTTCTAAACCTCGTGTTTCACAAGAAAGGACCGGGTTAATAACCACTCTTTGGCCTTTTTGAAACTGAGTAACACTTTCTCCTAATTCTGCTATCTCTCCGACAGCTTCGTGACCAATCGTAAAAGGAAAAGAGACGTACGGTGATGTAGACGGACTATCGTGAAGAAAAAGCAAATTCATGTCACTTCCGCATATCCCACCATATTTTACTTTTATTTTTGCCCAGTCCTCGTTGGGTAAAGAAGGTTCTTCGGTTTCACCCCATGTTAAACATGACAATTTGGAGTTCCAATGTAAGGAAGGAAACCAACGGCCAAGCGTTTTCGTAAAGATATATTTTGGAATGGTAAAATTAAATTGCAATGCATTCATTTTAATCACCTCCCTAATACATATGGAAGTACGTACTTAATTACTAGTAATTTGGGCAAATTAACGTATTTTATTCATATTTTTCCTATATAATTGGAATAACTATCTTTGTATAGGGATTAGATTTTTGGAAACAGTTCGTCCAAAAGGGGAGCGTGGGAGTGTGTACTATTTTTTCGTAAATCGGACGTCAGGCAAAGGGCGCTCCGTCGAAGTTTGGAATGAAATAGAGAAGATATTAAAAGAGAAAAACGTACAATATCAAGCTGTTACAACGGATACAAAAGAGGAAGCGTTAGAAATTTTAAAGGAATTATTATGTACGAAACAAGCCATTCAAGCGATTGTTGCGCTTGGTGGGGATGGAACGATTCATTCGATAATGAATGAATTAATTGGATCTTCGGTTCCTTTTAGCGTTATCCCAACCGGCTCTGGAAACGACTATGCAAGAGCGCGGGGAATATCAAAGGATTACCGAAAAGAAATAGAAAAATTACTCTTAAATGAACAAAAAAAGATCGATTTATTAGAAGTTGGCAATCGCCATTGTATGACGGTTGTAGGAATTGGGTTTGATGGTAAGGTTGCAGATGAAGCAAATAAAATGAAGTGGAAAAGGTGGCTCGGTGGTACCGCTTATTTCTTTACGATTTTAAAAGTACTATTAACGTATAAACCGTCAGAAATTAAACTTAAATTAAATGATGAAGAACGACTTTTTAAAAAGGTATGGTTAATTGCCATTGCCAATCATGCTTATTATGGTGGGGGGATAAAGATTTGTCCGATTGCCAAGAGCAACGATGGAAAGTTAGATATTTGCGTTATTCATAGCCTTCCAAAGTGGCGACTTCTTTTTATTTTAGCAAGAGTATTTAGTGGGAAACATGTGTCTATGAAAGGAGTCGAATATCATCAAGTTGAAAAAATTGAAGTAGAGAGTGATGAACCGCTTTTTGTAACGGCCGATGGAGAAATGATGGGACAAACCCCAACCACTGTATCAATCAAAAAAGAGGCGTTTCATGTTATGAATTAATTAACAGACTAAAAAAGCCATTGAAACTACTTGTTTCAATGGCTTTCTACTGAACTCCACTCACGACTATTGAATGGAATTAGAGTCAGATAAGGGTTCGCGTTTAAGAGAACTCTTTTTAGCATGGTCCGTTTCGATATGTTCGTATTCTAAAATAAAGAGGAGATCTAAAAAGTGAAAGCTAAATTCTTTGATCTTCGCTAACATATGATTCATGCCATGTACCTCCTTGATTAGAAGAAGCTGTACATTTACTATGCGCATAAATGTATAAAAAAATGCGCATAGATTCAATCAGTTGAAGGTTATTTAGACCGTGGTGAAATGGAGCGGTGGTTAATCACTTCTTTAGGAATAAGAGGGCACTAAAAAAGGTTGGTATACCTTTTTTAGTGCCTTCAGATTAATATGCAGTGCTGCAGAATAGATTAACCTTCCTGATCCTTTTTTCTTCTTTCCATTAAACGCAAAATCCACAAAACAACATTGATAATTACGATCAAGTAAAAAAGCCAAGATGTCGTTGTTTCATTTTGATACGAGATGTATACAAAAACAACGAGAACAACTACAGCAAATACTTGCATTAATTGAATTTTGGACAAAGCCTTCCCTCATTTCGCATGATTTCTTCTGTTAGGACATACGATACATTATAACAATCTTGAAATCGTACGAAAAGAGGCGTGATGTATGAAATCGAAGCAAGCATTTTACCGAAGTGTTTTGATTATTCTTTTATGTGGTGTAGGTTTTATGTATAGTCAATCAGATAGTATCTATCAGCAAGTCGAAGAATCAGTCGCCGCAACGGTTCAAAAAGGAGTTCAAGTCGGACAAGAAGCTTTACCGATTGAATTGACAACACTGAACGGGGATGAGGTGTCCTTAGATGAGTATCTTGGACAGCCAGTTGTTTTGAATTTCTTTGCAACATGGTGCCATCCCTGTCAAGAGGAAATGCCTATTATTTTGGAGTTAGAGAAGAAGGTAAAGGAGCGGGGCGGAAAATTTGTCGCAATTAATATGACTAGTCAGGAAAAAAGCAAAGAAGAGATTAGACCTTTTCTTCAACATTTCCGTGCCACGTTTGATCCTCTTCTTGATCAAGATGGAGAGATCATGAAGAAATACCAAATCATTGGTATTCCAACAACACTTGTAATCGATGAACAAGGAATTATAGTCCAAAGAATCAACGGCGGATTAACAAATGAAATTATGGAGGATTTGGTGTTGTTTCGTTAAAATCCTAGCTTCATCCTTTAATAAAAAGCCTTGAGATGATTCTCTCAAGGCTTTTAAAAGTTACTTTCTTGTTTATAAAGATGGAGGTGAACTAGAACCTCCTCCTCACCCTTTTTTATTGAATGAATATTAAGTAAGAAGATAGAAAATAAAGAATCACCAAAACAACAGAAGGAAGAGCGTAACGGAAACTGGATTCTCTCGGCTTCCTGACAAGTGTATATAAAATAACAACAGAAAGAATTCCTACGGCAGCAGCAGTAATTTGGTGTACGTTCGAAACGTCGGCAATGATTGACCCATTTCGATAAAACACATCTGAAGCTCCTAAAATTAAAATATTAAATAAATTACTTCCTAATATTGACCCTATTGCTAAGTTGTAATTTCGTAACTGTATTGCAACAAGAACTGCGATCGCTTCGGGGAGAGAGGTTGTCGCAGCGATTAAAAAGCTTCCAACAAAACTTGCTCCAAGACCTGTTATGACTGCAATTTGGTCACCTGTCACTGTTAAAAGAGTTCCTGCACCCAAAATGACAATAGCAGCAATCACAAAACCAATAATAGCTTTTTTTAGAGGTATAGCAGATAAATTATAATCTTCCGGTTCTTCAACGGGCTCTTCTGGATATTTTTTAGATAAATGAGAAATAAGAGCAATTCCTAATGCGTAAATGATCATCAAAATCCAGATGTCTAAACCAATTCCAAGAAATGTGTATTCAATCTTAATACTTAATGCTAGTAAAGATACAATTGCAAGTAGCATACCAACACTAGCGGTATAAATGTGGGATTTACTAGCATTTTTGAAGATTTGCTGTCTTCTAAAATAAAGGTCAAAGCTAGCGATGATTAATAAATTAAACATGTTGCTTCCGAACACATTCCCTACAGCAATGTCAGGTGAATCTAATACAATTGCTGTGACACTAGTTGTAACTTCAGGTAAGGAAGTTGCACCTGCTAAAAAAATAGTACCCACGACCATCCCACCAAGAGAAGTTTTCTCTCCAATCGTATCAGCATACGTGGAAAGTTTAATGGCAGCTAACACCGTTAAAATAGCTGCAAAAATAAATCCTAAAAAAACCATAGTATAATTCCCCCTATACAAAATCCACACAAAAAAGACCCTTTTATGAAAGTCTGCCCGAAAAAACAGTCTCTCATAAAAAGGTCTTGCGTACTTTGTTCAATAACAAAGCTCAATGAACCGAGTGAACATAGTCACTGTCATGACGACTCATTGACCAATAGGTCGCTACTCCCCTTTTTGGGTATGCAATTGTGATGGACTAAATGTAGCATGATGTGGATTTGACGTCAATCTAAAATCACAAAAAAATCCTCTCTCTTAATCTGCTCTTAGAGAGAGGATATGAATTACATGGTTCTTTCAATGAATTTTTCTTTCAGATGCGATTCAATCTTCTTATCCAGTAAGCTTAACATCCTTCGCGCTTTTTGATCTGAGATTTTGTGATAATGATGTTCTCCACCTGGCTTTTCATCTGCTTCATCGGCTAAAGCTACGACATGTTGCAATGGATTTAATTCGAGATGTCCGTTTGGTAAATAAGAATCTGTGTGTAATAAAATGGCAAGGGCGATTTCTTTTGCTGTTCGCGGATGTTCCCCGAGTCGAATAAGAAGCTTGTGTGCTCTTTCAGACCCTTTAATAGCATGTATATCATTTTCTTTGTATAAATTATAATCCCATTGACCATTTTTGTACCACGTATAATGCCCGATATCGTGAAGGAATGCTGCCTTAGTTGCTCGATCAGGATCAACGTTATGCTTTATAGCTAAGCGATAAGCATGAAAAGCACAAGCAACGGCATGGGCCATTCCGGACCTTTTTACATATTTTTGTGTAATTGGATGATCAAACAATTGAACTAACGTAACATGTCTCACGTAACATTCCTCCCTCTTCTAAGTTGTTGTAAATAAATCTTCCCTTGAAAAAGTGTATTTTATCTATTATATAGATTTATATTAAATGGTGCAACACATTTTATTTGGAACGATTGGTTAATTTATGTATATGATACACGATAGGTTGATGAGAGGAGTATGAAAAATGGCAACCACTCATTCATTTACAAAAGGCGAAGAAATAGCTAATGCTATTACTCACGGTTTTGGTGCTCTTTTTAGTATTGTAGCTCTTGTGATATTACCTTTACTTTCAAGCCTACATGGATCTGCATTACATGTAATAAGCTTTACGATATATGGAGTTACAATGCTGTTACTTTATTTCTCCTCGACAATGGTTCATGCACTTCCACCCGGAAAAGCAAAAGATTTGTTTGAAATTTTTGATCATGCTTCTATTTATTTGTTTATTGCTGGGAGTTATACCCCGTTGTTATTTATTGTCGTACAAGGAACTCTAGGATGGACACTGTTTGGCATTGTATGGGGCATTGCAACAATAGGCGTGATCTTAAAATTCTTCTTTGTAAAGAGATTCCTGTTTTTATCAACGATATTTTATATTGGGATGGGTTGGCTAGCGTTGTTCGCCATTAAGCCCATAATGGAAACACTCCCACAATTAGGGGTGGCTCTTCTTTTTTCAGGGGGGATCAGTTATACAGTTGGAACGGTTTTTTATATGTGGCGTGGGTTTAAATACCACCATGCAATCTGGCATTTATTCGTCCTAGTTGGTACCATTCTTCATTTCTTTTTAATTCTTTTTTATGTATTGCCAATGACGTAGGTACGAGAATACGGGTATAATAAAAGCGCTGAAAAAGGAAAAATCGACCTTTTTCAGGGCTCTCGTTATAATGAAAATGGAGGCGATGGTATGTATATAAAGATTGCAGAGCTTGCAGCCTATTTGGAATTGCCAGAAGAGTACATTGTTCAACAAGTGAGAAAAGGACATGTAAGGACAGTGTTTGATGGACAAGAGTATTTAGTTAATCGAGAGCAATTTCTATGGCATAAGGAACAACTCGATCTAAAAAGACGACAGATAAAAGAGGAAATAGAGGAACACTTCCTGAAGATTGGGATGCTAAAGACGAAGATTAATACATACACTATAATTGTGAACACAAAACCAAAAGAGAAGGTTGTGATGCCACAATGGGGAAACATTTGGTGTTTGTGCTCATGCTTTGTCTATTTGGCTTAATCATTGGAACATTTTCTGTACAAGCAGAGAGTGTAGAGTCAAACAAAGCAAGAGACCATCAGCAAAAAGGAATAACGAAGAACTTTTTAGAGTTGCCTGAAAACATGGTCCGTTTCGAATTTAACTCAGGTTATTCTTTTCCGTACCCGGAAGATGGCGTACGAGGTGTATATGTTACAGGTAACTCTGCAGGTGGACAACGATTTAACTCCCTCCTTGAACTTCTAGATTCTACCGATTTGAACTCTATGGTCATCGATATAAAAGATGATCACGGTTATTTAACGTATCGTCCAGATGAGCAATCACCATTTTATAACATCTCCCAAAATTTTATTGGTGATACAGAGAAATTAATGGAAACACTAGAAGAATACGAAATCTATCCAATTGCACGTATCGTTGTTTTTAAAGATACAGTCTTGGCTGAGAAACGTCCTGACCTATCTTTTTTAGATGATGGAGAAGTTTGGAAAAATGGGAGAGGAGAAGCGTTTGTTAACCCATTTTTAAAAGAAGTATGGGATTACAATGTAGACATTGCTAAAAAGGCAGCACAAATGGGCTTTAAAGAAATTCAATTTGACTATGTTCGGTTTCCGGAAGGATTTGAACGTCGTGATGAAATCCTTAAATATGAGGTTGGCGAATATTTAGATGGAGATGACAATGTTCAAAAAAGAGTCCAAGCTGTAACAGATTTTGTAGCTTATGCAAGAGAACAGTTAGAGGCATATCATGTTGATGTGTCCGTTGATATTTTTGGATACTCTGCGACCATCTCGGAAGCACCAGGAATTGGTCAAAACTTCTCGAAAATTTCAGAGAATGTTGATGTTATATCTTCCATGATTTATCCGAGTCATTGGACACCGTATTTTGGAATCGATAAACCTGATTTGTATCCGTATGAACTAACGACCGAATATGCGAAAGTTGAAAATAAAGTACTTGGTGCATTAGATAACCCTCCAGTATCAAGACCTTGGATTCAAGATTTTACAGCATCTTGGTTAGGAGCAGGAAATTATAAAAGATACGGAAAAAAAGAAGTAGAAGAGCAAATTCGTGCATTGAATGAACAAGGAATTGATGAATTCTTGCTTTGGAATGCAACAAACCGCTATACAAAAGGCGTTAACTATAAACCACTCGAATAAAAATGGATTAAAAAAGCTACTGTTTTGCAGTAGCTTTTTTTAGCAATCAATCACTTTAAAACAGTGAAGTATGGCCAAACTCTCTTGGAAATGAGTGGAATTGTATGAGATCGGTGCATAAACTGTAAATAATGTCGTACATGGAAAAACTTCCTATTATATGATGAAATGACGCAGTTTAACCTTTATTGAAAGAGGAATATACTAATACTATAAAGGTGATGGAGGTACGACAATGAATTGGTATGAAAAGCTTAATCAATACTTTCCGATCGAAGAAATGAAGTCGAAAGAACACATCGAGTTGTTGTTAAAAGAGAAAGCTGATATTTACCATAAAAATGAAGGACCAAATCATGTTATGATGTATGTAGAAACTGATGACTTTGTTTTTGTTGATTATTTGTTTGTATCAACAGATGCAAGAGGTCAGGGACTAGGGAAAAAATTATTAAACGAGTTAAAGCAAAAAGATAAGCCCATTATTCTTGAAGTAGAGCCGGTTGATTATGATGATACGGATACCGAGAAGCGTCAACGTTTTTATAGTCGAGAAGGATTTAAGCACGCACAGTCAATTGGTTACAAAAGACGTTCTTTGGCGACAAACGAAATTAATGAACTTGAGATTTTGTATTGGTCTCCAACAGATGAAACGGAAAAAAGCATTTTTGACAAAATGAAGCATACGTATGAAAACATCCACACGTATAAAGACCATGAACTTTACGGAGCTTCTTATGAAGATGTTGATCAAGTTTTAACGTACGAAAAAGAGAAAGACCAGGCGACTGTGTAGCCAATTCCTTCATCCATTGATGAGGGGGAATACCGATGAAAAGAAGAGATGTAAAGCGACAGAATAGCAAAAAGAAAAGGGAAATGCTTAAAGATTTTCTTAAGAAAAATGTGAAGGGATGGCAAGCTAGGTCTAAACGTAGTCCAATTCCAATGCCATCGAAGCGCACAACTGCTTAAAACGAAAAACAGGGCTCCTTTTTTAGCATGATGCTAAAAAGGAGCCCATCTTTTTTTAGATCTCATATTCATCCGCTTTGTTGCTTGAAAATATCGTATTCCTGTTAAAGTTCTAACTCTTGATCGGAATGTCGTTTTTTAAGTTTGTCTGCTAATAAATAGATGACAGGTATTAAAATGAGCGTAATAAACGTTGAAACAGCAAGTCCAAACACAATGACGATTGCCATCGGCTGCTGCACCTCTGTTCCTTCACCAAAACCTAACGTGAGAGGTACTAAACCTAAGATCGTTGTAAGAGCTGTCATTAAAATCGGTCTTAATCTTGTAGGAGCAGCTTGAAGGATCGATTGATAGGTGGAATATCCTTCTGATTGCAATGTGTTCATGTAATCAACAAGGACTATCGCATTATTAACGACAATTCCTGTTAAGATTAAAATACCAATTAATGAACCAACGCCTAAAGGTTGGCTAGTGATAAGGAGTCCCCCTATGACCCCAATCGCTGTTACAGGAACAGAAAACATAATGATAAGAGGGTAGAAGAACGATTCAAAACGTCCAGCCATTACCATGTAAACAAGTAAAACGGCTAGCGCAATCGCCCCGCTAAGCTTAAAAAAAGCATCGTTCATTTGTTCATTTTGCCCTCCGAATGTAATTCTATATCCGCTAGGTAAAAGAGGTCTGATTTCTTCTTTTAAGGCGAATTCAATATCTGTAACAACGCTTCCTAAATCTCGGCCGAGTATATCTGCGCGAACGGTTATTTCACGAAGGCGGTCAACTCTTCGAATGGAACTTGGTCCTTGACCGCGTTCAACAGTTGCGACAGCTGACAAAGGAATTCGTTCTCCTGTTGGTGTATCAATAAGGAGTTGTGCCAAGTGGTCTACAGATGCTGTATATTTCTCTTCAACTTGAAGGCGAACGTCTAACTCTTCACCATCACGTGCTATCTTTGTTGCGACAACTCCTTTTGTTGCATTTCCAATTGTGTTTGCGATTTGAGCACTTCCTACACCGTAAGATGCAGCAGCATTCCGATCAATTGAAATTGTTACTTCGGGACTTCCTTCATTGTAGTTAGCTGTCGGTTCTCGTACTCCTTCCACATTTGAAATCGTTTTGATCATTTCATCAGAAATTCGTTTTAGTGTTTGCAAGTCGGGACCCTTTACGGTAAGAGCTATCGGATTGTCTGAAAAGCCTGTATCGCTAGCTGTGACACGTATATCAACATTTGGAATTTGCTTTAGCCGTTCTCGGACATCTTCTGCCACAACTAAGTCAGAGCGACTACGCTCAGATATTTGTTTAAGTAATAGGCTATATGACGCACGATTTACTTGAGAGCCTGCCCCAATTGTAAAGTTATCAGTACCTCCAACTGTGACATAGGCTAATTCGATTTCAGGAATGTTTGTTAGATGCTCATCAATTTCTTCCGTAAGACTAAGTGTTGCTTGAAGGTCATTACCAGCTGGTAATCGAGCATCAATGCTAACAAAACTTTGATCTTGGGCAGGTAAAAATTCCGTTCCTAATAAAGGAATACAAGCTAATGATAACCCAAGCAATCCCATTGTTGAAAATAAAACTGTCTTTGGTTTGTGCAAAGAACGCTCCAAAAATCGCCTATACGCTGCTTTTGTCCGTTCGAACCCTCGCTCAAAAGCAGAAGTATGGTGATTGACTGCCATAAAAGTAGAAGAAAGCAAAGGAACAATGATTAAGGCTGTAATTAAAGATGCTAGTAAAGAGAAAGCAACAGTTACAGCAAGAGGCTTAAATAGTTGGGCAGCAAGGCCTTCAACAAAAACGATAGGCAAAAATACAACAACCGTGGTCAATGTTGATGCTATAATGGCTCCCCCTATTTCATTTGTGCCATTTATGGCTGCTTCTTTTTTTCCTTCCCCTTCTGAACGTTTCCGGTAAATGTTTTCTAAAATGACAATCGAATTATCAACCATCATTCCTACACCTAGCGCTAGACCACCTAGTGTCAATATATTTAAGGTTTCGCCGTAAAAAAATAAAAAAAGAAAAGTGGTCATAATAGAAATAGGAATAGAAAAAGCAATTATGAAAGTACTACGAATATTTCGTAAAAATACATAAAGCACAAATGCTGCTAACAACCCCCCGATCACAATGTTCCACCCAACTGCTTGGATGGATTGTTCGATGAATTGACTTTGATCAAAAATTATTCGTATGTTTGTTCCTTCAGGTAATAACTCAAGCATTTCCTTAATCTCAAGATTTATGTTTCTAGCTACTGACACTGTATTCGTCCCAGATCCTTTGAGGATTGAGACCCCAATTGCTGGTTCTCCGTTTAAATAACTTTCTTGTAGCGTTGGTGCCGTTGTTTCTTGGATGGAAGCTAGATTGCTTAACGGAATGACACCTTCAACAGTAGGAATCGGAAGCACTTGTAGATCATAAATAGATTGAAATTCTCCTGTAATTCGTACAGGGAGGCTTTGATTTGCATCTGTAACTTCTCCTCCCGGAATGTTAAGATTTTCACTACTTATAATTTGTTGTAAATCATTCAAGCTTAGCCCATAACTCGCTAGTTGATCTGGATCAACTTCGAGCCGAATCTCTTGAGTGGTCCCACCTTCAATTTGAACGGCTGCAACACCATCGATCGAATCCAACCTTGGTTGTATTTCATTTTCAATTAAATTCTTTGTTTCTGCTAGGTCGCCATGTTGATCAGTAATAGCTAGTTGAACAATTGGTAACATACTAGGATCAAATCTCATTACTTGAGGAGTCGTGACACCAGGAGGGAGACGGTCTCGAATTTGGTCAATTCGTTCACGCATTGTTAATGTAGCAAAATCTAGATCTGTTCCCCAGTCGAACGCCACGAGAACAAGTGCTCCGCCTGTCCGAGACGTTGAAGAAACAGATTCTACGTTTTGAACACTTGCCATCATTTCTTCAAGTGGTCGCGTAATTAACTGTTCTACTTCTTCTGGACCAGCTCCTTCGTATGATGCTGTAACCGCTACAACTGGATAATCCAATTCGGGAAAGAGATCAACAGGAAGGTTTCTGAGCGATACCATTCCTAGCATAATAAGCAATACAATTAACATCGACATGGCTACCGGACGCAATACGGATAATTTTGCTACATTCATTGTACTCACTCACTTCGAATTGTTATTTCGGCACCATCTGTTAAACGCTCTTTACCAGTAGTTACCACGATGTCATTTTTCGATACTCCTGAAAGGACTTCAAAAAAGTCTCCACTTCTTGAACCTAAGTCTATCTCTTGGCGTTTGACTTCTTCATTTTGTACGACAAACGTGTAAGGTACACCATCTTGATATAAAACGGCATTCGCTGGAATTAAAAGAGCGTCCTCAATTGTTTGTAAGTCAATCAAGGCTGTTGCTCTCATTCCACCTTTAAGGTTCATGGAATCATTGTCTATCGGAATCTGTACGGTGAAAGAGTTCGTTTGAGGATTTACTACAGGTGAAATAGTTGATACCTCACTAGTAATGGTTTCCTCGACACCCATTATCGATAGCTCTGTTTTAAGACCTGGCTCAAGCTGGTTTACTTCAAAGCTACTAGCTGAGAATGTAGCGTTCATAGTAACTAAATTAGCAACCGTGACAAGAGGGATACTCGGAGCAGCAACTTGGCCGACTGAAACGTCTAACTGAGAAACAACACCTGAAATAGGGGAAGTAAGTCTTGTTGCCTGTAGAGCTCGCTCAGATTGTCGAACCGCCTCTTCAGCTTGTGCGATTTGCATTTCTAGTTCAAGGGTATTAACAGGACCTGTTGTTCCTTGTACACTTGCAAATTGAATCAATTCGGTTTGTCGAATGGATACATCTAAGCTTGCTTGGATGATTTCAGCAAGTGAATTTTCAAAATTGTCGGTTTGGATTTGTTCAAGTAAAGTACGTGAACGATTAATGGATTGTTGTAACTCTTTTTCTAGTTCAGACATATTTGAAACATTCTGCTCAATAGAACGATTAAGGTTATTAACTTGGACTAAACTTTGTTCTAACTGTTCCAAGGCTTGCCTTGCTTGAGAGACTTGTCTTCGTGCCTCTTCATCATTCAGAGTAAGAAGAAGATCACCTCGTTCAACGGCTTGACCTATTTCTACATGTATGTCCATAACCTCAAGAGGTCCGCCTGTAAAAAGAGGTACTTGATCTCTCGGGAGTAGCTGTCCTGATAGCTCAAGGGTCTGCTGAATGGAACCGGTAGATATCTGTTCTGTTTCTACTAGAAGGCGCTGACTTTCAACATCCTCGCTAGTAATATCATCTGTTGCACACCCTTGTAATAAGAGCATGAGAACAAAAGCAAAAATAAGTGGTTTCAAAATGATCAGCCCCTACAAACTGTATAATTTAACTAAAAAAGATAATGAGAAGCAGGTATGTTAATGTTTGTTACTGTTAAGGTGTGACAATCATGTGACAAGTATGAGTACAAAAATCAAATGTACAAAAACAACTAAATAAACATATTTGTTTAGAAACGATTTTTTAGTATAATAGGGTTTAGAATGTCATGGAAAGGGTATATAACACTAAGTTCATATCAAACTATACTATGTTGTTATAAAAAACCTATAATTTATATATACAAACGTTTAACGCCTTTGTATAATAATTATTGTGAAAATTAAATTGACATTTACTACATCTAAGTTCGTCATAGATCTCAAACTTGAAAGGGGAGGTCCATTTATGGTTACATTATTAACATCACCTAGTTGTACATCATGCCGAAAAGCGAAAGCGTGGCTAGAAGAACATAATATCCCATTTGAGGAACGAAATATTTTTGCTTCACCATTATCGGTTGAAGAGGTTAAAGAAGTTGTACGAATGACCGAGGATGGAACAGATGAAATTATCTCTACACGTTCTAAAGTTTTTCAAGAATTAAATGTAGAGTTAGAATCATTGCCATTACAAACGTTGTTCGAAATTATTAGTGAGAACCCAGGATTGCTTCGTCGTCCTATTATTTTTGACGAAAAACGTCTACAAGTAGGTTATAACGATGCTGAAATTCGCCGCTTTTTACCAAGAAAAGTGCGTACGTTTCATTTACAAGAGGCACAACGCCTGGTTAATTAATTAAAACCCTTCTACTCTTTTTTTAGTAGAAGGGTTTTTTACTATCCATTCTTATTTTTTGGTTTTATTTTGAAACCATCCAACTAACAGTACCGCAACGATAACAAAAATCTGAAAGGATAACGTTAAAATAGGATTATGATGGAAAAGTGGGGCAAACATATCTTCATGAGTGATCATTCGACTTGCGGTGAAAGCAAGAATACCGGCTCCTAAATAAATAATGATTGGAAAACGATCAAATGCCTTCAAGATTAATTTACTACCCCAAATAATGATTGGAACGGAAACAATTAAACCAATTAGAACTAAGGTATGATCTCCATGAGCAGCACCAGCTACAGCAATAACATTATCAAAACCCATAACTAAATCGGCAATAATAATGGCTTTTATCGCACTCCAAAGATTGGTTCCACCTTCAATTTCACGGTCATCGCCTTGGTCTGTTAGAAGACTATAAGCAATGTAAATCAAAAGTGCGCCACTTACGGCTAGTAAAAAGGGAACTTCCAATAGTTGTACGGCTACAACAGTTAGAGACATCCGCGTCACTAACGCTAAACAGATACCAAGAACAATGGCCCGGTTTCGAATTTCTTTTGGGAGGTTACGGCATGCAAGAGCAACGACAATCGCGTTATCTCCACCTAAGATAATGTCAATGCCGATAATTGTTAAAAGAGATATAAGAAAATCTGTATCCATAGTCTGCATCATCCTTTGGCGTTAAGCACATTATTTTCATATTGATTAGAAATAGTTCATACATTGAAACAAGTTCATCTATGTATGGAGCTTGTCTAATCGTCTACTAAAAACATATATGGTTTATCCAAAGAAAATATGATGAAAATTTCAAAGTCATATCTCTATGAGAAACTGTTATAATGAAAGTAAGAGGAGATCTTTTTAAAATATGGGGATTGGCAGTTTATTTAATTTCCATTTTTAATTGATTTATCATAAAATAGTAGTAAGCCTATTTAGAGATGAGCGATAGGTTACCCGTAACATATTCATAGTAAGTAGGAAGGAATCAATTAGACCTATCACGAATAAGTGAGTAAGTTTACGCCAGTCTTTGCTACATGACTAAGAACGTTGAAGGGGGTTTAAAGACGTTTTCCTCATCAAGAAATGAAGTTTATTATTACTCGATTAGGAGGGAGAGCGAAAATGGATATTGAACGCGTTAATGATACGACCGTAAAATTCTTTATTACGTATACAGATATTGAGGATAGAGGCTTTGACCGAGATGAAATTTGGTACAATCGTGAGCGTGGAGAAGAGCTCTTCTTCGAAATGATGAATGAAGCCAACGATAGAGACGATGCATTTGAATTAGATGGACCATTATGGATTCAGGTACATGCGTTAGATAAAGGATTGGAAATTGTCGTAACAAGAGGGCAAGTCTCTGACGGAAGTGTGAAGCTTGAAATTCCGGTTACGGATAAAGATGGTGAAGAATCAAATCTAATTGATTTAATGTCCGGAAGTGATGAAGAATTAGATCCGGTAAACGATCATTTAGAAATTGTTATTGGATTTAAAGACTTTGAAGATGTCATTTCATTAAGTCACAACTTCTTTATTGATGATCTTTTTAATGAGCTATATCACTTTGAAGGTACGTATTATCTTCATGTGTTGTTTAATGATGATCGCTACAACGAAGATGAACAAGACGATATGTTAAGCCAAATGCTTGAATATGGCTATGAGTCAGATATTTCTACTTATCGAATGAAGGAATATGGCAAAGAAATTGTTCAAGAAAATGCCCTTCCTGTTATTCGAACATCGTTCTCTAAGTAGTACGGTTTAATTTGGATGAAACAGATATCCTCATGGATAGATGTTCTAAAAGAGGGATCCTGAGGGTCCCTCTATTTTATTTGATTGTAAACTTTTTTCCTGGAGTGTTAAATGAGAAATCAAATTAATCTTTTTATTTTTGGTATGTCACTAGTGGCTGTCCTTTATATGACAAGAATGTATTGGGAAGGTTGGGTAGTAGGTGCGTTAAGTATTGCCTTTTCCCTATCTGTAGTATTTATTGCTGTCGTGATTTTTTTTGAAAATCGACATCCAACCAAAACGTTAACATGGTTGTTAGTGCTTGCGGCATTTCCTTTATTCGGGTTCTTTTTCTATTTGTTGTTTGGACAAAATCAAAGAAAAAGTCGATCTTTTTCAATTAAAGCTTTACAAGATGAACAGATGTTTGAAAAGATAGCTGGTCAGAGGCAGCAAAATGAAGATCAGCTACAGAAAATGGGAGATCATCAACAGCTTCTCTTCCGTTTAGCCCATCGTTTAGGAAAAACGCCCGTTTCGTTTTCAAGTGAAACGAAGGTATTAACAGACGGAAAGGAAACATTTGCCCATATTTTAGAGGCACTGAAACAAGCGGAACATCATATTCATCTTGAATACTATATCGTACGAGATGATGAACTGGGACAGGAAATTAAAGGAATTTTACTTGATAAAGCAGCCGCTGGTGTAAAGGTCCGTTTTCTGTATGATGCTGTAGGAAGTTGGCGTTTGTCCAAGCGTTACATTCGGGATTTGAAAGAGGCAGGTGTGGAAGTAGCCGCTTTTTCACCAGTGAAATTGCCATTCTTAAATCATAAAATTAACTACCGAAATCATAGGAAAATTATTGTCATTGATGGGGTGATCGGGTTTGTAGGCGGCTTAAATATTGGGGATGAATATTTAGGGAAGCACTCCTATTTTGGAAACTGGAGAGATACTCATTTATTTGTAAGAGGAGAGGCTGTTCGAACCCTTCAACTTATTTTCTTACAAGATTGGCATTATCAAACCGGAGAGACGATTTTGAGCCCAACTTACTTATCTCCAGCTCTGTCGACAATCGAAGGAGACGGTGGCGTTCAAATGATTGCGAGTGGGCCAGACCAACGCTGGGAAGTTAATAAAAAACTGTTCTTTTCTATGATCACTTCAGCAAAAAAATCAATTTGGATTGCTAGTCCTTACTTTATCCCGGATGACGATATTGTAAGTGCATTAAAAATTGCAGCATTAAGTGGAATTGATGTACGTCTCCTTGTTCCAAGTCGTCCGGACAAGCGGATCGTTTTCCATGCATCTCGTTCCTATTTTCCAGAGATGCTAGAAGCTGGTGTGAAGGTTTATGAATACAATCGTGGTTTTATGCACAGCAAGTTGATTATTGTTGATCATGAATTAGCTTCCATTGGTACATCCAATATGGATATGCGTAGCTTTCATTTGAATTTTGAAGTGAATGCCTATCTGTATAAAACAAATAGTGTTACAACACTTGTAAGTGATTTTGTGTACGACTTGGAACATTCCAAACAATTAAACTATCATACGTTTAAGAACAGGTCAGTTATTCATCGAATTATCGAATCCACTTCAAGATTACTATCACCATTATTATAGATCTAAAAAGTAAAGCCATTGACTGTAGCGTGTTCGTTCATTGCGCTACAGCCACTCGCGCCTGCAAGGAGGTTCCGAGCCTCCCTCGGCTACGAGGCAACTGAAAAAGTGCTCGTTTTATTGGAATTGAAAAGGAGCTTCAGCCTTGCTTACGGGATGGAGGACTCACCGGGCACCGCGGAAAGCGTAGTGTCATGCGACTGCCGCTGGTTACCTATTGACTTATGTAAGGGATTTCTGTATTCTGCAAGGCTCAAAGTTCTAGTTTTTTTGAACTTATATAAAGATTTAGAAGGATTTTTAAATGATAAAGACGAATGGTTAGTGAAAATAAGGAGGTGGCTAAATGTTTAATGCAAAATTAGCAGATGGTACAGTTATTTCAATGGCTGATGAATGGCACATACAGGAACTGAAAGATCTACGGAAGAAACGTGACTTTTATTGCCCCGCGTGTCAATCACAAGTTCAATTAAAACTAGGTACAACAAAAATTTGGCACTTTGCCCATTATGCCAATCAAATTTGTTCGTTCTCACTAGAAAGAGAGACCGTTTATCACTTGAATGGAAAGCGACAGATTTATGAATGGGCTAAAAAGCAAAACATAAAAGTTGCAATGGAAGTCTATCTTCCTCTGATTAAGCAACGTCCTGATTTACTTCTCCGCGTGAACCATACCCTCTATGCTATTGAATATCAATGTTCTCCAATTGATCAAGAGCTTCTTGAAAACAGATCTGCTGGATACGAGCAGTTAGGAATAACTCCAATCTGGTTATTAGGAGGAAATCGTTTAAAACGATGTGGAACGAACTCCTTTTCAATCAAATCATTTGAATGGTCAGCCAGCCGTCTGATCGATGGTCAACGTTTTCTGCAGTTTTATTGCCCAGAGCAAGCTAGCTTTGTAACACTCCAACAATTAACTCCGTACAGCCCTACAAGACTTTTAGCTTCTCTTCAAGAAACATCACTCTCTCAACTGTGTATCGAAGACATTCTATTTCCGAAAAACAAAACGATCCAGCTTTTATCTCAATGGTTAATCGTAAAAAAACATTGGCGTTATCAGTCATTCCCATTCAAAGGAAAAGCGGAAAAATTCCTCCAAACAATCCTATACAAACACTGTATTCCCCCAAGTTATTTTCCAATTGAAGCTGGTTGGCCTTCCCCGCATTATGAGTTATTCACAACATCTCCATGTTATTGGCAGACATTTTTATTATTAGAATGCATCGAGCATCAATCCCCACATCAATTCTTCTCCATTCAAATAGCCATCTCTTGTGTACAATCCTCTGTGAGTAGTCTTGTTTTTGGCATTCGTTTTATGAAAGATGGACGTAGTTGGTCAGAGGCAATTATCGGTTATTTTCAGTTTCTCGTTCAAATCGGCTATTTAACTGAAGAGAAGGGTCAGTATAAAAGAATGCGAAATATGGTTATTCCTACTTCTATGGACGATGCAATTATGTATGATCAAACCCTTTATTATCAAGAACTTATGACAATGATGAATAAGAGGAATAGAGGGAACATTAAAGGAATAAGTGTAGAGGAGTCGAATATATAATAGGTAGGAAAGTTGGAGGTGCGTTACTTGTCAAAACAATTAAAAAAACGTGAAGAGATTCCTGTAAACAAAACATGGGACTTAGAAGCTATTTTTCGTACTGATGAAGAGTGGGAAAAAGAATTTAAGGAAATTCAAATCATGCTTCCTTATTTAGAAGCTTGTAAAGGGACACTGGCTGATTCAGCTGTCACCTTATTTGTAACACTTGAAAAGCAAAATCAAATTTCTGAGAAGTTAGGCCGTGTCTATGCTTACGCACATATGCGAAATGACCAAGATACGTCGAATTCTTATTACCAAGGCTTACATGATCGAGCTGCTAGCCTAGCTGCACAAGTAGGTCAAGTGGCTTCTTTTATTGTTCCGGAATTGTTATCCATTGACGAGTCAAAAATTGAGAGATTTGTTAGTGAACATGATGGATTAAAGAAATATACACAAATGTTTGCGGAACTAAATGAGCAAAGGTCACATGTATTATCGGAAAAAGAGGAAGCCATCTTAGCTCAAGCAGCTGAAGTGACAAGTAGCCCTAGCAATACATTTGCCATGTTAAATAATGCTGATTTGAAGTTCCCTTCCATTAAAGATGAGAATGGAGAAGAAGTTGAGGTCACACATGGTCGCTTTCTTCGCTTTTTAGAGAGCAGTGATCGTCGAGTAAGAGAAGAAGCGTTCAAAGCTGTGTACAATACGTATGACAAATATAAAAATACATTGGCATCTACGCTTAGTGGGCAAGTGAAAAGAGATTTGTTCTACGCAAAAGTAAGAAACTACAAGTCAGCACGTGAAGCAGCATTAAGCGCGAATCATATCCCTGAAATTGTCTATGATCAACTTGTAGAGACAGTCAATGAACGCTTAGATTTGCTGCATCGTTATGTTCGCTTACGAAAAAAAGTATTGGGTGTAGACGAATTGCACATGTACGACTTGTATACGCCTCTTGTTCAAGATGTAAAGATGGAAATTCCTTATGAAAAGGCAAAAGACTTTGTGATCAAAGGGGTAGCGCCACTTGGGGAAGAGTATGTTTCAACATTAAAGCAAGGATTTGAGAAGCGATGGGTTGATGTGGAAGAAAATGTCGGGAAAAGAAGTGGTGCATACTCTTCAGGAGCGTATGGTACAATGCCATATATTTTAATGAATTGGCAAGACAATGTGAATAATTTATTTACGCTTGCTCACGAGTTTGGTCATAGCTTACACAGCTATTATACTCGTGAAAACCAGCCGTATGTGTACGGGGATTATACAATCTTTGTTGCTGAAGTTGCTTCTACTTTAAATGAAGCCTTGTTAAATGATTATATGGTGAAATATACAGATGATCCTAAAGAAAAGCTTTATTTACTAAATCATTTTCTAGAAGGATTTAGAGGGACGGTTTTCCGCCAAACCATGTTTGCTGAATTTGAGCAGTTGATTCACGAAAAGTCAGCAAATGGAGAGGCGTTAACTCCAGATGTGTTAACGAAGACCTATTATGACCTCAATGTAAAATACTTTGGAGAAGATATTGTGATTGATGAAGAAATTGGATTAGAGTGGGCTCGTATTCCACATTTTTACTACAATTTCTATGTGTATCAATACGCAACAGGATATAGTGCTGCAGCAGCGTTGTCCAAACAAATTCTTGATGAAGGTGAATCGGCGGTAACGCGTTATTTACAATTTTTAAAAGCAGGAAGTTCCGATTATCCAATTGAAGTTCTTAAGCACGCAGGGGTCGATATGACATCTTCAGAGCCAATCAAACAGGCACTTACTGTATTCGAGAAAACATTGATTGAAATGGAACAATTATTAGAACAATAATACAAACAAAGACCAGGGGTGAGATCAATCTCCCTGGTCTTTGTTAATGAAATCCTTTGAATCGTTTTTTCTTTGAAATAGGGGCTAGTGTAAAAACTAAGGATACAAACAAAAGCGGTGCTGCGATCCATTTAGGAAAAACATTCATTAACGATAAAATAAAAAAATAATAGCTAATGAGTATTAAAATAATCCCTGACACTAGTCTAAAGCGATTCAATGAAGACCCTCCTTGTTCGAATCTTACTATCATTAGTCTATGATGACAGCTACTTCATTAGAAGGACAAACTGAGGATTTCATTTTCTACCGACTAACCAACATATCTCCAAAACATTCCGTATTTTACAGGAACCGATTCCACCTTTTGTTGGAGGACAAGCGTTTTTAACTGTTTTTCTGCTTCCGCTTCACTTACATTAAAAACAACTGAAACTTCAATAGTGGCAACAAACTCATACCTTCTTAGAAAATCTTCAATCGTTATACTAGTTGAAGGTTCAGGCTTAAATCCAAGCATTTCTTCTAAGATTTGAACGTATACGTCATAAGGATAATTTCCACTTACCTTAATGCCGTCATCTTCAATATTTGCATTGAAAAATACAAAAGTTGGGACGATGTCTACTTCCATTTCATTCGTCGTTTTAATGTCATGTTGAAGGGCTTTAATCGCTGTTTTGGAAGATAAGTCTTTTTTAAATTCAGCTAAGTCTAGACCTGCTTTTTCAGCACACTGTAACAAAACATCTTCCTCAGTGATGTTTTGCTTGTTAAGAAAAAGAGCTTCTCGAACTTTTCGCAAAAAACGCACGCCAATCTGAGGCCCTTGAAGTTCGGCAGCTTTAATTGCGAGTGAAGCAAGGTAAGGTGAGCTCCAATCATTTTCTAGCCATACATCTCCATCACAGGACATACCGGTTTGAGAAGCAATCTTTTCCCAGATGGAAGCTAATTCTTGTTTTTTTGATACAAGTCCTTTGGTTGTGTTTTTACATACATTCCATGCTTGAAGTCGACCAGCAACAATTGTCCGAATCCGAAAATACCCTCCATATTCAACTTGGAGTCTTTTTAACATCGGCTCAAATGCCCAACAATCCGCACAAAGGGGGTCAATAAAGGTATATAATTCAATCGGTTTATGGCGTTTGTCAGAAAATGAATGCTTAGGATCCAGACCACAAACGCCAAGTTGATCGTCACACGTTGAAGAAGTTTCTTTTTCGTTCAATGGTCATTCTCCTTTCTACAATGGTTGATTCACCATATGATGAGCGGTCATCGTTAAACGTTCTAACATAAACTCACGAATTAATCCTGTTATCCCAATATCATCCATGGCGCGCTCCATGCATTCAAGCCATGCTTCTGCTTGGACCGGAGTAATCACAAATGGCATATGCCTTGCCCGTAACATTGGGTGTCCATGTTCTTCAGTATATAAAGAAGGCCCTCCTAAAAACTGTGTTAAAAATTGTTTTTGCTTTCGGGCTGTTTCCGTTAAGTCATCTGGAAACAAAGGAGAAAGGTCAGGATGCCTGGAAACTTTCTCATAAAAACGATCAACTAATTGTGATAATATTTCTTCGCCACCTAATGCATCAAAAGGCGTTTGGTTGGTATCTGTCATCGATTTAACTCCTCTGTAAATCACTGTTACATTTTTTATATTCATTTTCTCTATCTCATATTGTAGCAATATGAGTATTCTTCGGCAAATTTCCTGATTGGCTTAGGTGAAAAGGAGACGAGGAAATAAAAAAAACTGATTTACATTGGTATGTACAATCAGTTTTATTATATGTGGAATGGAAGAGAAACAAACCTATCTTACATCGACATGTATGTATTGAACACTCGAGGTACATAAGCTTGTGTCTCCTTAAAAGGAGGAAGCGATCTACATTCCCAGGTCCGGCATTATAAGCGGCTAAGGCAAGCCTTGTATTGCCATTATAGTAATCAAGTTAAGCAAATAGCACCTTAATGTATTATAATAGAATATATATCTATTGAATCTTAGGAGGAGCTATGACAGTTTCGATAAAGGAAATAGCGAGAATCTGTGGAGTATCTATTGGAACGGTGGATAGGGCGCTTAACAACCGTCCAGGTATCAACCCTAAAACAAAAGAAAAAATTTTACAAGTAGCAAAAGAGAAAAACTATCGCCCTGACTATCGAGCACAAAGCTTGGTGAAAGGAAAAACAAAGACGATTGGTGTCGTGTTGTTTGATTTACAAAACCGATCTTTCGCTTTACTAATGAATGCGATTGAGTCTGAATTAAGAAAATCTGGATACTCTCTCCATCTGGCGCTAACAGATAAAGATAAAGAAAAAGAAATAGAAAGTATTAATTATCTCATAGACAGAAAAGTAGATGGTATCATCTTGTTCTCAGTCAATCAAGGAAATGGATTTAATAAGTTCTTACAGTCATTTGATGTTCCGATTGTAACTATTTTCAATCATGTTTCGGATCAGTGGCATCATATCGGTGTTAAGGAACGAGAAGCAATGCTAGATGCAGTGAAGCATACTATAAAAAAAGGGTATAAGAGGTTTGTATTTATTTGTCCACCACTATCCCTATTAGGAAAAGTTAATATATATACTCAACACGAACGTTTAAAAGGATTCATTGATGGTTTGTCAGAATATAATTTGTTAGATAACCATCTTATTATAGAAGAAAAGGATTATCTAGAAAAAGTAGCTGAATTTAAATTTTTGCGAAATGAAAAAACAGCTATCTTATGTACCTGTGATTTTCATGCTCTTGAAGTAATGAAATTTTTAAAGGAGCATCAAGTCAACATACCAGCTGAAGTGGGGATAATGGGGTTTGATAATATAGACGTGCTAAAATATGTCGAACCCCAATTGACTACTGTAGAGTACCCAATTGAGGAAATTGGTATAAGTGCTGTTCAGTCACTTGTTAATAAGTTGGAAAACGGTATTTTCCCCTCGGTTCCACTATTGAATTACCGAATTATCCCAGGAGAATCGATTTAGGATTGAATTAATTATGGCGGACTTATCTACGTATAAATTCAGGAAAAGGTTTCAATCGTTATTCTATTTTGAGACCTTTTTTAATTTTATAAGTGCCTTTATAACCGTAAAACGTAACAATTTCCTTATTAATAATATTGACTTAATATTTATAATAGTGTTATAGTAGACGCACAAGGGAGCGAGTTACAATATAAATCTTTAAAGTTATGAAACCGCTTCATATTAGCGCTGAAAAAGGAGAGTGATTTGCAATATAATTTAAGTTGAAAAATGAATAGTAGCTATGGGCAAGTTAGAATAAAACTCGAGTCTGATTTTTTGAAATTTACGTTAACGTACACGAAGTTATTGTTAATTTTAAACACCCCTAAGTTTATAGAGGGGAATTTTTAAACATATTTCCGTTAACGTACACGGAATCAGTATTGTAAGCAAAGTCAATACATATACGAGGAGGAAGAAAGATGAGAAAATTGAATGCGGTTGCACTATTGCTTGCACTAATCCTTATTGTAACAGGATGTGGGCAAACAGGTACTGAGAGTAATGGGACAAACGGAAGTTCTAGTGATACCAAAACAATCGAATTTATGCATTTATGGCCGACGGGTACATCTGCTGCACAAAATCAAATTCTCAATGAGATCATTGAAGACTTTGAAAGTGAAAATCCAGGAATTAAGGTTGAGCAAGAAATTTTAAGTAATGAGCAGTATAAAGATAAGCTGAAGGTATTAGCAGCTTCCGAGGAATTACCTGATGTAGGAATGTCATGGCCAGGTGGATGGCTCCAGCCATACGTCAATAGTAATATGTTCGCACCTTTAGACGATGTACTTGACAGTGATTTCAGAGATAAGTTTGTAGATGGAACGATAGAGGGGTTTGAAGTCGATGGAAAAACTTATGGTTTACCTACAGACCTTAATATTGCGATGATTTTCTATAATAAAAAAATATTTGAGGAAAATGGATTAGAAGTACCAACTACTTATGATGAATTTCTAAATGTTATTACAACATTAAATAATAATGATATTACTCCAATAGCATTAGGAAATAGAGACGCTTGGACAGGTTCGATGTGGTATATGTACCTTGCTGACCGTATTGCTGGTGCAGAAACAATTGTAAATGCAGTAAATGGAACAAATACATTTGAAGACCCCAATTTAGTGGAAGCTGCTGAAGAGATTCAAAATTTAGTTGATTTGGGAGCATTTCTTCAAGGGTTTAATGGACTAACAAGCAGTGAAGCAGAAAGTTTATTTACAAATGGTCAAGCGGCAATGTTTCTATCAGCAACTTGGATGTTACCTACCTTTACAAATAGTGATGACCTTTCACAAGAATTCAAGGATTCTGTGGACTACTTTAAATTCCCTGCTGTAGAAGGTGGAAAAGGAGATATCAATGGCTTTGTTGGTGGTAATGGTGGTTTATTCGTCGCTGAAAATTCTGATGTGAAAGAAGAAGCGAAACAATTCGTAAAGTATTTTACAGAGAAATTTGGGGAGCGTTCTCTTGATGAGGCGGGTATTATTCCTTCTTATAAATTGAATGCTGATGACTATGATCTTCCTGACATGTACTTAAAAGTATTAAATGATTTAAATGATGCAAGTAGCATTACCCTTTTTGCTGATAATTTAATGAATCCAGGGCCAGCCCAAGTACACCTTGACATGATACAATCGTTATTTGGAAAAGAGTCGACAGCTGAGGAATTTGTTAAAGCGCATGAAGAAGCACTAGCTGAAGACGTGGTAGAATAACATCTGACACATTTCACAAGTTAATAGGAAAAGGGCATACCTTATGGAAAGATAAGACTGTCCTTTTCTATTTATCAGTAGAAAAGGTTCAGAAATGTCTCAAACCAATTGTGGTTGTAACTGCTTTCCTTACGCTATAACGAGTATGATTGTAATAGAAGGTTACCAGTAACAAAGAATTATAGTAAGTGATTGAAGTTGAGGAAGGATGAGTAGATTGGGAGAAGAATTCTTGAAAGCTAAAATGGTGGTTGATAAAGATTTTGTTATTTCACACATAGACAAAAGAATATATGGTTCATTTATTGAACAATTAGGACGTGCTGTTTATGGTGGAATTTACGAACCAGATCACCCAAGTGCAGATGAACAGGGATTTAGGCAAGACGTTCTAGATTTAGTAAAAGAGTTACAAGTACCGATTGTTCGATATCCTGGTGGAAACATGGTGTCTGCTTATAATTGGGAAGATGGTATTGGTCCAAAAGAGGAACGTCCCCGAAGACTTGAGCTGGCATGGCGAGTGATTGAAACCAACCAAGTAGGCACAAATGAATTTGTCGATTGGGCAAAGAAAGCAAATGCCGAAGTAATGATGGCTGTTAACTTAGGAACAAGAGGCGTTGATGCTGCTAGGAATTTAATAGAATATACAAATCATCCCGGTGGTACTGCTTGGAGTGACTTAAGAAAACAACATGGGTATAAGGAACCGCACAACATTAAAACATGGTGTCTAGGAAATGAAATGGATGGTTCTTGGCAGATGGGTCAAAAGACTGCCTATGAATATGGTCGTCTAGCTGCAGAAACTGCAAAGGCAATGCGTCAAGTTGACCCAACAATTGAATTGGTTAGTTGTGGAAGTTCTAGTGCTCATATGCCTACCTTCAGAGTGGGAGGCAACAACTTTAGATCATACATATGATTATGTAGATTATGTATCTTTACATCAATACTATGGCAATCCTAAAAACGACACAGCGAACTTCTTAGCAAATTCAATGGATATGGAGAACTTTATTCATACCGTTATTTCAACTTGTGATTATATTAAAGCCAAAAAACGTAGCAAGAAAACAATTAATTTAAGCTTTGATGAATGGAATGTTTGGTTTCATTCCAATGATCAAGATAAGAAGATAGAACCTTGGTCAATAGCTCCACCTCAATTAGAAGACGTATATACATTTGAGGATGCTCTTCTAGTGGGAAGCATGTTGAACACGATTATTCGTCACTCAGACCGTATTAAAATTGCTGCAATGGCACAATTAGTAAATGTTATTGCTCCAATTATGACAGAGAATGGTGGGCGTGTATGGAAACAAACTATCTTCTATCCGTATTATTATACTTCCGTTTATGGTAGAGGTGTGGCACTAAATCCAGTAATCAATTCACCTAAATATGACAGCACTGACTTTACGGATGTTCCTTATTTAGATTCGTCGGTCGTATATAATGAAGAAAAAGAAGAAGTTGTGATTTTCGCGACAAACCGTCATATGGAAAGTACGTTACAAGTCGATATCGACGCTCGTTCATTTCAAGGCTATGAAGTTGCAGAGCATGTCGTATTACAACATGATAATCCAAAAGCAACAAATACATTAGGTAACGAACAAGTGAAGCCACATAATAAAGGTGAATCCTATATGGAAAACGGTAAGGTTGTAGGAATATTGCCAAAGCTATCGTGGAATATGATTCGATTAACAAAGGGAAATGAGTAATTTTTCAACAGTAAATTAAGGTGGTAACACGAGTTAACCCTCGTCCTTAGACATTATCTATGTTTTGGGACTTGGGTTTTTAGTTTTTTTAAAAAATTCTAGGAGGGGGAATAAAGGTAAAATAACAATAAAGTGGGTATAGACTTCAGTATCTCTATACCCACTTTATTTTTTAAATATAATTGCTTAATACTTTTTGTACATAAGCTTGTGTCTCCTTAAAAGGAGGAATTCCTCCGAAGCGATCTACATTCCCAGGTCCAGCATTATAGGCAGCTAACGCAAGCCTTGTATCGCCATTATAGCGATCGAGCATTTGTCGTAAATATTTAGCTCCCCCCTCAATGTTTTGTGCGGGGTCAAAGCTGTTTGACACACCTAACATTTTAGCTGTTGCAGGCATCAATTGCATAAGGCCTCTCGCCCCTGCATGACTTATAGCATTGGGGTTAAAATTGGATTCATGTTTAATCACAGAGTAAATCAAATTAGGGTCTAGATTGTATTTTTGAGCGACATTATGAATAATTGATTGAAATTTAGAATCATTCATTTTCGATGTTTTTTTTGTAGCCGTATCCACTACGTTAGTAAGCTCACTCGTTTGTAAAGGGGATAAATGATTAAGTTGATGCAGAAATAAAGAAGAATTCGATCTAGGTTGAACGGATTCGACTTGAAGTCTAGTCATTTGTTCTTCAAGAAATTGAGAGAACATGGATTGAAACATATTGGATTGGTTTTGTGGTTTTTGCCACTTTTGTGTTGGTTGGAGCTGATTAATAGGTTGTAGAAAAGTTAAGTCCATCATGACACCTCATTTATTGATACGAAAGCATTCTCGATTATAAGCTAATAATAGCAAAAAGGACGAATAAGAACAATTGGATGTTTATGGGCGTTTTGGCTGCTCTAATGCGATTTTACGCGTGAAAAACCGGCGTACTTTATTTTCGGTTTCTGTATAGGGAATGCTAGCTTTTGAAAGGATGCTCGCTAAGGTTGAATGAGCATGTTCTTCCGATGTGCCTTCAAATTCAATTTCATAATCAACTTGATCAAAATACATACTTTTATCAAAACATAATACTCCGCTATTATGTGCGATCTCAATTCTTTCCGTTGTCAATGTCCCCACATAGGATAATTCATTAATGGGTATATGTAGCGACCTTAATTGTTTTTTTACATTTCCATCTGGCAAAGTACCTGTTTGTTTGGCTGAATCCCACTCATCCTTTGTTAAAGATTGATGGGTTTCAAGCTTTCCAATTTCATGAGGTTGTTTCAGTGTCAATGTGAAATCATCGTCGATTTCTCGAATTCGCAAACCAGAATGTGCATGTTTTAAATCAAAAGCAGGTGTTTCAAAATAATGGTTATGTTGTGTAAGTGAATCTGAATGGTCTAACGAAAAGGTTTTGAGTAACAAATAGAATCCGTCTTCTGTCAGTTTTGATTTTACTTCAATTTCAATTTCCTGTGACATAATCATCCGCCTTTGTAATAGTGTACGATTATTATAACAGGTCATGTTCTTTAATTGTATGTAGTTAAATACAATTCCTTTTTTCATACACAATAACGCAGGGTTGCGACTGTGCAAAGACGTAATTTTTTTTGAATTATGGTAGAATAAAACATGGTAAGAACGTGTTTTGAATAGGTGGAGGTACAGAATGAAAAAGCTAAATGTAAAAAACATTATGTCAGAAGAAGGACGATTTGTCGCGATTCTAGAAGAAACCGTGGAAGAATCATTTGCAAAAACATTAAAAGACGGGGGACGTATGCTAGTCGATTCAGATGACTTAGCATTTGTCTACATAATAGAGGATGACTCTACGTTGTATTATGTTTGTTTTTCACAACCTACGTGGGTTACATTAAATGAGATTGTATCAAAGGAAGAAACGTTATCGTTACAATTACACGAAAACATACATATTCAATTAGAGTCGATTGTAACGGAACTTGCATTTTTAACAGAAAATATTGAAGGAAATAGCAATTACGGAGAAGAAATGGAAAGAGCAGTTGAAGAGGTTTTTCACTCATAAACCACTTTTTGCTTTTACGGACGGTGATGAGAAATGAGCAACTGGGATATGTTCTTAACGCCTTATAAACAGGCTGTTGAGGAGTTGAAAATTAAATTAAGAGGGATACGTCATCAATACGAACAATCATCTAAACATACGCCTATTGAATTTGTAACAGGTAGAGTGAAGCCTGTTTCAAGTATATTGGATAAGGCAAAACGCAAAAATGTGCCGCTCGATCAATTGGAAGAAGGAATGCAAGATTTAGCGGGTCTTCGGATCGTTACCCAGTTTGTAGAGGATATTGAGACGGTTGTGAACTTAATAAGATCTCGTAAAGACTTTGAAATAATAGAAGAGAGAGATTATATTATTGAGAAAAAACCAAGTGGGTACCGATCTTATCATTTGGTTTTGAACTATCCTGTTCAAACGATTGAAGGGGAAAAAAAGATTTTGGTTGAGCTACAAGTAAGGACGCTTGCCATGAATTTCTGGGGGACAATTGAACACTCTTTAAACTATAAATATAGTGGAGAAATCCCACAACATATAAAAATGCGATTGCAACGAGCGGCGGAAGCAGCTTTTAAACTTGATGAAGAAATGTCCATTATTCGGGATGAAGTGAGAGAGGCGCAAGAAATCATTTCAACGAAACAAGAACAGGGGAGAAAGCTTTAAAGAGGGCATTGAAAAAGATCGATTTCGACCTTTTTTAATGGCCGCAGCTTTAGAAGGGTGGAGACATGATGAAGTTTATGGTTACATCTCGTGGTGATGACGTATCGAATACACTACAACAAAGGATTAAACGGTATTTGATTGATTTTGGTTTGAAATACAATGAGGATGAACCAGAAATGATTATTACCGTTGGTGGAGATGGGACATTATTGCAAGCTTTTCATGACTATTGTGAGAGGCTTGAAGATACAGCATTTGTAGGTATTCATACGGGTCATCTTGGTTTTTATGCGGATTGGGTTCCGGATGAAGTTGAAAAGTTAGTATTGCATATTGCTAAAACCCCTTATCAAATTGTTGAGTACCCCCTTTTAGAAGTTGTCATTCGTCAGGAAGGAGCAACTCATTCAGAGAGGCATCTGGCTTTGAATGAATGTACGATTAAAAGCATCGGGGGGTCACTTGTTAGTACGGTTGATATAAAAGGTGAGCCTTTTGAAGTCTTTCGAGGCGACGGATTATGTATTTCGACACCTTCTGGAAGCACGGCTTATAATAAAGCGTTGGGAGGAGCCATCCTCCATCCATCGCTAGCCTCGATTCAGATTGCGGAGATGGCATCAATCAACAATCGTGTTTATCGTACGGTTGGCTCTCCACTTGTCTTACCTCAACATCATACATGCTTATTAAAGCCATTAAATGATGTTGATATTCAAGTGACAGTTGATCACTATACACTTGAGCATCGTCGTATTAAATCCTTGCAGTGTCGGGTAGCAGATGAAAAGGTGCGCTTTGCTAGGTTTCGTCCATTCCCATTTTGGAAAAGGGTGAGGGAGTCTTTCATCCGTGAATAATTATGTAGCTGTTTTGTCATGGAAGGTCCCTGAAAATTGGAACGAAGCTCTTCTAAGAACGTTCTTGCGTGATTTTTGTCATATATCGAAAAGAGGACTTGCTGATATTAAATTTAATGGTGGATGCATTACGTTAAATGGGGAAGAAGTAACAGTACGGAAAGTCATCGAAACGAATGATCTTGTTCATGTGTATCTTCCTCCTGAGGAAACGAGCCCCTCACTACGACCAGAAAAGGGGCCGTTTGAAATTGTGTATGAGGATGATCATGTACTTGTCATTAACAAAGAAGCTGGAATAGCAACCATTCCTTCAAGGGAACATCCAACTAACACACTAGCGAATTTCGTCTTAGATTATTATGAATCACAGCAAATAAAAACGACGTTTCATGCAGTTAATCGGTTGGATAAAGATACATCAGGCTTGTTAATTATCGCCAAACACCGTTTAGCTCATGATCGTCTTTCCAAATTGCAACAAGCAAAGCACGTGCAACGTTATTATCGTGCGATTGTGTCTGGTAAGTTACATACAGATAAAGGGACGATTGATGCTCCAATAGCTCGAGATCCTGAGAGTATTATTTCAAGGAAAGTATGTCAGACAGGGAAGAGAGCTATTACACATTATATCGTTACGAACGAACTAGAACATTCTAGTGTTGTCGATATAAAGCTTGAAACTGGGCGAACGCATCAAATTCGAGTGCATTTTTCCTACCTGGGCCATCCTTTACTAGGTGATGACCTTTACGGTGGTGACCAACAACATATAAAACGACAAGCATTACACTGTTATAAATTAGAATTTCAACACCCTTTTAAAGAAAAGCTCATTTGCTTGACGAGTAATTTACCTAATGACATGGCTGCAATAAAAAACGAGGGCGACCTAAAGTAGGGTTGCCCTCGTTCTATTCATTTGTCACCTGTTCAATGAGATAATCAGCAATGATTTCCCCTTGTCGATCCATAATTTGAACTGTAAAAGATCCACTTAATAGTTCGTTTGTTACGTCTGTTTCAAGAGAGAATACTTCAGCAAAAAAGAAGCTTGAATTAGCATTCACTTGAAATATTTCAGGAGTATGTTCATGGTCAGTGAAGACAATTTCACTACCGCCTACAGCAGATTCAATTGTTGGTTCGTGAATAAGAAAGCGCGCCGTAAGGTCATTAGCTGGAATTTGTCCGTTGTTCTCTAGCCTTACAAAAACAGAAATCATGTCTATTTGTTCTTCGTGAATAATGCGGGTTTGTTCGGGATCGACTTCAATCGCAACGCTAGGACCACCGCAAGCTGTTACAATGGTAAGTAGACAAAACAACATCATGTAATACTTCATTTAAGATTCCCTCTCTTCTATTCGGAAAAGCTACGAAATTTTTCTTCATTTAAAGGTTGTTTGGATGGGACTTGTTCGATTTTCATTTCTGGATATCTAAGTGCCGAAAGGGCTCCACCAAATACACAACCTGTATCGATATTGACAGAACGGTTCACAAAACGAGGTGAACGAACTGGTGTATGTCCATACACGATCCATTCCTCGCCATGATGCGCTTGTGCCCAATCGCGACGCACGGGTGTCCCGTCTGCGTTCTTTTCGCCGGTAATATCGCCATAAAGAACAAACGTCTTCACACGTTTATTCGTTTGACCAATCAAATCGCTTCGAATGCCTGCGTGCGCAATAACGAGTTTTCCTTCATCTAACACTTGGTAAAGAGGCGATTGCTCGACGAGCGTCATAAACTGATGTCGGACTTTTTTATAATCTCGTGTTGGTAGTTGCTGTAATTCTTCTACTGTTGTTTCTAATCCATGAGTGGTTTGGACCTTTCTTCCTAAAAAATATCGATACAATTTGTCACAATGGTTTCCGGGACAATAATAAGCATCTTTTTCTTGTACAAGATTCGCTACAGTCCTTATTACCTCTACCGAATGTGGACCACGGTCTGTTAAATCACCTACAAATGCTAACTTTCGACCTTCTGAATGTTTATAGGAGCCCGATGTTTGTTTGTAACCTAGTTTAGTCATAAGGGAAAGTAACTCGTCATGACAACCGTGTATGTCTCCAATAATATCAATTTCCATCTTTTTCCTCCTGTTTCAGTTATTGAAAAGGTTCGTTCAAATCATAGCTTAACCAATCGTTCGAATGCAATGAACAAGTAATAAAATTCATATGAATGAGTCGAAAAACATAAAATTTTAAATGGAAGGGGTTACAGAGTGATTATACGTTGACACGGTGAGTGTGCGTTCTTTAATATGGATAGAACTTACGGTAAGTTTTCATTAAAAGGCTGTTTTCGCAAATTTTGTTGTTTTTATATGAAATGTCTTCGTCACATGGTTGTTCTTGACTTAGTTACTTGTTTTTGCGGGAGATGTTGGGCCTTCTCGTAAGCGTTATGAGATCTCGCCATTTACTATGAAAATCTTTTTTTCATAGCACAATCTTTACGAAAACAGCTTTATTAAAAAGGAGTGTGAAAAATCAATGTTGCCACAACCTGTAACCAACCCTGTTCTTATTTTTGCTATTGCAATGGTCGTTTTTCTAGTGGCCCCATTGATTATGGCTAGATTAAGAGTTCCTGGAATCATCGGTTTTATTTTTGCAGGTGTTATTATAGGTCCAAATGGGTTAGGTCTTCTTGATCGAGACCCAACCATCGTTTTACTTGGGACAGTTGGACTTTTATATATCATTTTTATAGCTGGTTTGGAGATTGACTTAGAAGGATTTAAAAAGTATCGAAATCGTAGTTTGACGTTTGGTACGATGTCATTTTCCATTCCGTTTATACTCGGAACCATCGGTGCGTATATGCTCGGATATAGTTTAGCAGGCTCCATTTTATTAGGGTCATTGTTAGGATCGCATACACTTTTAGCGTATCCGATTGCGAGTCGTTTAGGTATTGCCAAAAATAAAGCTGTTACAACAGCTGTTGGTGGTACGATTATGACAGACACTCTTGCCTTGCTAATACTAGCTGTAGTTGCTGGGTCAACTCAAGGAGAATTAACGTTAGACTTTTGGTTTATTTTAATTGTTTCCTTAGTTATTTATGTAGCTGCTGTTTTTATCGTTGTGCCAATTGTAGCAAGGTTCTTCTTTCGTACACTTAGTAGTGAGGGGACATTAGAGTTTATTTTTGTAATGGCTGTTTTATTTGTAACAGCATACTTTGCGACAGTTGCGGGTTTAGAACCAATTATCGGTGCATTTTTAGCAGGACTTGCATTGAATCGATTTATTTTTGAACAAAGTCCTTTAATGAATCGAATTAAATTTACTGGTAATGCCATTTTTATTCCATTCTTTTTATTGTCAGTTGGAATGTTAATGGATTTACGAATATTGCTTTCAGATCCAACTGCCTGGACAAAGGCGCTTCTTGTTGTCAGTCTAGTTATCATTGGTAAATTTATGGCAGCTTGGTTTGCTGGAAAAATTTACAGCTACTCAACCGAAGAGATTAAACTCATTTTTGGTCTAACGATTCCTCAAGCAGCTGCTACATTAGCGGCCACTTTAGTAGGTTTTGACTTAGGGTTGTTTGACCAAGCAACAGTCAATGCTGTTATTGTGATGATTCTGATTAGCTGTATGATCGGTCCGTATACAGTTGAAAAGTTTTCCAGAATTATCGCAATGAAAGAAGAGCAACAGCCGTATGAACCTTCTTCTGCTCCTGAAAGGGTCATCGTGCCAATTGCCAATCCCCATACGATGGAATCCCTGATGGACTTGTCCTTTATTATTAGGGGGCAATCACATGAGCCACTTTATACGCTCTCTGTTGCACAAGGAGGGAAAGAGGACTCTGCGTCTAGAATTGTGGAAGCGGAGAAGGTATTGGGGCATGCAGTCACATATGCAGCTGGTGCGGAAGTTCCAATTCAAATGTTAACGAGAGTTGATACAAATATTACTTCCGGGATGATTCGGGCAATGGAGGAATCAAGAATTACGACAGCTGTTATTGGATGGAATGGAAAGCTATCTACTCCGCAAAAGATATTTGGAGGCGTACTGGATCAGCTTTTAGAACGCACCACTCAAATGGTTCTTGTATCAAAGCTAGGTCATCCTTTAAATACAACGAAGCGAATTGTGATTATCATTCCTTCTGGGTTTGATCATAAAGCCGGCTTTTATCAAGCTGTTTCTGTAACGAAGAAAATGGCTAATCAATTAGGAGCGACAATTGCTTGTTTTATTGTGAAGGACAATATGAAAAGTTACGAAGAAAGTTTTCATCAAGTGAAGCCAGATGTTAAGGTTTCTATTACAAGTCTAGAGTCATGGAACGAGTGGCATAATACGTATCAACCTCTTTTGCGCGCAGATGACATCGTTGTTGTTTTTAGTGCAAGAAGAGGAACAGTTGCTTGGCATCCACAACTTGAACGGTTACCTCGTGTGTTAGCACATTCAGGTCCGGAAAGCTTTATCATCGTGTATCCTCAAGAACCTGAAACTGTCGATCTAAGGGGTACAAGAGGGACGGCTTTACCTAAAACATTCTTATCAGAGAGTTCGTACGAACAATAAAGTCTTAGAAAATGCAACTGAGTTGAACCGAGGTATAAATACCTTTTGGGTTCAACTCTTTTTTGTAATGGGAATGGGTATTTTAAAACTTGGCAAGACTCTATAAAAAAGGCTGTTTTTGTTAAAAATTGTTGCTTAGGAATTTTTCCTTTCCTGAAAGTAAAGCGGAGCGGAAGTTGCTCGCTTCCTCCTTGTAGTTGTAAGTGAGTTGATTTAGTTTGCTCCACCTACCTCCCAAAACAACTCTACAAAGGAGCCTTTAAAAATGAGGTGTTTGTATTGTTATCAGATGTAATGGTCGTATGTCCAAATTGTGAAGAAATGAAACCTATCACGAATGTGTTAACAGCTCAGTCTAATCAGAACGTAATCTATACATGTGATTCATGCCATTATGAACAGAAGAATATTGAAACAAAGAAGGGATAGACAGATCATTTGTTGAACCTATCTATTTAATGAACACGTATGCTATAATAAATTAGTACTTGGTATTAATAACTACTCATAATGGAGGGGAAAAGATGATTCAATTAAATTTAGAGGATCGTACATATGTTGTAATGGGTGTTGCAAATAAAAGAAGTATCGCATGGGGAATTGCACAGTCCTTAGCTAATGCAGGGGCAAGATTGATTTTTACATATGCTGGGGAGCGACTAGAAAAAAATGTTCGTTCACTTATGGAAACGTTAGAAAGAAATGACCATTTAATTTTACCTTGTGATATTACAAGTGATGAAGAAATTGAAAAGACTTTTCAACAAATTAAAACGGAAGTAGGAACGATTCATGGGATTGCCCACTGTATCGCTTTTGCGAATAAAGATGAACTAGAAGGCGAATATTTGAATACCACTCGTGATGGATTTCTTTTAGCTCAAAACATTAGTGCGTATTCTTTAACAGCTGTTGTAAAAGAAGCTCGTCCTTTGATGACTGAAGGAGGAAGCATTGTAACGTTAACTTATCTAGGTGGCGAGAGAGTCGTAAAAAATTACAATGTTATGGGTGTTGCAAAAGCGTCCCTTGATGCTAGTGTCAAATACTTAGCCAATGATTTAGGAAAAGAAAATATTCGTGTTAATGCCATTTCAGCTGGTCCAATCCGGACATTAGCAGCAAAAGGGATTGGCGGTTTTAATGATGTCTTAAAAGAAATTGAAGAACGAGCCCCGCTTCGCCGCACAACAACCCAAGAAGAAGTTGGGGATACAGCCTTGTTCCTGATGAGTGATTTATCAAGAGGAATGACAGGCGAATTATTACATGTTGATAGTGGTTATAATATCTTATCATTGTCATAAAGCTAAAGTGACTGACCAATCATGAGAGAAACGAACTTCTCTCATGATTGGTAGCACCTCTGATCTTGGAATAGGTTTTGTTTCGATAGGAAACAAGCCTTTTTCATTTTAACGGGGACCGAAAAAACCTGTTTGTTCAAAAAGCCATGGCCAAAATCCGCCACCAGGATATCCCGGATAGTAGCCACCACCAGGGAAGCCTGGGTAATATGGTGGTCTAGGTCTTGGTGGTCTTCCAGGTCGAGGGGGGATAGTCCATAATAAGGAGCAATCCCAACTAAGTCACTATGATGTACTTGGAGAAATTGCGGTTGGAATGATGGAGCTCTATAAATGAACAAAGAAACCATTCCGGTTCTTCGATTATAGTCGGTAATATAGGCAGTCACTTCACCATAGTTTGGAATGGATGTGGTCACCCATTGATTCACATATTGAGTAACAACAGTAGGGGGCAAAAATTGGACAGTCGGTTGTTGTGGTCCGTACATATAAGGTTCCTCCTTAAAGGTATGTTTAAATTCTCTTTATAGTATGTAATGAATGGATTTAGGTGATTGTCTACAGGAAGTTCTATAAGAAAAAAACTGGTTTAACATCGTTAAACCAGTTTTTTCTTATGAATTTAATAATTGAAAAGAGAGCCAGGGTCTTGATAAAACAGGTGAAGATTGATAAATGATAGCTGATTTGTACGGTTTTTTATCATAGTAAAGTGAAACGTTATGGCCGGAAGGAATCGTAGGAGAATGATCTAGAGCAGATTCTGTAATATCTTCAAATTTAGTATCAGGATTAAGAGTTCCCTGTTTTTCACTTATTCGAATTTTTAAGGAGTTTAGTTTTTTAATGCTGTCATCCTTGTCCGTTTCTTGTTGTAGGGATTTTACAATTTCTTCGTAGTGATTAATGGCTGATTCTAATTTTTGTAGTGCCTCTTTTAACATAAGTTCGGTTTGTTCCATTTTTTCACCTCTTTTTAAGTTCTTCATTAACTTTACGTTGTCCTCTTTATACATATGTGGCTTTTCCCATTTTAATCATGATTTTTTCGATAAGAACTATCATACTTTTCCTTTATTAGCTGTATAGTAAAGTAAGTATAAACAAAAGAGGTGAGCATCTTGAGAAAGCGGAAAATGCCTTTGTTGTATATTTACCAGAACAAGGAGATGGAGATAGAAGTAGAGGAACAAGATTTTGCTTATCAAAAATCAGAAAAAAAGGAAGAGGAGTTAGAAGAAGTGCTTTCAGAGATGGAACCGATCGTAGAGTATAAATTGGATCCGAATTTTGAAGAAATTGTATTAGAAAGCAAAGAAGAAAAGAACGCAACTCTAAATGAAGATAAATTTGAACGCATGTCTATTTTTGATAAGTTAACATATAGCAAAACAATCAAAGTGAATAAACTGATCTTACATGTGAAAGATGAGCATTACGAAGGAAGTTTGATTGAACTAGATTCTGACAAAATAACATTCAAACGTCAAGATGAATTACAGCCAATTGAAGTTTTGGTAAATGAGATTACATCAGTTACGATTAATGAATGAGTTTTCAATTAGGTTCTGTCCCTGGATTTTTAACTAGGGACAGCGACCTTTTTTCTTTTTAAACATCATTCATTGGATCCCCATTCGTGAAGAAATTGCTCAAGGAAATTCTCCAAAAATTCATGACGCTTATGGGCGCGTTTTTTTCCTTCATTCGTATTCATTAAATCTTTTAGTTTTAATAATTTTTCGTAGAAATGGCCGACGGCACTTGATTGACCATTTCTGTATTCATCGAGTGATAACGTCTCACGAATTGAAAGGGCAGGGTCGTACATAGGGTCTCCTTTTTTTCCTGCGTAAATAAACGTTCGAGCAACACCGATAGCCCCAATCGCATCTAAGCGATCGGCGTCTTGTACCACTTGTGCTTCTAATGTAGTGACAGGCTTGTTCGTTCCGCCTTTAAACGACATCGTCGTAATAATTTGGATAATGTGGCGAAGATCCGATTCAGTTGTTCCGATGGAGCGAAGCCAACTTTGTACATTTCGTAAGCCTTCTTCTTCGCTTCTAACGACTTTGTCATCGATTAAATCATGAGTTAAAGCTGCCAACGTAACGATAAGAGGATTAGCTCCTTCGATAGTAGCAATCTCAACTGCTTGTTCAGTTACTCGTTTAATATGATACCAATCGTGACCTGTTTTTTCATTTAGAAGTTGTTTTTTTACCCATTCTTTTGTTTCTTCAATCATTTTTTGTTGGTTCATGAAAAGTCTCCTCGTTTATAATCGAGGGCATTGAAAAAGGTGAAAATCATCCTTTTTCAATGCCTCTTATAATGTTAATGGTTGTTTTGGAGCAATACGTTGAATTTCTCTCACAAAGCGAGAGCGGAATGCTTTTTTACCTCTTCTCATAATGGGTACGGATATTTTGACGCTTTCTTCTGCTCTTGTTACTGCCACATACATGAGACGTCGCTCTTCCTCAAGAGGCTTATCATCTCCTTCACGCCATGCATCAAGTGAATAGTCATGAGGCAGACCACCTTCAACACATCCCAGAATATAAACATGTTTAAATTCCAACCCTTTCGAGCGATGGATGGTCATTAATTGAGTGGCGTTAGTTAGGTTTCTTTGTCCACGAATCTCCTCGTATTTAACTGTCATATGATCGATGTATTCTAAGAAATGTTCAATCGTTGAATGATGTTTAGCCATCACTTTCAAATCGCGGACATCATCTGAGCCTCGTTCCATCTTATTCCCTTCATTGCCTTGCTTCTTAACATACTCATTAAAGCCCATTTCTTGCTCGATAAATTCGAGCGCTTGAAGAGGTGTTTTCTTTTTAAGTAGCGCAAATTTCTTTGGCAGTTCTTTTAGTTTTTTTAGTTGAAAAGCTTGTAGCCCTTCTATATGCGGCAATGCTTCAATATAGGTGCAGTCGTGAGCGATGCTTGCAGCTTTAATATCACGAATCGCTTGTTGCTTAAGGAAGAGGGCGCTAACCAAGTCTGATAAAGCCGATGAATCATCTTGATTTTGAGCGAGCCGAAGATAGCTAATGATCTTCCGAACCGCTTTTCGCTTATAAAAGGATTCTCCGTCCGCCTCTAATTGAAAAGGGATACTAGATGAGATAAAACGTTCAATTAATGCTCGTGCGGAACTATTTGTACGAAACAAAACAGCAAAATCGGCTGGTTTTGCTCCTATTTCTATCTTTTCCTTAATATCTGTTAAAATCATGGTTGCTTCTTCTTCTTCATCATACGGATAAAACAACAAAGGAGCATGCTCTGAAGAGGCTTGAGCGAGCAATTGCTTTGAATAACGTGTTCGGTTCGTTGCTATAATATTGTTTGCAGCTGATACAATTTCGTGGTTTGATCGGTAATTTTCATCTAATAGAACCACTTTTGTATTTGGATATTGATCCTTAAAAGTCAGAATATAGGAAGGATCACTTCCCCTAAAAGCGTAAATCGATTGATCGTCATCTCCTACAACGCATAAATTTTTCGTTCGATCAGAGAGCATGGAAATTAACTCAACTTGAACTTTATTAATATCTTGAAACTCATCAACGGAAACGTAAGCAAAGCGCTGTTGGTACCGTTTTAACAAGCTCTCATTTTCAGTTAACAGTTGATAAAGTCCAAGTAACATATCATCGAAATCAAACCAATTCTTCGCATGTCGCATTTGTTCGTAACGCTTAAACAAATAAGCAACACGCTCTTCCCATATATCCTTTGCTTTTACTTGTTCAGGAGAGATGAGATGGTTTTTCCACCAACTAATTTGCGTCAAAGCTTGATCAAAAGCAAAGTCTTTTTCATCAATATCAATTTCTCTTGCCGCTTCTTTTATCATCGCTTGTCGTTGCCATTCTTGATTTAATAAATGATTAGGTGACCACTGTTCCGGATTATGGTGCATAAGCATTTTATAAAAAATACTATGAAATGTTCCAATCACCAATTGATTAACGGTGGCATGATCAAGGTCTGGATAAAGCCTCATTCGTTCTTTCATTTCCTTTGCAGCTTTTGCTGTAAAGGTGACCATAATCATTTGTTTAGCTGAATACTTTAATTCCGTCAACATATAAGCTGTTCTGGTCGTTAGAACTCGGGTTTTCCCACTCCCAGCTCCGGCTAGAATTAAAAGAGGTCCTTCTGTCGTTTCCACGGCCTTCCACTGATTATCATCTAAGAAAATGTTGTTTTGCGCTAATCTTAATCGATATCGATTTTCGTCTTTAAAAGCAGCTGGTTGCTTTAATTCAAACTTAGGTATGGCTTTCACTTCTTCCGGTTTTTTCCAAAGGTCTAATTCTTGGTCAGGTGGGTTAGAAGAGATTGTTCTTTTTGTTGGTAACAGAAACCCCGTTGACGAACCATTGGAGGTTGGTTGTTCAGTTTGTTCTATTTCTACTGTTATTAGCTTTTTTTCCATTTGGTTTGCTATGTTTATGCATTCATCCGTTGCATTTACGTGTGTAAACGATGGAGGAGCATCAATGCCTAGTTTCATTTTTAATGGCGTATGACAATGTATACAAGTGACCTGTTGTCGAATACTATCCATATACAATTGTTGCCATTTTTCACGTTCGCAGTTTTGAAGGTGAATAAGCTTTTCTTGATGATAAGCCACTTGCATAAAGTTGGTCTCCTCTCGCATTTTAGTCTTGTCCTATCGTAGCAAATTTTCTTAAAGCTGTGTGCCATTTTTATATTTTTAAAAGGAAATTAAGTTTGAAAAACCGAAAAAGAGTAAGGAGGATCTATATGCTTTCATTTTTTATTTTAGGATGTATTGTAACGGCTACCGCTGTAGCTTTATTTTTACAAGGGCTGCTTACAGAAGGACTTTTTTTATTTGGACCTTTTATAGCAGGTTTAATAGGGTTAAATTTTTTATTTATTAGTTTTGTTCAAGTTAAACGTGAGCGAGAAGTTAGGGAAGGGAGAAAACCATCTTGAAATGGATAAAAATTACTGAGACTTGTAGTTATTTCTCAGGTGCGGTTAATATTGGTTATATTGAATCAAAGGATAAGGGGTTACTCATTGATGCGGGAATTGATAATAGTACCGCAAAAAAAGTTATGAGGCAGTTAAGAGAACAAGAAAAGCCGATTACCTCTCTCTTCATCACACATGCTCATGCAGATCATTTTGGGGGAGCCATTTATTTTCAAAACGAACTTCCGCATTTACAAACATATGCACCAACATTTGAAGAGGCGATTTTAAGGAATCCGAGATTAGAACCGATTTATTTGTTTCAAGGAAACGAACCACTTCCAAGTTTGCGTAATAAGTTTTTAGAAGGTCCAGCAATAAACGTTGATGTTTTTTGTGATGCTGGAGAAACATACATCGATGGGTTTCTTGTTTATTTGCATGCTTTTCCAGGACATAGTTACAATCAGCTTGGCCTTGAATATGAGAAGGTTCTTTTTGCAGCGGATAGTTATTTTAGTGTAGAAACATTGCAAAAGCATAATATACCGTTTCAAGTTGATGCAGAATCGACTAAACATTCGTTAAAAGAGCTTCTAGCTTTACAAGTAAATGGTGCTGTTCCCGGTCACGGCGATTTCGAGAGCATGTTTCAACAAACCGTAAAAGCTAATATAGATCATCATAACAAAATTCTAACTGACATTATTACTTGTATGGAAGAGGTGGGAGGAGCTGCATATTTAGATGATCTCATTCAAAAGGTGTTCGAAAACAGAGGCATGAAGATGAATCAACTTTCTATGTTTGTATTAAATCGTACAGCATTAATGGCTTATGTGACAGAATTAATAAAAAAGGAAGTTCTGGATTTGTGTGTGGAAGACAATAAAATGTTGATTAGGACTAGAAAGGATAGAAGATGAAAAAACGGAGCGGACGTTGTCAACTTTGTGATCGTGAAGGAGTGGAGCTTACTGTCCATCACTTAACCCCTAAAGAGGAAGGGGGGACCTTCCTTCCGACAGCTGAATTGTGTATCCCATGCCATAAACAGATTCATGCTGTTTATACGAATAAGGAAATTGCAACTAGGCTTTTTACGCTTGAGAGACTGAAGGATGACGAACAAGTGAAGAAGTTTCTTACGTATATCCAAAAACAGCCTCCTCAAGCACTCATAAAAACACGAAAATCAAAATCAAGAAGATGATTTTCGTTTAATGCGTACATAGGTAGGATGCTGTTTGACAGGGCCACGAAAATCCTCCAACTCTGACGTACAACTTGGGCACCTAGTCGCTTTAAACGCCATGGACTGGCAACAATGTGGACATACCTTTGTTTTCATATTCAAAAGAGGGTCCTCTTGAGGCCGTCTTATTTGATTAATTTGCCTAACAAATAAAAATAGGACGAAGGCGATCAGTAAAAAATGCACAGCATGATTTAAAAAAGCACCATAATTGATCATAGGGACTCCGGCCTCTTGTGCTTCTGAAAATGTATCAAAATGTTGACCTGATAAATTAATATACATGTTTGAAAAATCAACTTGGCCAAAAATAAGACTGAAAGGAGGCATAATGACATCGTCGACTAACGACTCAACAATCTTGGCAAAGGTTGTACCGATGATGACACCGATGCTCATGTCTATCACATTTCCTCTAACGGCAAACTCCTTAAATTCATTTAAGATTCTCAATATCTCACCTTCTTTTTGTAAAGCAATATGATTTATAGTGGTTGTCTATGTAATCACCTTATGCGAAGAAGGGGCAAATTTATGATAGCAAAAAAAGAACCAAGTCTTTGACTTGATTCTTCTTTGGACTGGGCTAGCAGGATTCGAACCTACGCATGACGGAGTCAAAGTCCGTTGCCTTACCGCTTGGCTATAGCCCATCGATAATAATAGTATGGATCGGTTTAAAGATTATTATACAAAAAGTTTTTTTGTTAAAGCTTTGTGAGCTTAATATTAACTCTTACTTCTATTATGTGAGGACTAAGATAAATTATTCACTAAAAGAGGATTTTGAAAAAGTTTGTTGAATAAAGACGAAAAGAAAGGATGGTGAAGAAATATGTATGAAGTTGAACAGTATAGTAAGTACATGTTAGATGAAGCAATCCACCGAAAAGTAACTGACATTCATATTGTTCCTGAAGATAAACATTGTGTTATTATGGTTCGGTTTAATGGTCGAATTCAAAACTGGAAGTCGATCCCGATTAAATTAGCAGAAAGAATCATTAGTCATTTTAAGTATCGATCTGGAATGGATATTGGGGAAAGTAGAAAGCCCCAAAGTGCTTCTATGTTATACAAAAATAAAAAAGTGACTTACTCCTTAAGATTTTCCACTCTTCCTACTCGAAATAAAGAAAGTTTAGCCATCCGAATTCTTCCTAATGTTACCTTTCACTCTTTTTCTTCTTTATGTGTGTTGAGAAATCAAGTAAGGGATTTACAAGAATTGAGCTCATTGTCCTATGGTCTTTGTCTTGTTTCAGGTCCAACTGGTTCAGGAAAAACGACTACCCTTTATTCTCTTGTTGAATATATGATGAAACAAGGTGGTAAAACAATTATTACAATAGAAGATCCAGTAGAACGGTTTATTTCAAATACGATTCAAATTGAGGTTAATCTTAAAACAGGGGTGACGTTTGACTCGGCGCTTTCGGCTTCCTTGCGTCATGATCCGGATGTCTTGTTAATCGGTGAAATACGTGATGAGGCAACAGCAAAACTTGCGATTCGAGCTGCATTAACAGGTCATCTTGTCATCGCGACTGTCCACGCAGATGATTGTCACTCTGTCTTATTAAGGATGAAGAACCTTGGTGTCTCGGAACTTGACTTAATGCAATGCTGCAAAGTAATTTTATCTCAAAGAATTGTTCAAACCAAATGTCGTCTATGTATGGGAGAATGTCATCCGTCTTGTGTAAAAGATCGACTAATGGCTAGGGCGGCTATATTTGAAGTGTTGAAGGGGTTGGAATTGAAACAGTCTTTGAAAACAGGTAGAAATACTGGTTCAAAACCTTTTTTGAAGGAAATTAAGAAAGCTTGGGCTTTAGGATATATAGAAGAAAATGAGGTGGAACGGTATGTTTCCTATTATTTTTAGGAATCGGAAAACGAAGCAACACCATCGTGATGTTGCTAACTCCTTTCTTCGAATAGGTCGGTTGCTTCAACAAGGATATCCACTTGAAGCGGCTATTATTTTTATGGAACCACATGTAACGGTTCAAACGAGTAGCCAATTTAGCTATGTTTTGAACCTCTTAAAAGAAGGGCACCCAGTTTATGAGGCTTTTCAATCCATCGATATACCTACCAGTATAAAAGCGCTGCTTTATTTTTATCATTATCAGGGAGATATAGCAGAAGGATTTCTTCATGCAGGAACTTTGTTACGTTATAGAGAAAAAATTTTTGGTGAGTTAAACAAATTAATACGGTATCCAGTAGCCCTCTTATTCTTTTGCTTAGTTGTATTTGTGCTAATGTATCAATTTGTTCTTCCGCATTTTCAATCCTACTTTTCGACGATGAGCGAATCTCCATCTGTTATAACAAGCATCTTTCTTTCCTTCTTAAATCATCTACCTTATCTTTTTGGAGGGGGGATTCTTGTTCTTACTCTTACTTGCTTCTATATTATTTATCAATCCAATCAGCTTACCCATTACGAAAAAATCATTCGATTATTATCGCTCCCGATACTAAAGCGTTATGTAAAATTAATCATTACTTACTTCTTTTCTTTACAGCTAGGAAAGTTGATGACGGCGGGTATGTCACTTCAACAGGCATTAAAACAATTTGAGTTACAAAACTATCTCCCTTTTTTACAACAAGAGAGTGTTCAAATATCTCACGAACTTCATCAAGGAAATAGCTTCAAGGAAATTGTTCGTTCAAAACAATATTTAAAAGAGGAGTTAGCGTTTGTTATTGATAATGGTCAAAAAACAGGATACTTAGGAAGTGATTTAGAACAATACAGTGACATTCTTTTTTCTGAACTTGAAGAAACTATCCAAAGATTGCTTCATTTAATTCAACCTATTCTCTTTTTTGTCATAGGGGGTTTTGTATTTCTTCTTTTTCTTATTACGATGTTACCATTGTTTCAAATGTTAGGAGGAGTGTAGGGAGTTTTTGCTTGGGTTATGTAATGGCTATGTTTTAGTCGGGAGGGGGTTTTTTCCTCTCTCGAAGTTAGTAGATTAACAAATAAAAAAATATGCATTTATTTTTAGAAAAAAACTTGCATTATGTTTTTAGTTCGTGTTATATTATTAAACGTCGCTGATGACGCGATGAAAAAATGAAAAAAGAAGTTGACATTTAACTTTCGATTATGATATTATATAAAAGTTGCTGTTAACGAG
>NZ_BAUT01000007.1 GCF_000513095.1 Halalkalibacter wakoensis JCM 9140
AATGCCACAAGGTCCAATACCAGGTTATGCTGGAGGAGGAATGCCACACGCGCCAATGTCAGGTTATCCTGGAGTGCCGCACGCATCAATGCCGGGATTTGGTGAGCACCAGGCCCCAATGCCAGGAGGATACCCGGGAGTTGGAATGCCTAATAGTCCTGTTGAACAATTTCCTAATCAACCAACAATGTCATATCCAAACCATAACTTGAATAACCAATCGAATTGGGATCAAAACAACTGGGGTCAAAACAGTAATTGGGATCATAACTGGGATTAAACCATTTTACTCAGAGTTTAAATAAATACGGCCATGAGAGAAGAGATCCTTTCTTTTTCTCATGGTTTTTTTGTCATATAATGCGTGCACATTTAAAAGATATTTTTATCAAGAATATCTTTTGCGATTGAAAACAAAATAAACATGCACGTTCATTAGGAAGGGGAGAATTACTTCGTGAAATGGCAAAAAGCGTTATTATCAACACTTCAGCGTCAACAGGGTAAGAAAATAGCTTTGGCAGTTGATACTTCAACTAATGAAGTAAATGAAGAATTAATTAAAAATATTATTGAATTATTTGCCCAGGTAAATCCAGAGACGAGACTCATTCAATCCGATTTTAAAATTCGGGACATCTCCCCGATTGATCGAGCAAGCTTAACGTATTTTACACATGGAAAGTCTTCCTATACTGAAGTGCTTGAGTGGGGAGAGACAGAAAACATTGATATTTTATATTATATTACGGATGTGACTGGCTATTTTTACGAAGAGTTGAAAGTTGATTATGATGTTATGTGGTTAGTACCAAATGATTTTGTACCGAAAGTTCCTTTTGGAAAAACATTAAAAATAGCGTAGTTTATTCAGGCTGCTAACATAAATCTCCTTGTTAGCAGTTTGTTTTGTTCATTAAAAAAAGCCTGCTATGAAAGTCATAGCAGGTTTTGCATAGTACAAAAATGCTCAAATTGAAAAAGAAATGGTTTTTAGCTTTTTCTTTAAAGGCACCTAAACCTAAACGTTAACGCTGGTTCTGGTTTTGACCTAACATATCTCTGATTGGTTCCATCATGTTCATGTTGCCGCCGCCATTATTACGATTTCTCATCATTGTATAAGCAGCAGCTCCGACTCCTAAACCAACCACAGACATCATTAACGTATTTCCATTATTTTTTTTGCGTTTACGTCCAAACATGTTCATGTTCATGTTGCTTCCCCCTTCAATCTGGTTTGAGTGTTTCAAACATTTATTATGATCAGTCGAAAACGATCCTTCTATTCAAGGATATGCTTGCCAAAATTGTAAGGAGCTTTAGAAGAATTCGATGCAAGATGTAAGCATTTTCTAGAAACACTAAAAGAAAAAAAGGAGCAAATCCAATGAAAAATATCGCTTTAATGATTTGTGCATTGCTTTTGTTTACTGGATGTCAAAATGATCCTCAAGCAATGAATCCAATGTCTGTAGGTGAAGGGCAAATATCAAGTGACTTTACAACAGCCAGTAGTGAACAATTCCCACATACGAAGCCGATTCAAACACAACACGCAAAATATGATTTTGAAGTTGCGCATTCGGTCCAATTAACGAGAGAAGAAGCGATAGCGTTACTTCCTAATGAACTATCACAACATATTCCTGAAGGAGTCAGAGAATTAACACCTGAACAATTAACGCAAATTTTGCCTGAAGGTGTTACATCTCTTCCTCGAGAAGAAATCATCGAACGATTAAAAAATCGTATGCCGATTGAACAAGCCGATGGACAAGGGCCAGCCCCAGAACCAGGAATTGTCCAACCAGATTCGCCTTCCCCTGAAGTAGAGGAGCCAAGAACTGAAACAGAGGGGGAAAATCAAGTTGAGAATATTTCGGACCTTGAGAGATTAGTCGCTGAGCTAACCAATCAAGAAAGAAGGAACAACGGCTTGCCCGATTTACAACTTGATGATTCTCTAAGTCATGTCGCTAGAGTCAAATCACAAGATATGGAAGAACATAATTACTTTTTACATACAAGTCCAACATATGGTTCTCCTTTTGATATGATCAGGGATTTTGATATTTCGTATCAATCAGCTGCTGAAAACATCGCCCAAGGGCAACGTTCCGCTGAGGAGGTTGTACAAGCTTGGATGACCAGTGAAGGACATCGTGCCAATATTTTAAATCAAACGTATACACATATTGGCGTTGGGTATCATGAAGAGGGTCATTACTGGACTCAAATGTTTATAAGCAGGTAAGAAGAAAGAGGTGTCCCCCTAGGACACCTCTTTTCTTCTTAGAATTCTTTTGCCTCTAAAATCATCTCCAATAAACGAAGACGATTACGATCATTGACATGGTGGATGGTTCGGTTCATAAATCGGTCGGAATCAACACGATGGACAAATACTAAATTGTGTTCGGGTATGACATCAATTGATTGACCGTAGCGACCGATTGCTGAATATAGACCTAGATCCTTGAAGGGACCTTTATCTGCTACCCACCACATATATCCGTAACCATATGTAAGAGAAGAATGAACAGGAGTATGGACGGATGTGCTTTTTAATACCCACTCTTTTGGTATAATCTGTTGGCCTGCCCACTGTCCGTTCTGAAGATATAATTGACCAAAACGGGCCATATCACGTGTGGACATACGGAATAAATAGGAAGGATGAAGGGACCTATTTTCTTCATATTTATAGTAAGAGTCTTCAGGAGAATAGTCTTCCATCCCGAGCGGTAGTGCAATTCTTTCATAAAACTCTAAAAACAAATCCGTTTTTGTTTGCTGGTTAAAGATGGTCCCCAGTGCATTAAAATCCCAGTTATTATAATGAAAGTATGTTCCAGGTAAATGAGCTCCTCGATCTGGACGTCTCCATCTCATCCAGATTGATTCTTCACCTGCGCTTAAAAAAATCCCAGAACTAGAGGTTAAAAGGTCCTCAACAGATGCTTGTAATTCTAAGACTGACAATGGAGTTGTATCGGTTATGTTTAATTCTTCTAAAGTATCGTCAAGGTTGATGGTCCCCTGTTCGTGATGAATTCCGTATAACGCACTTAAAAAGCTTTTTCGAACGGAATGGGCACTGCTTTTTTTTGTTACATCTCCCCATTCAAAAAGGACTTTTCCGTTATATATGACCATTGCAGCAGTGGAACCAAGAGAATCATAAAAGTCTTTAGCTTCGTCCAACTTCTTTTGGGACCACCCCTCGTCTTCGGGATGTTCATGGTAATCCCACGTAGACTCACCAGACTGTATGGATGATGAGTTCTTACAACTAATTAGAATTAACACTAGTACATTAAGCATGCCAGCGAGAAGGAGTAATTTTCTTCTTCTTTTTCGACCTATCATGTAAAAACACCCTAACTTGAATGTTGATTGTCACTAACCAAGATTGTTTTTGTTTTTTTAACGGTTTTTGGTTTGTTAGAAATATCGACCTTTCCTACGATGTATTTTCCAAAGGAAAAGCGGTTTAAATAATAAATGGTCGCAATAGAAGCGGTTATGCTTACGATAAATAAAAGAAGGATCGTAAAAATTCCGATATTTAATGATAATAGTGCAAGTAGAACAATTAGGATTGATATATAGCTCGTATGTAACAAATAGATCCCATACGAATATTTATTTATGACCATAAACAAAGATGGGATAGACTTCATTTTTGTTGCGAAATACAAGACAAAAGCAATGACGCTTAATGTATGGACTAATATGTCAATTCGTTTAGAACTATGGATGACAAGGAACCCGCTATGGTAAAAATAGAGTAAAAAGAAACCAGTAACAAATGGTGCTACAATGACCCAATTTTTGTACACTTGTATAAATCGGATAACGGCTTCATAATGACGACCGGCGTAATAAGCAATTGTAAAGTAAAAGATCCAACCAGGGAATGGAATCCAATAGAATCGCTCCCAAATATATTCACCAAACACGAAATTAAATGGGCTAGTAAAGTTAAAAAGGAATAAATATGCAGCGTTTATTAAAAACGAATACAAAATGACTTTTTTTGGGGATGCACGATCTAACCATTTTTTGAAAAGAACAAACAATAAATAAAAATTGAAAAATAATCAGAACAAAATAAGCATGAAAATCACCAATAAAAATATTTAAAAAAGATTTCAATGCAAATTGTTCAAAAGATAAAAGAGCATAGGGGGAAGCATACATGAAACCCATAAAAATATAAGGGATTAAAATAAACTTTAAACGCTTTGAAAGAAATCCCTTAGAAATGCTTCTTTTTTCTTTATAGCTATAACCTAAAATAAAGGCTGTAATAAAAATAAATGTAGGCGTTCCATAATATAAAAAGATGGTAACAGAATCTAGAAAACGTTCACTGAAGTCAGGTAAGTTCAATAAAAAACCAACATACTCCATTCCCCAAACAATGGAATGAAGGAGAACAATACTTAAGCACGCAATCGCCCGCAAAAATGAAATTTCATGTAAATGTTTTTTCTCCATAGGAAATCAACATCTTTCTCATTTTATTTCTTCAAGCGTTTGTAGATACACCACTCGCAGCTTCATACCTATTCCCTGAAGCAAGAAACTTAAAACATCATAAATCGATTTTCTTACTTTCTTTATTAATCGTAAGAGTGAGAATCTATTATGTCAAACGTTACCCATTATTTTTACATAAATCCCAATTAAATGGTATGTGTTTTAATCAATTTTAATAAATTGGAACATTTTGGTGTAATCGTTCAGGCTAGAAAAACAAACAAACATTCGCTAAAATAGAAATATCATCATACTAGAGTGTTTTGGAGCAAAAGGTGAATGGGGAAAAAGAGGTGTAGCAATTGTTTAAAAAAGATTTACAGGAATTATTACATGATTTTAGAAATAATGAAGCGTTGAAAGATCAAATTGTACATTGGCATGAAATGGACGCAGTGGAAGCAAAAATTGTTCCATTTCCAAACGAGTTAGATATCCGTATTCAACAAGCGTTACAAAGAAGAGGAGTCGGATCATTGTACTGTCACCAAGCTGAAGCGTTTCAACTTACGAGACAAAATCAACATGTTGTTGCCGTTACACCAACAGCATCGGGGAAGACATTGTGCTACAACCTGCCTGTATTACAGGAGATTGTTGAAAACGAAGAGAGTCGCGCCCTTTATTTATTTCCAACTAAGGCACTTGCACAAGATCAAAAAAGTGAATTAAATGAAATGATAGAGGAGATTGGAGTGGACGTTAAATGTTTTACGTATGACGGTGACACAGCTCCCAATATTCGGCAAGCTGTTCGAAAGGCGGGCCATGTCGTTATCACGAATCCAGATATGCTTCATTCAGCAATCTTACCGCACCATACGAAGTGGGTTGCTTTTTTTGAAAATTTAAAATACGTTGTGATCGATGAATTACATACGTATCGAGGCGTATTTGGAAGTCATGTCTCAAATGTCATTCGCCGTCTCAAAAGGATTGCTCATTACTATGGAAGTAATCCAATTTTTATTTGCACATCTGCAACCATTGCTAATCCAAAAGAATTAGCTGAATCGTTAACGAGATGTCCAATGCGCCTCATTGATAAAAACGGGGCACCAAGAGGGAAAAAGCATTTTCTTTTTTATAATCCTCCGGTCGTCAATCAAGCACTAAATATTCGTAAGAGTGCCACGGTAGAGGTGAATAATCTAGCCAAACGTTTTCTAGAAAACAAGATTCAAACAATTGTATTTGCTAGAAGTCGTGTCCGGGTAGAAATTATTTTAAGCCACCTGCAAGCATTAACCAAAAAATACATTGGACCTGATACGATTCGTGGTTACAGGGGAGGATATTTGCCAAAGCAACGTCGAGAAATTGAAAGGGGCTTACGAAAAGGAGATATTATTGGGGTAGTGAGTACAAATGCACTAGAGTTAGGAGTTGATATAGGGCAATTACAAGTGTGTATTATGACAGGATACCCAGGATCAATTGCAAGTGCGTGGCAGCAGGCAGGTCGTGCAGGGAGAAGACAAAATGAATCTGTCATTATAATGGTTGCTAGTTCTACTCCTTTAGATCAGTATGTGGTGAATCACCCAGAATATTTCTTTGATAAAAGTCCAGAGTCGGCAAGAATTAATCCAGATAATTTAGTTATACTTGTTGATCACCTAAAATGTGCATCATATGAATTGCCATTTAAAAGAGGTGACTTATTTGATGATATTGAAATGGAAGAAATTCTAGAGTTTTTGGCAGACGAACAAGTGTTGCATGAACGAGGAAACAAATGGTACTGGATGAATGATGCATTTCCGGCTCATGGAATTAGTTTACGATCAGCCTCACAGGAAAACGTCATTATCATTGATCAAAGTCATGTGGCTACCCCTACAGTTATTGGAGAAATGGATCGGTTTAGCGCCATGACGTTGCTCCATGATGAAGCTATTTATCTGCATGAAGGAGTACAGTTTCAAGTCGAATATTTAGATTGGGACGAAAAAAAAGCGTTTGTTCGTGAAGTGGATGTAGAATATTTTACTGATGCGAATTTAGCCATACAGTTAAAAGTATTAGAAGAAGATGCCGTTCGGGTTGAAAAAGATACGACTGTTAGCTATGGAGATGTAATGGTGAACGCAAAAGCAACCATTTTTAAAAAAATTCGACTGTCAACCTTTGAAAACATTGGTTCAGGCCCCATTCATTTACCGGAGGAAGAATTGCATACGAATGCGATGTGGATTAGCTTTTCTACTACTATGGTTGAACATTTTGGAGAACGAGCTTTTGATCAAGCGTTAACAGGACTAGCTCAGTTGATTCAACAAGTGGCGCCTGTTTTTGTCATGTGTGATCGTAGTGACCTCCATGTTGTTCCGCAAATGAAAGCGGAACACTCTGAACAGCCAACCATTTTTGTATATGACCGATATCCCGGTGGAATTGGTCTAGCGAAAGAGGTTTATCAAAAGTTACCAACTGTTTTACAGCAAGTAAACAGCCTTCTTTCTGCCTGTACATGTGAAAAAGGCTGCCCAGCCTGTGTGGGTTCTAGTGATCATAATAGCAAAGCCATTGTGAAGCGTTTTGTACGTCTCCTTACAGAAGGGGAGAAGGTGATGGGATGAAAAACAAACTTAATCGTATGAAGCAACATATGGGGATTGAGAAAGGTAAAAAGGAGAAACAACAACAGGTTGGATTACACCCCTCAGTCCCCTTCGAACAAGAATGGCGCGAGTTTCAGACAACGGCGAATTGGTTTGAAGATCAATATACCTCATAAGAGAGAATCGATTTACTCTAGAACAGCAGCACGGCATGTATTCATTTCTTGAGTTGAAAGAGACTGTTTTAAAGTGGCAGCACCACATAGAAAATCACCCTTTATCTGCTAGAGGTAGAAGGTAGAGGAGCTTGTTTTTTTTGACACAGAAACAACCGGGCTTAGCAGCGGGGCTGGAAATACTATATTTCTATTAGGCCATTGTTGTATTCAAGAGAATCATGTACAGGTAAAACAGTATTTTTTGCCGGGACCAGAATCAGAAGTGGCCCTCTATCATTTCTTTTTAAACGAAGTGGGTTCATTGAAGAATCTTGTTACGTATAATGGAAAGGCCTTTGATTGGCCTCAAGTAAAAACAAGGCATACGTTTGTCCGTGACCAAGTCCCAAAGCTCCCTAAATTTGGACATTTTGATTTATTGCATGCAGCAAGACGTATGTGGAAAGATGTTTTGCCATCCTGTAAATTATCGACAGTCGAGAAAGAAGTATTGAAGTTTCACAGAGTAGAAGATACACCTAGTTACATGGTGCCAATGTTATATTTTGACTTCCTTCAAGATCCTGACCCGAACTATTTAAAAGGAGTCTTTCAGCATCATGAGTGGGACGTTCTATCGTTAATGGGGTTATATACACACCTCTCATCGATGATTCTCGATTGGAATACTTCTACTGTTTCAACGAAAGAAAAGTATGAAATAGCTAGGTGGTATATGGCACTTGGTGAAAAAGAAATTGCTATGAGGCAATATGAACAACTCATGCACATAGGAACTGACATTGGAGAAGCTAGTTTATTTGCTTATGCGACTGTACTAAAAAAAGAAAAGAAGTGGGAGAGAGCGTTAGGATATTTTTCTGATTTAGTTGGTACAAGACAGTTTACGTTTCATGCTGCGATTGAATGTTCAAAACTGTATGAGCATCAAGTGAAAGACTTTGAAAAAGCGATCTATTATTGCGACCTAGCACTGCAGGAATCGAACTTGTTAAAGCAACCGCTTGAAAAACAGAAGAAAACGATTGGAGAGTTAGAACAAAGAATGACAAGGTTACAACAAAAAAAAGCTAAATAATTCCATTTCCTGGGTAAGCGCAGAAAGTGAGTGCATTCTACAAATGGCTACAAAAAACTATGTTGTTTTTGTAACTTTATGTAATGCAAAAAAAAGAATTGTCATACGGCGTACAAAGGATTACAATATGTTACGGTAATTCTTAATTTGGAGATGAGTGATCAAGATGTATCGTGCTATTTTAGTGTTGTTTTTTGTCATGATTGGACTTACTTTGTTTATTATGAGTGAAATTAGGGACTCTGCGCTTTTTCTGTTATAGACAAAGACCCAATCCCTTTATTTTTAAGGGATTAGGCGGTCTTTTGGGGCAAATATCTAGTACGGGATTGGTGGTTCAAACATAGGTTATTATTGACTCAAATATAAAAGGAGGAATTAATTTATGTTTTGCAAACCAAGACCTAATGTATGTAAGCTTCCAACAACTTCTCAAGTGATGCCTACTCAAGTAGCGCCAACTCAACAAAATGTTGTAGATAAAACGTGTGAGTATATTGTGCCACATGTTTACCCAACACACACACACTACAACACAAACCATGTTTATAAGCATGTTGCGAGCTTCCCGCATACAACTTCTCAAAGTCAACAAGTATTTAACCAACAGTTTGTCCAGCCAGCAGCACCAGCACCAGCACCAGGAGCACCAGGGTTTGGTCCAGCAGCAGGTCCAGGATTTGGCGCTGCAGGAGCACCAGGATTTGGGTTCCGTAGACGTTAATAATAAAATGGAGCGAACTGATTTTTTCAGTTCGCTCTTTTACATAATAAAAAAGAGGTGATCAGTTGAAGACCATTGCTATTTCAGGATACAAAGCACATGAGTTGGGGATATTTGACCAAAAACATAAAGGGATTTATTACATAAAAAAAGCAATTGAAACAAGAATTCGACCTCTTATTGACGAAGGACTTGAATGGGTGATCATAAGTGGGCAATTAGGGGTTGAGTTATGGGCGGCTGAAGTTATCTTTCAATTAAAACAAGAATTTCCACAGTTGCAATTAGCTATTCTAACCCCATTTCTCAATCAAGAAGAACGGTGGCAAGATGCAACGAAAACGTATTATCAAGAAATAATAAACCAAGCTGATTTTGTAGATAGCATTACAAAGCGGCCATATGACAACCCATTGCAACTAAAACAAAAAAATGAATTCATTATAGCAAAGGCAGATGGTTTGATGTTGCTATATGATGAAGAAAAGCCTGGATCACCAACATATTATCTGGAAGTCGCTAAGAAACGCCAAATGCATGATGAGTTTCAGGTCATATTTATTACACCAACTGACCTTGATTTATTAGTACAAGAAGAACAATATAATCAATTTGAATCAGAAGGAGATTCGTAATTTAAATTGACAAGAAGACGAACTTTTGGAAAAATAGAGAGTAAAGCTGTTCATACAAGTGGGTAGAGGTGAGGAAAATGAACCAACAAAACATTCGCTTTACAGCGAAAGAAATTCTTGAAAAAGATTTTAAAACAAGCATGAGAGGATATAATCCTGATGAAGTCGATAAATTTTTAGATGCTATTATACAAGATTACGAGCTTTTTCAACGTAAGGTTGAGCAATTAGAACAAGAAAACAACCAGTTGAAACGAGAAGTGAAAAAATTATCTGATAGATCTCAGCGTCAAGTACCAACCCAAACGGTTGGTAGTACAAATTATGATATTTTACAAAGGTTATCGAATTTAGAGAAAAAAGTATTCGGAAGCAAATTGTACGAGTAGGTGGATCTTTTATGATCGATGTATACATTGACGGTGCAAGCGCTGGGGATCCTGGACCTTCAGGGGCTGGGGTATTTATCAATTATAAAAATGGGCAAGTTGAAAACCATGCCATTCCATTAGGCACTATGTCCAACCATGAGGCTGAATATGAAGCATTAATTATAGCGCTTGATATATGTGTTGAACGTGACTTAAAGATGGTGTCTTTTCGAACGGATTCAAAGTTAATAGATGATGCGATTGAGAAACGTTATGTGAAAAATAAACGTTTTCAATTATACTTAGAAAAAGCACTGACACGTATCGATCAATTTGATTTGTTTTTTTTGAAGTGGATTCCGAGTAATCAGAACAAAAATGCTGATTCATTAGCTAGACAAGCGATAAGGAAAAATAAATAAAGTCGAATTTGGCTATTGATTCTGACGATGATACAGGTTATACTGATCCTTGTCGCTCATGACAACATTAAGCATTCAGGTAATCGCTGCACGCTTGTCGTGTAGAGGAAAGTCCATGCTCGCACGGACTGCGATGTCCGTAGTGATCGTGCCTAGCCAATTCATAAGCTAGGGTAGTCTGGTTATGACTGGACTAACGGCAAGGGAAGCACCTACGTCTTCGGATATGGTGTGATACCTTTGAAAGTGCCACAGTGACGGAGTCCATTTGGAAACGAATGGAGTGGAACGAGGTAAACCCCACGAGCGAGAAACCCAAAATATGGTAGGGGCATCTTCTCATACGGAAATTGAACTGTTAAGAAGAACAAGAGACTGATCTCTTGTAGATAGATGATTACCACCGGAGTACGAGGCTCATCACCGTTTGCAGTACAAAGGAACAGAACATGGCTTATCGAATGGTTAATGGATGGTTTTATGAGTGTCCCCTTTTAGGGGCTTTTTTTATTTGTCGATGTTTGTCATCATACTCGAGAAATCGTATAATAAAAGCAATCTGTTTGGTAAGGAGTAAATAATGGAAAAAGTGACGCTAATTGCAACGGCGACAATGGGGCTTGAAGCTCTTGTTGCTCGTGAGGTAAAAGATTTAGGATATGAAGATGTACAAGTAGAAAACGGGAAAGTGACGTTTACAGCTGATGTTTCTGCGATTCCTAGAGCGAATTTATGGCTTCGTACGGCTGATCGCGTTAAATTAAAAGTTGGAGAATTTAAGGCATTCTCATTCGATGAATTATTTGAGAAAACAAAAGCATTGCCCTGGGCGGATTTAATTCCTGTTCATGCAGAGTTCCCGGTCATAGGAAAATCCGTAAAATCTAAGCTCTTTAGTGTGTCTGATTGCCAGGCGATTGTCAAAAAAGCAGTCGTAGAGAGCATGAAGAAACGCTACAAAAGAGGTTGGTTTGATGAAGATGGTCCTTTGTACAGAATTGAAGTCGCCTTACATAAAGATGTGGCGACATTAACAATTGATACAAGTGGGACGGGCTTACATAAACGTGGTTATCGTTATCTACATAATGAAGCACCTCTTAAAGAAACGCTAGCCGCTGCCATGATTATGTTAACGCCATGGAAGCCAGACCGCCCATTTGCAGATCCGTTTACAGGTTCAGGTACTATTCCAATCGAGGCAGCAATGATTGGGCAAAATATAGCCCCTGGCTTTAATCGTGATTTCGTCTCCGAAAACTGGCATTGGATTGGAAAAGATCACTGGGATACGGCTCGCCAGGAAGTTGAAGACGTGGCTAATTATGATCAACCATTAGATATATTAGGGACGGATATTGATCATCGCAGTGTAGAGCTTGCAAGTAATAATGCAAGGGAAGCTGGATTCGGAGATTTGATTACGTTTAAACAAATGCAAGTGAAAGATTTCAGGCATCGCGGTGAATATGGAATACTCGTAGGAAATCCGCCATATGGAGAACGATTAGGTGAGCGTGACGAAGTAGAGCGCATGTATATAGATATGGGGCGCACATTTGATTTATTAGATACGTGGTCTGTTTACATGCTTACATCACATGAAGGCTTTGAAGAGCTTTATGGAAAAAAAGCAACGAAAAAACGGAAATTATATAATGGAAATCTGAAAGTGGATTATTATCAATTTTTTGGACCGCGTCCACCGCGTAAAGAAAAGTAAAGGACTTCTTTTGAAGCATTTATTGGGATGAAGAGAATACCTTCATCTCGTCTAAAAAAACAATTTCACTTACCGTAATCTTTTAGCTTAGTTTTTATTAAGGAATGTGATTAGTAAATTTTCTGGATAATTTGTGAATAGATCTTGTTTTTTATTAACGAGATAGAAAAAAAGAAGGGATGACCAACGGAAACGTGGTCATCCCTTCATAATCATTACCCAACAACTATCCTCTGCGGCCGTATCGATTATTGTCTTTCACAGACACCCCTCATTTCAATATATGTTACAAAGAACACGTTTGAAATATACGGATCGTGTACAATAGAATCACCTCTATAGAGTGATAAAATCGATTTTCCTTACTATTAGTATCCTCTGCGGTCGTAACGATTTATCCCTTTCACAGACACCTCATTTCATGTATGTTACAAAGAACATGTTTGAAAATCTCGGTTCCTGTTCAATGGTACCACCTCATTAGAGTTGATAAAAATCGCTAACATATACTATTTAGTAATTCTTCTGCGGCCTTAACGATTATTGTCTTTCACAGACACCCCTCATTTCATGTATGTTACAAAGAACATTCTAGAAATTCCGGAACTGTGTACAACGCAATCACCTCATTGGATATTGTGACTGTGTAATGATTGAGAAGCAATGGCTCCTCGCTCATTATATTGTCCGCTTATGAAAAGAATATGCTTAAATTAAATAAATTTCTTTTTAACACGTACAAGTATGAATTGCTTTCATATGGACAACCTGAAATTGAAGTTTGTTACTCGTAAAGGAGGAGCATAGTATGACAGAGAAATCAGGTTTTAATGACATTAAGCAAGTTGAAATGTCGGTGTTGTCGGCTGAGCATATGGTTGGACAAGCAACAAGAACGATGGATGATGAACAATTGCAAGCAGCTACAAATGCTGTAAATGATGCAAAGGATCAGCTTCATAAGGCAATGGCGCATCAATCAGGTGTTGATCAAACATTTTTTGAAATGTCAAAAGAACTATTGGCAAAAGCAGATCATCAGTTAAAGGAAGCTAAAGAATAAAGGATAAAGCCACTGAAAAAGGTGAGAATACTTTTTTCAGTGGCTCTTATTCAAGTAGCAAGGCTTTCTTATGTTTATTTTTTATCCGGATGATCAAGTGTGGCTATATGAGGGTTAGAGAAATTTACATATCCCAAATCTTCATTATAGTCAATGGTCATCCCATCTAAATACCAAAAGTCATCCTCATTTACGAAAAAGGTAATACCAGACTTTTCTACTTTGTAAGATGTGGGGGTAGGATCTTCTTTACTAACACCAACAGAAAAACCACCTGATCCGACTCCTCCAATTCGTACAAAAAGACGAAGAGAATCCCCTCTTTTTAATGATATTTCCTTTATATATAATGAAACTGCAGAATCCGTAATTGTTATATTCATAATCGGTTCCCTCCTTACATAGTAAACACAATACCATACGTGCAGGAAATTTTCTATTGTTGCAGGGAATAACAATTCGCATGACGAAATAAAGTAGGTAAAAAACTTTGAAAAAGGTGGAATTTATAAATGTCTCAAGAAATTCAACAATTGGAAGCAGATTTCAGACAATATGTAAAAAAAATTGAAGATTATGGTCAAGCACTTGCCGTTTTAGCTTGGGATTCCCGAACTGGTGCACCGAAAAAGGGGGTTTCTGAGCGAGCTGAAGTCATTGGTACATTATCGGCAGACGTGTTTGCCATGTCAACATCTGAAGAAATGGGGCATTATTTAAAGGAATTAAGTAAGAAACCTACATACAAGCAGCTGTCAGACATTACGCAGAAAACCATCGATGAATGTTTTAAAACGTATGAACGAAATGCAAAAATACCTAAAGAAGAGTACAAAGAGTATGTCATGCTCCAAGCTCAATCTGAATCTCTTTGGGAAGAGGCAAAAGATAAAGCTGATTTTGAACTTTTCCGCCCTAATTTAGAGAAGTTAGTGGAATTTAAAAAAAGATTCGTTCAGTATTGGGGTTATGAACAACACCCTTATAATACGTTATTGGATGATTATGAGCCTGGTGTTTTTGTTGACACCATTGACAAAGTTTTTGGTGAATTACGTGAGAAACTCATCCCACTCGTAAAAGGAGTAATGGAATCAAATCATCAACCAAAGACTGATTTTTTATTTGAAAAGTTTCCTAAAGAAAATCAAAAGTCTCTAAGCTTAGATATTTTAAAAGAAATTGGATATGACTTTGAAGCAGGTCGTTTAGATGAGACCGTTCATCCTTTTGCAATTGGAATAAATCCAAATGATGTCCGAGTTACGACCAAGTACAATGAAAATGATTTTCGTGTTGCCTTATTTGGAACGATTCATGAAGGCGGACATGCATTATATGAACAAAACATTTCACAGGAATTAATCGGGACACCGCTAGCGGATGGAACCTCGATGGGGATCCATGAATCACAATCACTTTTTTGGGAAAAATTCGTTGGTAAAAACATCGGATTCTGGGAGCGGAATTATGATGTACTGAAGAAGCATTCAGCAGGTCAATTTGATGATGTGTCGTTAGAAGATTTTTATTTTGCAGTCAATCAAGCAAAGCAATCACTGATTCGAATTGAAAGTGATGAGTTAACTTATTGCTTACACATTATCTTACGTTATGAGTTAGAAAAAGCATTAATGGAAGATAAACTTACAGTGGCAGAACTTCCACAGGCATGGAACGATAAAATGGAAGAATATTTAGGGATCCGCCCGTCTCATGATGGAGAAGGCGTACTTCAAGATGTTCACTGGTCATTTGGCGCATTCGGGTATTTTCCTTCCTATGCATTAGGATATATCTATTCAGCACAAATCAAAGAGGCAATGGAAAAAGATCTTCCAAACTTTGACCAATTAGTAAAAGAAGGCAACTTCGCTCCAATTCGTCAGTGGTTAACAGAGAAAGTGCATCGACATGGAAAAATGAAAAAACCAGCCGAAATTATAAAAGACATTACGGGTGGAGGGATTGATGCAGCTCCGCTCGTCCGTTATTTGGAAGAAAAATATCGCCGTCTCTATAAATTTTAATTAAAATGTTTATTTGTTGTTTTTTTGGGTATATTATCAACTATTATTTTTTATGGAGTGAAACTTATGCGTATTGTTGAGATATATCCTAGAGAGGATAGTTTCATTACCGCTTTACATGTTGAACCACAGGCATATTTTAAGGGAGAAGCACACGTTCTGAGTCTTATATTAGAGAATAAACGATTCGGTTTTGTATGTCATGAAGAAGGAGTTCAAATTAAAAACAACAAAGTAAAAGCATTGTATGGGCCAGCAATTGTTTGCGGGGAAGAACTTCAAGAGTTATCTAATGAAGAAGCAACTTTTGTACAGAGCTATATCAACAATAATCAGTTTGATTTATCTCATTTTGATTTACATTAGAAGTAGTGGAGAGAACGTTTGAAAATGTTCTCTCCACTTTTTTGTGACGATTTGTCGAATCGATTCGTTCTATTTATAAACAGTTTTAAGAAGGTGAGCAAATGGTTGGTTTATTAAAGAAAACATCTGAAATTATTCTACATCTCTTTTCCTCAACAAAACAAAGAACGGTACCTAAAATGTATGAAAAACCAGATATTCATGGAGAAGTGTTTAACGTAGAAGATCATTGGTTATTGTTGAATAATCAATTATATGTTGATATACGAGAATGCATCATAATTGATGAAAAGAATGATGTACTTGCTGCTAGTAAGATCGTAGAAGGAGATTTCGTTAACGTCTGGATTGAAGAGACAGACGTTATTCGAACGGTTCCTTCTTTAGCAACAGCTAAAATGGTTCAACGAAGAGGTGCGATTCTCGAATAGAAGAGAAGAAACATAAGCAATCATTTTCTGATTGCTAGTTTCTTCTTAGAATAAGAAAAGGCAGGTAAAGCATTAAGAACATAATAAAGGCAATTACCTGTAAAGATAATATATACAAAGGAAAAGGCCCGAGAACATCTAGAATACTTGGGTTCTCTGGTTTCCTAGCTAAAAACATATAATTGGCTCCCGTCATCAAATTGGCTAAAAAAGCAATGGCTGCTATTACATTCAAAACTAAAAACGATTTGAGCATAGAACGAAACGTAACAACAAACTGTTCCACCCATACCATATACAAAATAGACAAAATAATAGCAAAGTGTGCTAGAAAAAAATGGATAAATCGAAAGTGTGGGAACGTATAAAATAAATCAGGTGTGATCAAGGCTTGAAAGGCTCCGGCCAATCCAAAGAAATAAACAATTTCAAACAGTCGATAACTCTTCCTAATAAGCATGAACGTGCAAATGTACAGGCTAATTGTACAAAGTTGTAACGGAAGGGTAAAACGAATATCCCATAACCCGACAGAGAAGGTCCATAGGATTATGCTTAGTTCAGATATGACTAACACACTTATTAGGCCGTAACGACCGAGCGATTTCATAATAGCCAAATGGCGAAAAAAATAAAGAGTACATACAAGAATAATGAAAATCAATAAGGCTCCAATATGGACAGGTGATAAAAACAGGGAATCAACCACGTGCGATCCTCGTTCAAAAATAGGTAGCATCAGGTCCGTCTCCTTTCATAAAGAAAACGGTTATATTCTCGGCTTTTGCTGAGAGTGTGCTTTTTTATCTTCTATATGACGAAATCTAGAACGTTTATACTTTTTGTATTGTTGAGCAATTTCTTCCTCTGATAAGGTATTTTCTTTTAAGTCAATTTTGTCAAGAAATTTAATAAAAAGTTTTGCTGTATTGATCGCATCATCAATTCCCCGATGAACTTTTCCAACTGGTTCAATTCCCGCAATAGATAATGCATTTTTTAACCCAAGTTGTTGATTTCCGTCTGGAGTGATTAATCTTCCTATTGGTTTTTGAATATCATTATAATTTCGCAACCAGGAGAGGTTGATCTTATTTTGAACAGACTGATTGATGAAATGAGCACGATCGTCTTTTCCCCATGAACATAAATAGTACTCTTTACCAAGCCACTCGGTAAACAAATAAATTCCTTCTTCAAACGAAACAGCTTTATTTACATCGTCCTCACTCATTTTTATAAACTTTCGTGTACTTTTTGATATTTTGCCTCGTTTAGGAGAAATGTACTGTTGAAACTGGTCCACAATTTGTTTGTTGCTAAGATCTACTTTACACGCTCCAATCTCAACAATTTCACTTGGTTGTCCTTTTCGAAATCTTTTGATCAGTTCTAAGTCAAATATTACTGCAATCACAAGATCATCCTTTCCTTAATACTCCATTTCTAACTTATTCTATTTTAAGAGTGCACAGAACAAGGTATCAGTACCCTCCTATTTTACCATTCAAACGTCTTCTCTATTATGCCTTTCCCTTAAAAGCTCTGATTTCTTACACTTTATCATTTTAAAGCAACGTGCGTTCTGCCATGTTCGTTCCGTAGCTCTCCGTTATTCTCATTGCAAGGAGGTACAACGCCTATGGGTTCTTGTTACCTCTTTTTTTATGATTGTTAAAATATGATGAACTTTCTTTGAAGAGGATCATCATGAACAAGGGAGAACATAAACTAAATGACAGAAGCCGGTATGTATTTAACCAAATTATGTCCAAAGCGTGAATCCGCACGATTATTGTGACAGATAACTTTACGAATTGTTTGAGAAGACATACTTATAGAATGTAAGATTTCAAATAAGATAATAAAGTAAGGAATAGGAAGGGGTCATTTCTTTGATTGAACATTATTTGCAAGAGCGCTTTGGAATTGTTCAGGAAGATATTTTAATTTCTCCACTAACAAATAAAAAAGCAACTGTTAAGGAGGTGTTAAGCACTTTAGAGGAAAGGGGGCATATTGAGAAGGTTTACAAAAAAATTCAATCGATTCAAACTTTAGGACGTAAAGGTGTCATAGTCTATTTAACGGGTCTTTCTGAACTGAATCATGCTTAGTAAACGACGCAATTGATCAACAACGAAAAAGAGACATAGCAATAGCTATGTCTCTCGGTTAGATTAGTCGCTTTTCTTTACCTTAAAAATACTTTTAAGCGGAGCTTTTGCTAAAGGTTTGTCAGGATTCTTTTTTTCATTTTTGTTTTCCTTATGAGCATACCATGAAATGATTTTCAAATTGAGCACCACCGTTCGTTAAAATGAAAGTAGCCTGTAAAGACTCTTTGTCCAAGTATATGAACGTCTTTACAAAATATGATAAAAAAGCATTGTTTCAAAGAATGAACTTGACCTTTGAAACAATGCTTATAATAGGTGAATGATAAAAAATGAGTACGGGTTTTTCTTCTTTAATAATCGTTTAGGTCATTTTTTCACAGGCTACTCTTCCAGAAAAAAAGGTAGCGCCACCACCCATATCAGCTAACCGATCCGGTGTTAGTGCATTCACAAGATGCATGTCACCAGCCAGATCTGCATACAAACCTTGAGTAACAAGAACGCCTGGAAGAACGTTCGTTCCTACAGAAACCGTTAATTGACACTCACCACGGTCATTCCAGATTCGAACCAATTCCTTATCATCAATATCAAGCTTTTTAGCGTCACGCTCATTCATATGAACGATTGGATTTTTCTCTAGTTCTCGGTGTTTTTGATTATTAGAGAACGTTGAGTTTAAGAAATTGTGATTCGGACCTGGTACAAAAAGAAATGGAAAGTGCTCTTCTTGAACTAATGGCATATGAGTGGGGAGAGGAGGGTACCCCTCTTTTTCCATAGTCTTTGAATATAACTCAATTTTTCCGCTAGGTGTCGGAAGTGACGATAACGAAAAAGCATCACGATTTGCCTTTACATATAAATTTTTTAGCAATTGATCATAGGTAATGGTTGAGTATGATATATTCCCTTTATGATCTACTGCTTGACGAATTAATTCTTCATCAGATTCTAGTAAGGCTTCTTCCTCGAATCCCATTGCTCTAGCTAATAGGCGAAACACATCTGAATTTGACTTACTTTCTTCATAAGGTTCTATAATTGGCTGTTGCAAATGAATATAATGGTGCCAATAAGATGTATAAAAGTCAGTATTTTCAAAAGAAGAAGTTGCAGGCAAGACAATATCAGCATACTTGGCTGTCTCAGTTAAAAATAAATCATGAACAACAGTAAACAAATCATCGCGTATTAAACCTTGGCGAACTTTATTGCTCTCAGGTGTGACAATAGCTGGATTACAGTTATAAACAAAAAGAGAGTGAACAGCTGGAGCGGCTTCTAGCAATACGGTGCCCAGTTGATTCATGTTAAATGAACGCGTTTGTTTGTTTTTTAATAAATCAGGCCGTTGTAGTGCATGAGTATTATGGGTTAAAAATCCGGAATTTGATTTAATAGCACCGCCTCCTTTATCAAGCCAAGCTCCTGTCAGACTGGTAAGCAAGAGATCGTACGTACAATCATTCCACCATTGTCATGATGTTGCAGCCCGTTGCCAATTCGAATGAACGAAGGAGAGGTCGTTCCATACATTCGAGCTAGTTTCAGAATGTCTTCGACAGAAACTCCAGTAAGGTGTGAGACGGTTTTTGGATCATACTGACGAACATGTTCTTCTAATTCCTTATATCCAACGGTATATTCTCTCAGAAAAGCCTCATTGACTAAGTTTTCACTAAATAGAACATGCATGATCCCAAGAGCGAGCGCACTATCTGTACCAGGGGCAATAGGAATAAACCAATCGGCCATTCGCCCTGTTTGATTTTTGTGGACATCAATGACAATAATTTTTGCCCCGTTTTTACGAGCTTTTTGAGCGAGCATCATTTGATGCATGTTTGTACTAACAGCATTAATCCCCCATAAGATAAATAACTTCGTTTCTGTTGTCTCTTCAGGATCAATCCCATAAGCGCCGCCCATTGTGTAGGTATAGCCAACTGATCCTGCACTTTGACAAATGGTGCGTTCCAGTCGACTTGCGCCTAAACGATGGAAAAAACGACGATCCATTCCTTCGGCGTTCACATTTCCCATATTCCCATAAAAGCTATAAGGAGGATGGACTCAGGACCATTATCTGCAATAAGATTCGACCATCTTTCTGCAATTTCTGCAATGGCTTCCGACCATGAAATCGGCACAAATTTCCCCTCCCCTTTTTTCCAATTCGTTTCAATGGAGTTTTAAGACGATGGGGGTCGTAGAGACGGTCAGTCATATGACGAACTTTATTACAAATGGCTCCTTTGGTTACGGGGTGTTCAGGATCGCCTTCAATCTTTACAATTTTTCCGGCTTTTTTATGTACTAAGAGACCACATTGGTCAGGGCAATCAAGTGAGCATACGGAAGGAAAGACACCTTCATTTTTATTTACATGTGGATGCATATTGTCAGTCCTTTCCAAAATATTTCTATTATTTTATCATTTTTTAACGTTATTTAATAGGAACTCTTATTAAAAACCCCTGCTAATTTTTAGCAGGGGTTGAGTTGGATTCATTATTTAACGTATGCTGCGCCTACAATAATGAGTAGGATGAACAGCACAACAATTAGCGCAAAGCCACTACCTCCAGTACCGTGATAACCATACATCGGTGCTGCTTGATAGCCATGCATAGGTGCTCCGTAGAAACTCATAATGGAAAACCTCCTTTTTGAGTTGCTATACTTTTACACTATGATGGAGAGGACAATTTGCTTGGGCACGTAACCAGTTTAACTAAAAATAGGTAAACACCCAACGATAGCGAAACAATCGTGGTCAGCTTATAAAACCTTTGGTATGCTAAAGATAGAATGATGCAAGCGATAAATGAGGGTGGATTTATGCATATTGACCATTTAAAAATTTTTGTAACGGTAGTAGAGTTACGCCATTTTTCAAAAGCAGCAAAAGTATTAAACTTATCTCAACCAAATGTGAGTCTTCACATTAGAAATTTAGAAAGTGAACTCGAGACCACCTTGTTTATACGCTCACCGAAGCAAGTTAAGGTGACAGCTGCTGGAGAAATGTTTTATTTAAAAGCAAAAAAAATCATTGCGCTTTATGAAGAAGCCAAACAGGAAATTGCTGATCAGAAACACATTGTTCAAGGTACCATAAAAATTGGAGCTAGTTTCACAATAGGTGAGTATATTTTACCAAGAGTTCTGGCTGAATACGCAAAAGAACATCCACAGGTAAACGTTGAAGTAATGGTGGGGAATACAGAAGAGGTTATAAAGAAAACTCGTTCAAACGAATTAGATATAAGTTTAATTGAAGGAGAAGTATCTGAACAAGAAGTAGAAGCTGTCCCATTTATGGATGATGAAATGATTATTATTGCTTCAAGTAGTCATCCATTAGCACAAATTCGAATGGTCGCTCCTGACCTTTTACATGATCAAGTTTGGATTTTGCGAGAAAGCGGCTCAGGGACAAGAGCTTTTAGCAATCAACTTATTCAAAATCTTAATTTACAAGTGAAACGTTCTTTTGTTTTTAGCAGCAGTCAAGGAATTAAAGAGGCAGTATCAGCCGGCCTTGGTATTGCCATGATCTCACGTTTAACCGTTCGGAAAGAGCTTGAGTTAGGGGAATTAAAGGAAATTAATATTGGAAATCGAAAATTCACTAGAAAATTTTCCATTATTAAAGGAAAGCATGATTTTGTATCAAGAGCTCATGATCTATTTATCGAAAAGATGATTCAATCAAATAAACAACTGTAAGAGAAAGGGGAATGGAAATTGAATATTGTTGTCGTTGGAGCAGGAGCAGTGGGAGGTTATTTTGGAGGAAAGCTTGCAAAAAGTGGAGAAGCTGTTACGTTCTTGGTTCGACAAAAAAGATACGAACAGTTAACACAACAAGGATTACAAGTAAACAGTATTTATGGAGATTTTTCAGTACATCCACATGTCGTAACCGAAGCGAAGGATATTCAACAGCCAGAACTTGTGATCGTTGCTTTAAAAAATTATCACTTAGAAGCTGCGATGCCAGAGCTTGCCACACTAGTTGAAAATGGAGCAAAAATCCTTCCGCTTTTAAATGGAGTCGAGCATCTGGATTTATTAACATCAACGTTCGGACAAGATCGTGTTTTAGGAGGAATTTGCTATATTGAATCAACACTGAATAATGACAATCATATTGTTCATACGAGCAAATTGCATCACATCGTGTTTGGATCCATTTTAGAAGGCGATGAGAATTTCTTGCAAAAAGTCCTTACTTCTTTTGAGAAAGCTCATATTCCTAGTACGTTATCGAAAGAGATTGTCGTGGATATGTGGAAAAAGTATACGTTCTTAACCACATTAAGTGGAGTTACTTCCGTTTTGCGACAACCAATTGGAGTTGCATTACAAGATCCTGTTATGATTGAATTTTTGAAAGAACTGATTAAAGAAGTCGTTGTTGTCGGAATGGCAAATAAGATTAATCTTTCTCAAGAGTTAGTTACAGAGACCATGACGAAGCTTCAAGATCTACCGCCTGAGATGACCTCTTCCATGCATCGAGACTTAGAAAAAGGATTAAGAATTGAATTAGATAGCATTCAAGGATATCTTTTGAAAAATGCTAAATTACATACGATTGACACACCTTGTCTTCGTTCCATTTACGCCTTTTTACATCCATTTAAAAATGGGAATTAAAGGACTAAAGATGTCCCGAAAGTCTTGATGATCTTTTGGGCGTCTTTTTTTGTTTTGAAATAAAACTATTTTTTGGAAAGTAAGGACGTGGTATGATTAGAGTAAGTGAATGATCATTCACTCATATGATCAATCTTAAGGGGGAAATGAAATGAAAGGGAAAATAGTAATTGTAACAGGTGGTAGCAATGGGATGGGAAAAGCAATGGCAAAAAGATTTGCAGAAAAAGGAGCCTATGTGACGATCAGTGGACGTAATCAAGAAAAGTTGGAACAAGCTAGACGTGAAATTGAAACGTTTGATGGGCAAGTACTTCCTTTTGTTATGGATGTAAGGGACATTCAACAAGTGGATCAAATGGTAACAGAGACGATAGAAAAGTTTGGTGGAATTGATTATCTAGTGAACAATGCTGCAGGAAACTTTCTCGTACCAGCTGAACAGCTTACGGTAAATGGCTGGAATTCAGTCATTGATATTGTATTAAACGGAACTTGGTACTGTACACAAGCTGTAGCGAAACATTGGATCGAAGAGAAAAAAATAGGTAGTATTATTAACATGGTAGCAACATATGCATGGACAGCCGGTCCGGGGGTCGTTCACTCAGCTAGTGCAAAAGCAGGTGTATTGGCCATGACAAGAACGCTTGCTGTTGAATGGGGTTCAAAATATGGTATTCGTGTAAATGCAATAGCCCCAGGACCAATTGAGGACACAGGTGGGACAGAAAAGCTCATACTTAATGAAAACATGCATAGAAATTTAATTAACAGCATTCCGGCAAAACGGTTTGGAACAGTAGATGAAGTAGCAGGCGTTGCTGAATTCCTTTTTTTAGAGGAAGCGAAATATATAAATGGGGACTGTATCACCCTTGACGGTGGACAGTGGTTAAGCGGAGCAGCATACCAATTTACAGAGTAAATGTAAGCGCTTAATATATCGTCTGTAACTTATTAAATGGATAAACATAAAAGGAGTGCGTATTCTAACCTTTGTGATGATTTATTCTGATAAAAAGTTTTTTTCTTGAGTGTTGATGGAGTGTTAGAATAAAGGGATGAATGGATTCAATAAATAAGGAGTGAATAAAATGCCCATACAATATCCTAATAATGACGAAATAAAAACGTTGTTGCATGAAAGTAAGCGAATTGCTGTCGTTGGGTTATCGCCAAACCCAGAGCGCACATCCTATATGGTATCTGAAGCTATGCAAAAGGCAGGATATGAGATTATTCCTGTTAATCCAACGGCCGATGAAATTTTAGGAGTTAAAGCAGTAGGTTCCCTTAAGGAAATAGAGGGTGATATCGATATAGTAAATGTGTTTAGAAGAAGTGAATTTTTACCTGAGGTGGCGCGTGAGACGATTGAAGTTGGTGCTAAATCGTTTTGGGCACAACTAGGGCTTGAAAATGAAGAGGCTTATGAATTGTTAACAACTAATGGTGTCCAAACAGTCATGAACCGTTGTATTAAAGTAGAACATGCAAAATGGAAATAAAAGTATTCAACCAAGAGATGAAAATGGTTAAGATTTTCGTCTCTTGTTCCTCTTCTAGCATAAATACAAAACATTTGTTTTGACAAGATCATAGTATAGATGTGCTCTTGTTAAAGCAAGTGTAGCTAGAGATTTCCAATATCGTATTTCTTTTTTCAGAATGTTAAAGAAAATGCAGGATTATTGAAAAGATGTTGCGAATACTGAAATAACCGCTACAATAGATAAAGCGGCACTGTTCGAGAAAAAGGAAACGTTTGTTCGTTTGTGCTACAATTTGAGCGTAGCATGTTGAAAGGAGTAGCAACTTTGGCTAAGAAACAACATTTGGATTATAACGATGATGCGATACAAGTATTAGAAGGACTAGAGGCGGTAAGGAAGCGTCCGGGAATGTATATCGGAAGTACGGATGCTAGAGGCCTTCATCACCTTGTTTATGAAATAGTTGATAATTCCGTTGACGAAGCACTTGCCGGACACGGATCATACATAAATGTAACGGTTCACAAAGACAATAGTATTTCTGTTAGCGACGAAGGGCGCGGGATGCCAACAGGAATGCATAAATCGGGAAAGCCGACTCCAGAAGTGATTCTTACTGTACTACATGCAGGGGGAAAGTTTGGTCAAGGTGGTTATGCAACCAGTGGAGGACTTCATGGTGTTGGAGCCTCAGTCGTTAATGCCTTATCCGAATGGCTTGTAGTTGAAATTAAACGAGACGGCCAAGTGTTCAAACAACGATTTGAAGATGGCGGAAAGCCAGTTACAGGTCTTGAGAAAACGGGAAGCACTCGTAAGTCAGGAACAACGATTCACTTCAAACCAGATCGAACTATTTTCAGCGCTACCACTTATAACATTGAAACGTTAACCGAGCGTCTACGTGAAGCAGCGTTCTTGTTAAAAGGGCTTAAAATTGAATTAGTTGATTTACGTGGCGAGGGATCTCAGGAAGAATTTTATTATGAAAATGGAATTGAAGCATTTGTTGAATATTTAAACGAAGACAAAGAAACGTTAAGTCCTGTTGTTTTTTTCTCTGGAGATCAAAATGACATTGAGATTGAATTTGCTTTTCAATTTAACGATGGGTACACAGAAAATGTTCTGTCTTTTGTAAATAACGTGCGCACGAAAGATGGCGGAACACATGAACTTGGTGCAAAAGCAGCAATGACTCGTGCTGTAAATGAATATGCTCGGAAGGTTAAGTTATTAAAAGAGAGAGACAAAAACCTGGACGGATCAGATATTCGCGAAGGGTTTACTTCAATTATTTCTGTCCGTGTTCCGGAGGCTAAATTGCAGTTTGAAGGACAAACAAAAGGAAAACTCGGAACTCCAGAGGCGCGGTCAGCGGTTGATGCTGTTGTATCTGAAAAACTTTCCTATTTCTTTGAAGAAAATCCAGATGTCAGTACAATGTTAATAAAAAAAGCGATAAAAGCTGCTCAAGCTCGTGAAGCTGCAAGAAAAGCACGCGAAGATGCTCGGAATGGAAAAAAAAGCAAACGAAAAGATGTTTTATTAAGCGGGAAGCTTACTCCGGCACAATCAAAGAACCCACAACGAAATGAATTATATTTAGTGGAGGGTGATTCTGCAGGAGGCTCGGCAAAACAAGGGCGAGATCGAAAGTTTCAGGCTGTATTACCACTACGTGGAAAAGTTATTAACACGGAAAAAGCAAAGTTAGAGGACATAATGAAAAATGAAGAAATTCGTACCATCATTCATACAATTGGTGCGGGGGTAGGTTCTGATTTCACTTTGTCTGATGTGAATTATGATAAGATCGTCATTATGACCGATGCAGATACGGATGGAGCTCACATACAAGTTCTTTTGTTAACGTTCTTTTATCGCTATATGAGGCCATTATTTGATGCGGGGAAAGTATATATTGCTTTACCTCCACTTTATAAAGTAAGTAAAGGCAGCGGCAAAAAAGAAGTGATCGAATATGCATGGGATGAGCGCGAGCTTGATAAGGCAACAAAAAAGGTTGGCCGCGGTTATACGTTGCAACGTTACAAAGGTCTAGGTGAAATGAATGCAACGCAACTCTGGGAAACGACTATGGATCCAGAAACAAGAACCTTAATTCGTGTGAAACTTGATGATGCTGCACGGGCAGAGAAACGGGTAACGACTTTAATGGGTGATAAAGTGGAACCGAGAAGGAAATGGATTGAGTCTCATGTTGCGTTTGGAATGGAAGAAGACTCGAACATCTTAGAAAATGAAAACATAGCAATTATTGAGGAGGAGTAAGTTTGGCACAAACAGAGCGTTACTTAGACCTTCCCTTAGAAGATGTCATCGGCGACCGATTTGGTCGCTATAGTAAATACATTATTCAAGAGCGTGCACTTCCTGATGCAAGAGACGGGTTAAAACCAGTGCAAAGACGTATCCTATATGCAATGTACAAAGATGGAAACATAGCAGATAAGCCATTTCGTAAATCAGCGAAAACAGTTGGTAACGTAATCGGGAATTATCATCCACACGGGGATTCGTCTGTGTATGAGGCAATGATTCGAATGAGTCAGGAATGGAAGGTCCGAAATCTATTAGTTGATATGCATGGAAACAATGGATCGATTGATGGAGATCCACCTGCAGCAATGCGTTACACAGAGGCAAGATTATCCAAAATAGCCTCCCAGCTTTTGCGCGATATTGATCGCAATACAGTTGACTATATTCCCAACTTTGATGATACAGAAGATGAACCTGTCGTTTTACCTGCGATGTTTCCGAACTTACTTGTTAATGGTTCAACAGGTATCTCCTCAGGTTATGCAACGGATATTCCTCCGCACCATTTAGGAGAGATTATCGATGGTGTCATAATGCAAATGGAGAAGCCCGGCACAACGCTTGATGACCTGTTAACGGTTATAAAAGGTCCAGACTTTCCTACAGGAGGCATTGTTCAAGGCATTGATGGTATCCGACAAGCCTATCGAACAGGCAAGGGGAAAGTTGTTGTACGGGCCAAAACAGAAGTCGAGGAACTTCGTGGAGGACGGGAACAAATTGTCATAACAGAAATTCCTTATGAAATTGTGAAATCAAATCTAGTTAAGAAAATGGACGAATTACGATTTGATAAAAAAGTAGATGGAATTGCTGAGGTTCGTGATGATACGGATCGAACAGGGTTACGGATTGTTGTTGAGTTGAAAAAAGAAGCGGATGCAAATGCGATCTTAAACTACTTATTAAAAAATACAGATTTACAAGTTACATATAATTTTAATATGGTTGCTATCGCGAACAAAGCCCCGAAATTAATGGGACTGCAAGCATTAATACAAGCATATATTGATCATCAAAAGCTCGTTTTTACAAGGCGTGCGAAGTATGATTTGCAAAAAGCGCTTGACCGTCAGCATATTGTCCAAGGGTTAATTAAAGCCATTTCTATTTTGGATGAAGTGATTACAACGATCCGTGCGTCAAAAGATAAAAAAAATGCGAAAGATAACTTGATTGAACAGTTTGATTTTACAGAAGCTCAGGCAGAAGCGATTGTTACGCTTCAATTGTATCGTTTGACGAATACAGATATTACAACACTTGAAGAAGAAGCAGCTGAATTGGAACGAAGAATTCATGAACTAGAGGCCATTCTTGATAGCGAAAAGAAATTAATTCAAGTGATTAAAAAGAATCTTCAAATGATTAAAAAAGAGTTTGCAGATGTTCGCAGGACCGTGATCAAAGAAGAAATTGAAGAAATAAAAATTAATATGGACGTACTCATTGCTTCAGAAGATGTCATGGTTACTGTGACAAAAGATGGGTATGTTAAGAGAACGAGCGTACGTTCGTATGCGGCCTCAAATGGAGAAAATCCAGGTATGAAAGAAGGAGATTACCTTCTAGGTCATTTTGAAATGAATACGACAGAAACATTATTGCTTTTTACGAAATTAGGGAATTATTTATATATACCTGTCCATCAACTTCCAGATATTCGTTGGAAAGATAACGGACAACATGTAGCAAACCTTGTAAGTGGCTATAATTCCGATGATGAAATTATCAAGGTGTTACCTATTAAAGAATTTAAAGATGAGATGTCGTTGCTATTTATTACGAAGTTTGGGATGGCAAAAAAATCGCAGTTATCCCTTTACCAAGCACAAAGGTTCTCAAAACCATTAATGGCATTAAAATTAAAAGAGAGCGATGAAGTAGCTTCAGTTATCCTTTTGAATGGAAAAGAAGAATTATTCATTGCAACGAACGTAGGCTACGGTCTCTGGCTTAGTGAAGATGAAATTAACTTAGTTGGTCAAAGAGCTGCGGGAGTTAAAGTAATCAACTTAAAAGAAGATGACTATGTTGTCGATGCATCAGCATTTTCAAGTGAAAATAAAAAAGTTGAATTTATAATTATGACTCAACGTGGAGCAGTCAAAAAAGTTCCAATTACTGAATTTGACAAATCGAGTAGAGCTAAGCGTGGACTTGTCATGTTACGAGAATTAAAATCAAATCCACATCGAGTGATTGCGTGTAAACAGGTCACTCATCAACATCAAACGTTTGTGGCTGTGACGGAGAAAAATCATCAAGAAGATTTCCAACCAGCTAATTACAGGAACAGTGATCGATACAGCAATGGATCTTTCCTTCTTGATGTCGCTACGGTCGGAACCGTTAAAGAAGTTCGAGAAGAAATTAATACAACATTAAAAAACGACGAGAAATAATCTCGTCGTTTTTTAATGTTGTCAATAATAATATTATTATGTAAACTAATATTCTTTACCCTTAAAGAAGGCTGAACGTATAATGATGTAAAAAGTATGAAATACTTGCTAAAAGATAGTGAATTACATTGTTGAGGTGAGAATGTTGAAACGAATTGCTGTATTAACAAGCGGAGGAGATTCACCAGGGATGAATGCTGCTGTTCGCGCAGTGGTAAGAAAGGCAATATACCATGACTGCAAAGTGTTTGGTGTATATCGTGGCTATGCAGGTATGATGGAAGGAGATATCCAGGAACTTCATTTAGGTTCTGTTGGTGATATCATTCACCGAGGTGGAACGATGCTTTACACAGCAAGAAGTGAAGAGTTTAAAACAAAGGAAGGGCAGCTTAAAGCTGTTGAAGAATTAAAAAAACATGGTATTGAAGGCGTGATTGTAGTTGGTGGTGATGGATCTTATCGAGGTGCTCAAAAGCTTTCAGAGCACGGGATCGCAACAATTGGAGCGCCTGGAACAATTGATAATGATATTCCTGGTACTGATTTTACAATTGGATTTGATACATCTTTAAATACAATCATTCATTCAATTGATAAGATTCGTGATACAGCTAGTTCGCATGAAAGAACATATGTTATTGAGGTAATGGGGCGTCATGCAGGTGACCTTGCATTATGGAGCGGGTTAGCAGCCGGTGCTGAGACGATTTTGTTGCCTGAAGTTGAACATAATATGGATGATATTGTTGAGCGATTGAAGCGTGGTGCCAAACGTGGAAAAAAACATAGCATTATTGTCGTTGCAGAAGGAGTCGGATCAGGTGTTGAAATTGGAGAAAGCATTCAACAAAAAACCAATTTCGAAACTCGGGTAACTGTTCTTGGTCATATCCAAAGAGGAGGTTCTCCGACGGGCTTTGACCGCGTGTTAGCAAGTCGTTTAGGAGCGTATGCAGTTGATTTGTTGCTTGATGGCAAATCTGGGTTAGCGGTTGGAATTGAGAAAAATCAACTTGTTCACTATTCATTTGATGAGATTTTCACTAAACCACATGAAATTGATACAAATATGTTTACATTATCGAGTCAGCTTTCGATTTAACAAAAAAAGGGGTTGTCCTATAGGGACAACCTTTTTGTAGAGAACTGATAGTATAGATGTAAACCAGTTTGTTATCTTTCTTTTTGCTCGGATAGTAAATCTCGTTTAAACACCCAGGCATAAAGCAATCCAATAAAAAAGATAAACCCTCCATATCCAACTGCCGGATAAAGGTATGTGACTAAAGTTGAAAAACCAACCTGACTTACGATAAAAGCTGCCAACGTAGTTCCAACAGTGATCCATAGATGATACTTTTGATCGACAAATGTTATTCGGGAAGCAAAGCCATATAAATTGCTTACGGCTGTGGAGAAAACAGCTGAAAGCAAAACGATCGCAAATAGTAATTGAACTACTGGTGAGATAAGCGATGCGATGTAAATCATTGGAACTTCTACGGCTGATACTTCTGTAATGTTAGAGAGGACGCTGAAATAAATGGCTAAAACACCAATTCCTAATCCTAATGCCCCTAATAAAGCCCCTAAAAAGAGATTACGTTTAGTCTCTACACTTCCCCCCATCGGAGCTAAAATAGCAACAGCGATGACTAGATTGAAGGAAGCGTAGTTTAACGCTGCAATAATCCAGTTAGGAGCAGCTCCAACTAAAATTGTTGTTAACTGTATGTCCTCACCCGTCACTGGACTTCTAAAAATTCCATAAATAGAAATAAAAAGGACAGCTATTAAAAGAAGGGGGACGACATAACTAATCGCATTTATTACCCCATTCATACCACGTATAACGGTAAACAGAGCTAAGAGAGCCATTAAAACCGTTCCCCACCAAGAGGATAAATGGAATTGCTCAACAAAGATTGCACCTGCTCCTGCTATCATGGCCGCAAGGGCACCGAATAAAAAGATTGTTATAATGAGGTCAATAATTGCACCGAAGAATTTGCCATTTGAAAAGCGAACAACTTCAACATAAGCAGAAGCGTTTAAAGCTCGACCAATCATTAAGATCATATATCCAAAAATAAAAAACAATGTCGAAGCTAAGAAGATTCCTAAAATTCCTAACCATCCAAAAGCACTAAAAAATTGTAAAACCTCTTGTCCAGATGCAAAGCCAGCACCAACGATCGTTCCAATATAGGTTGCAGCAATTTTAAATGGTCCTACATTTGAAGGTGATACGTCATTCATCACAAACACCACCTGAGAGTAATTGTAAAAGTTAGTATAAGTAGAAGTGAGGGGATTTATAACTCTTGTTTATTCTTCTTAATAATGTTGAAATTTGTCAGAAGTTGTTATACTATAGCTTTAGGACTATTACAATTGAATGATTATATGAAAAAGGCAAACTATTTGAAAAGATAGGACGCAAAGCTTAGGGTCTAAGGTAGCAATACTATGATCGCCTGGTTACCAATGTCATACATATTTTGTATTTTTTTGGCTATTTCTACACTTTTGTAGGAATAGTTTTTTTATAGGCCTTTTTTCATCATGGAGGGGGAACTTTAATGAATGAGAATACAAAAATAGATCAAAATCAACCTAATCAATGGCAACATATCATTGTAAAAATGTTGGCCGATAATGATACTCTTGAAAGTATTCTGATTGAAATTGCTTCTCTTGTGGAAGCGTATATGCCAACAGCCATTTGCTCTATACAATTACTTGATCAAACTAAAAATAGGTTAGAAAAACCAGTTGCCTTAAATCTTAAGGAAGATTATAAAGAAGCTGTTGGAGGAGTTAAACCAGGACCTAGAAGCGGTTCTTGTGGAACGGCTATTTTTAAAAAGGAAACGATCATTGTTTCAGATATTGAGACGAACGTACTTTGGGATGATTTTCGAGAGCTGGCTTTAGATTATGGGTTGAGGTCTTGTTGGTCGGTTCCTATATTTTCGCCAACGAAGAAGGTTCTTGGAACATTTGCCCTATATTTTTATTCAAAAAAAGAACCATCGTTAAAAGAACTAAATGAGTTAAATCAATTTGGACAGCTTGCGGGGATTGCAATTGATTATAAGCAATCAAAAGAAGAAGTTCTTACAATTAGGTCCATTGATTCGTTAACAGGCTTAGTAAATGGTAATCAATTTAAACTTGCAGCTAAAGAAATGTTAAAGAAGTCACGCACATTAAACGAGGCCGTAGCCTTTATTTTTATCGATTTAAACCGTTTTAATTTAATTAATAATATTGGTGGGTATTCAGCTGGAGATAACGTATTAAAAGAGGTGACAAGTCGCCTACAGCAAGTATCTCCAACACCATTTCCCCTTTTGACACGGTGGAACAGTGATAAATTTATTCTTGCCCTCCCTGGGATATCAAAACACTCCATGCCCTCATACAGTGAGAAAATCATTGAGTTATTGTCTGCACCGTTTAAATGCCATGATCATGAGTTTATCGTTACAACTAGCATTGGAGTGAGTTGTTTTCCTGATGATGCTGAAGATGTTGATGAACTAATTAAACAATCAGAAGCCGCTATGAATGAAGCTAAATTAAAAGGAATGAACCAAGCTCTTTCCTATTCACCAGTTATTGCGGATCAACTAACCAAACGAATGATGATTGAGAAGGAATTAAGACAAGCAATCAAATTAGAATCCTTTGTGCTGCATTATCAAACTCAAGTTATGCTTTCAACGAATGAAGTAGTGGGAGTGGAAGCTCTTATTCGCTGGATTCATCCAACAATGGGGGTTATTTCTCCTGCTAATTTCATCCCGATTGCAGAAGAAACAGGGTTAATTATTCCGTTAGGAGAGTGGGTATTAAGAACCGCTTGTGAGCAGATTAAACAATGGGAAGAAGAAGGAATGCCTTCGATTCGACTCTCTGTCAATTTATCAAGTGTTCAACTAAGACAGAAAAACTTAGTGGAGAAAATCAAAGAAATTATTGAAGAGACGAGGATTGATCCAACTAAATTAGTTCTTGAAGTAACAGAAAGTACGTTGGTGAATCATATGCAATATACGATCAATCAATTAAGAGACTTGAAGTCTCTTGGAATTCAAGTTGCTTTAGATGATTTTGGTACTCTGTATTCTTCTCTAAATTACTTAAAGCATTTCCCGTTAGATATTATAAAAATTGATCGATCGTTTGTACATACGTTGTTATCGGATTCTAAAGATATCGAAATTGTCAATACGATTATTCGGTTAGGAAAAAATTTAAAGCTAAAGGTTCTTGCTGAGGGAATTGAAACAAAAGGACAGGCGCAATTACTTCAACAACACGATTGCCATGAAGGTCAAGGGTTTTTATTTAGCAAGCCAGTACCCATGTCTTTATTGAAGCAAGCAACAAAAGTATAATTTCACATACTGTAATATGGTTTATTTAATTAATGCAATCAAAAAGAAGCTGCGACTTGTAATGTCACAGCTCTACGGTCTTATTCAGGCTTCTGTTCTGTTTCCTTTGAAGTGGCTGTAGCCCCATCATATTCACGATCAATTTGTCCAGTAGTGTCTTTTTTAGGTGATAGGGTGTAATCGGCTATTTCGTCTGGACCGGTTAATCCAAATAAGCCCATTGTACCACCTTGTCCCATACGTACATGGTCTTGAACATCGCTTTTTTTGTTATTCATAGTTAACCACCCTTATTCATCAGCTGGATTTGCTTCAACTGCAATTTCGTATGCATGTAGAATCGATTCTCGTTCTTCGGGATCTGTTATGCCAACAAGATATTGCTCATCTTCCTCTTCCTCAACCCTCATTAAAAGGGTATCTTCGTTTGATGTCAAAAGAGCATAGGATTGATCTTCCATATCGAACAACGCTTCCACTGAATAATCTTTTATCTCACCATTTTCATCTTCAATGGTTATGTGGTCTCTTACTTGATCTTCAGCCATTATAGTCACCGCCCAAATATAGAAGTGTACGTCATAAGAAACGTACTATCATTAATTTGTCCAATTTTATATTGTTTATTTTTCATAAGAATTGGTTTATCACTCATATTGCATACTAATAATAACAGCACGAAAATCACTTAAAGAGAGGGGGATGAAATGCGTTATAAATTTCTTCTTTCACTAACTATTGTATTTTTCTTATGGCAAATGCCATTTAGTTTAGCCCAAACGCATATGTCACAGTTTAGCCAGAACATTGAGGAAAAAATAAGAACAAACACAAATCTTGATGGTGCATTAGTTGGAATTAGTGTTCGCCAAGCAAAGACTGGAGAACTACTTTATACAAATAATGGTGATTTATTGTTGAGGCCAGCTTCTAATTTGAAACTCTTTACAGCAGCAGTTGCCTTAGCTACTTTAGGAAATGATTATACGTTTGAGACAGACTTACGGACAGATGGAATAGTTAAAAAAGAGGTATTACATGGGAATCTTTTCATCCAAGGGAAAGGGGACCCCACACTATTGGAAAGTGATGTAGAGAGGCTCGTTAAAAAGATGAAACAAAACGGGATAAAAGCAATTGATGGAGATGTGATTGGTGATGACAGTTGGTATGATGATATCCGTTATTCAATTGATTTACCGTGGAGTGACGAAATGTTCGGTTATGGCTCTGCTATCTCTGCTTTAACGGTTTCTCCTGATTTAGATTATGATGCTGGATCAGTAATTTTAAACATAAGCCCGAATCAAAAGATAGGAAAACAAGCTAACATTCAGCTTGAACCAAAAACAGACTATGTGAAAGTCATCAACCAGACAAAGACCGTTTCTGCAGAAGAAGAGACGGACCTAACGTTCAAACGAGAGCATGGTGGAAATAAAATCATCGTAGACGGAACGATTTCTGTTAACGCAGACGAACAAAAAGAAACCGTTGCTGTTTGGGAGCCAACGAATTACGCTCTATCCATTTTCACAGAAAAATTAGATGAGAACGGAATAAAGCTTATTGGTGATGTCAAAAGAGGGGAATCTCCTGAAAAGACTAAACGTATTACCAATCATCATTCAATCCCATTATCCGATCTACTCATTCCATTTATGAAATTAAGCAACAATGGCCATGCAGAAACACTGATAAAAGAAATGGGCAAGGTAAAGTGCAATGAAGGAAGTTGGGAAAAAGGGCTGGAAGCATGAAAAAGGAATTAGTCAACCTAGGAATAAACCCTGAAAAAATCTTAATGAGAGATGGCTCTGGTATTTCTCACGTGAATCTCGTTAGCCCCAATCAGATCACTCAATTATTATTTGCTGTTCAGCGGCAACAGTGGTTCTCTAGCTTTTTGGAATCATTGCCAGTGGCAGGCGGGAGAGACCGTTTAGATCGAGGGACTCTTTATTCAAGGTTGAGCCAAACAGAAGCAAGTGGAAAAGTCCGTGCAAAAACAGGAACAATTACATCTGTTAGTACACTATCTGGTTATGTAGATACCAATCGGGGGATACTCTTATATTCTCAATCATGTTCAATCATGTTTTAGATACAAAACAAGCAAAACAATTGGAAGATGAAATTGTCTTACAGCTTGTTCAATTATAAAAAAACACATCATTAGGAGGTTCAAAATGGATCACCAACCGCTAACCTATTTTGAAAAACTTGAAAATGTTTATGTTTTAATTGAAACACGTAAAATGCTCCAACATAAATTAACACAATTGAAAGAAGCTAATCAGTCAACAGAACTGGTGAAAGAAGACTTGCGTAAAATTGAGGAAGAAATTGAAGAATATACAGATGGAGCACCTGTGGAAACAAACCAAACACTTACAAGTTCTCTTTTTAACCCGGCCTTAATAAATCAACTAGAGGATATACGAGATCCTGAGTAATTAATTATGGAGACACTTCAGTAAGCAAAACACCCCAGGAATATATGAGTTGAAGAAAAGAAACAGGAGTCAAAGCCATGAAGAAACTAATATTAATCATGATGTTAATGTGGATAGGGCTACCTGTTCATACTTATGCAGCCGGTGGAGAAGGTCAAGTATCACTTATAGTAAAATCTTCAAGTCACTCGTTTCACCAAACAGTTTTAAAAATTAAATCAGAAAAAATAGTCCAAGCTCTTTTTCAAGCAGAAGAAGTACAATTAGTGGATGAAGTACCTCACTCTAATAACTACATTTTACTGGAAGATCTAGAGACCATTCGAATTTTAATTTTTGATGAAAATAGAGACTTATATGATGTCAAAACAAACCAAAAATTACACGTGAACAAAAACATCTTAAACAAACTGACTGATTATTTTACGGGGCTAAAAACACATCACTTCGGAACCCTTTTACCGTGGGAGGAAGTTAATCAGATCATTCCACGATATACCTCTTTTTCATTACAGATATCGAAACTGGATTAAAGTTTGAGGCGCAAAGGCGAGCAGGTTCAAGTCATGCAGATGTACAACCGCTGACAACTAAAGATACGAAGATAATGAAAGAGATTTATGACGGTAAGTGGAGCTGGAAAAGACGGGCGATTCTTATTCACTATGAAGATTATGTTATCGCTGCGTCCATGCACGGTATGCCTCACGGTGGAGGAGCTTTAGCTAACAGTTTTCCAGGACATTTTTGTATCCACTTTAAGGATAGTACGACCCATCGCTCAAAGAGTCTTGATCTATCACATCAAGTAATGGTACACAAGGCAGGTGGCTTGCTCACGCCATATATTAAGCAATTAGAACCTAAACAGATTGTTGAATTGTTTTTTGTTGCGTTAAATCAACAAGATTTGGATTTGCTTACTCATATCTATCATGATCAAACTGGAGATGGAGTAAAGTTATTGGAGCAAGTTGAATCCATTCGACTGGCAAAACAGAAAAACACTCCTACTGTCGATGGGCCACTTGTATATGAATTACCTCTCTCATTTCTTGTTAAAGAAAAAAATAAAAGAGAAGTTGGTTCATTTTATACTTTTCGAGTAAAAAGAGAATCCCCAACAAGTGAATGGAAATTAGAGTCACTACCATTAAATTTGATTCAATAGCATACGATGTTAAATACGAAAGTCTACAGAAAAAAGGTGGGTAACCCTTTTTCTGTAGACTTTTTAGTGTTTTCTTTTCGCCTCACTATGAATTTCTTTAGGCAATTTCTTGGGAGCTCCTGGAACTTTTCGTTTTTCAAAGGCAATAGAGTCAGATGAAAGTACAATGACACTCATTTGTCCACCGTAAATTCTTGCTTGTAGCAATATAGGCTGATTTAATTCATTTCGGAATACAAAATCAGGTCCATACCAACTAACCGTTGCATCCCTTCCGCTTGGAACGTAGGGTACTCGCCGACTATGAGAATAACGTTCAACTATTTTTAAGCCCGCATGATCAACTGCGTTATATAAAGTGGAAGAGACTTGACAAATACCTCCGCCAATTCCTTCCGACAGCTCTCCCCGAACAATAACTGGTGCAGGCAAATATCCTCTTTCTTTCGTACGCTTTCCAACAATTCTGTTAAAAGAAAAGGTTTCTCCTGGAAAAATGACTTGGTTGTTAATCGCCTCAGTCGCCAGCTTAATATTATGAGAACGTGGTTTATTTCGATTGTTGAAGTAGGTAATATACTGACCAATTCGCTTGACACGAATATCTGACAAAAGTTCGCTGTCAACACGGGGATGTAACGTTTGTTTAGGTATACTAATTTCTAAAGGACCCCTCCCATAATAATAGGAATAGAACTGTTTTTTAAATTCTAATTTGTGAAGTTGGTGACCAACTTGTTCAGAAACAATGTTACCAAGCTTGTCTATTTTGGCATCAACTGGAGGCTGAAATGTTATCTGATCAATTTGATTCACAAAGTGATTATACTTTTCTAAATCAATCATTTCTTTTCCTAATGTCTCGTTGTTAAAATCAGATCGGTGAACAGTTGCAATGGGTTCGTTTTCATATAGAACGGTAAAATCATCAGCTAAGTCACTAATGGGTGTAAATAGCAAGATTGTAAGGAAAATATGTATCATTTGTGGATAACCTCCCGTCTTAGTATAACTTTGAGGAAGGGTTTTCATGTGATTTTTCTCGAATTATCGCAAGAAAAAAGGATGTCCCAAAAGTCCATTTTGAGACATCCCTAAAGATATGTTCGTGAAGCACAAATGATCGACCTTTTGAGTTAAAAATTACCTAATGCCGTGAAATGATATTAGCTAATTTGCTTACTTCTAACTCGTTATTTTCAAGCACTTCGATGTGATTTGTTGACTCATTTGCTATTTGCTTTGTTTTCTTTACCAATTTCGAGATATTAGGAAACGTTTTTTGTGCGCCTTTGACAAGCAATGGGATCCCAATGAAATCAATGTGAAGTTTATGAGAGAAAAGGCCTCCAAACGTCATCTCAAGTGGAACAGTTGGAGAAGCATTTGAACAGATCACTTTTTCATGATTATACCCACTATTCTCTAATAAACGTAGAAGGTCACTCATTGCTGTTACCATCTTATTAGATAATCCTCTACCAAGCGTAAAGACCTGATTATTATCATCATCTTCTCCATGATAAATCAACTTGCCAATTGATTTCGAGGATAGTTTGTTGAATGTGTCGATGCCTAAGATTTCTTCTTTAGTAGGTACACGATCGTTCGGAATTTTTTTTAGGTGGTAAGCTGCACATAAGGCAGATGAATGTGTCCCGGCATAGCAATTGTAAATAAAAATCAACTAAAATCACCTCTTACTAAGCGATAAGGTTAATTTTCCACACAATTACATAACCTATTCTGTTTACCAACGACTTTTAATCCAACGTTCAAGTTTCCTTTTTAGGACAATTTGAATGGGCTCATGTTCTTGTCCAATTGGTTTGACTAATGCAGTTCGCATTCCTGCTCGTTTCCCGCACCAGACATCTGTAAATAACTGATCACCTAAAAAAGACTTGTATCCTTGGTAGCACCCACTTCAGACACGTGCTTGTTAATTTCTGAGGCTGCCGGTTTTTTACACTTGCCAAATCCAATAATTCCATTAGGTTCACAAAATAAATCAACCCTACTTTGACTGTTATTAGATGCAATGATAAGTTTTACGTTATTTTGCTTTAACATTGCAATCCATTGTTTTAGGTCATCTCCTGCCTGACGATCATGGCTAGCAAGTGTACTGTCTAAATCAGAGAAAATGGTCTTAATGTTTTGTTTTTGTAACCAGTCAGATGTAATATCTGAGAAGTGATTTAGTTCAAAATCTGGTTTGAAATATTTCATAAATATATTCACTGCCTTTAAAAAAGTTTTTAGTATTCAACAAACTCTTTTTATTTTAACAAAAAATGGTGCGGATGTTTACTATATCTAATAGAAAGGTACAGGATTGATAAAATAAGATTTGACAGTAGAAAATTTTTTTATATAATTAGTTCGAAATCGAGATACTTTCTTAAGGAATGAAGAAAATGAAATTATTCAATGATAATATTGAAGAACAAGAACAATCCCTCAAATTATTTGTTGTAATGTCAAGAGCTATTCAAGCTGTAACAAAGAGGGTTGAGGAAGATATAAAAAGTTATGGATTAAACCCGACAGAGTTTGGGGTTCTAGAATTGCTTTATAACAAGGGAAATCAACCGATTCAAAAGATTGGAGAAAAGGTTTTACTGGCAAGTAGTAGTATTACGTATGTTGTTGATAAACTAGAGAAGAAACAACTTATAGTAAGACAGCCTTGTCCAAATGATCGCCGTGTTACCTATGCTGCCATCACAGACAAAGGAAAACAGTTCATGATGGAAATTTTCCCTAAGCATAAAGAAGCCATCCATGGGATTTTTCAAGGCTTAGAATTAAAAGAAAAACAAGAATTAATTGAGCAATTAAAAAAATTAGGGTTATATGCACAAAAACTTTAATTTTTTTTAAAAAAATATCTCGAATTAAGATTATTTGAATTACATGTTTGAGAAGTTTTGAAAGGAGGTATAATAGTGAAGGCAATTGATCCTAATAATTTAGGTGAAAGAGAAAATTACCATTTTTTAACTGGAGTCATTATCCCTCGGCCAGTGGCGTTCGTCACAACTGTTTCAAAATATTCGAATGTTTTAAATGGCGCTCCTTTTAGTTATTTTAATATTATCTCATCAAACCCTCCGTTAATTTCTATCTCTGTACAACGGAAAAAAGGGAGATGAAAGATACTGCTAGAAATGCGATTGACATTCAGGAATTTGTTGTTCATATAAGTGATGAAACGTATATAGAAGAGATAAATAAAACAGCGAAAAGTCTACCTCCAGAGGAAAGTGAAGTATCTATAACGAATTTAACGCCAATAGATAGTTTAAAGATAAATGTGCCGGGTATTAAAGAAGCGAGGGTCCGTCTGGAATGTAGGTTAGAAAGAGCTATTCCTCTTGGTGGAATTGATGGTGAGCCAACTTGCGATTTATTAATAGGTAGAATCGTGCAATATCATATACAAGAAGATTTGTATGAGAATGGAGAAATTAATGTGAATATACTAAAACCAGTAAGCCGGTTGGCTGGCAATCATTATGCTACTTTAGGAAAACAGTTTGAATTAAAAAGACCTTTTTAAAAAGGTAGATAAAATAAATTTTATCATATATCTCAAATTCAGATTGTATGAATTAAGTGTAATGAAATTCGAAACAGGGGGTGTTTACGTTCTAGCATTAGTACATATTAGGGGGAATAAAAATGAGTTTTTTTAAGAAATTATTTGGTCAATCAAATGGAAATGAAAAGGAGACGATTAACATGTCAAACGTAAAATTAGCCGTTATTTACTATAGTTCTACAGGAACAAACTACCAATTAGCAAAATGGGCTGAAGAAGGTGGAAAAGCAGCTGGTGCAGACGTGAAAGTTCTTAAAGTACCTGAACTAGCTCCTGAATCTGCAATCGAATCAAACCCAGCTTGGAAGGCACATGTTGAAGAAACAAAGGATGTACCAGAAGTAACATTAGACGATCTTGAGTGGGCAGATGCAATTATTTTCAGTGTGCCAACACGTTTTGGAAACATGGCTGCTCAAATGAAGCAATTTATTGATACAACTGGAGGCCTTTGGTTTGAAGGGAAATTGGCAAACAAAGCAGTGAGTGCGATGTCATCAGCAAGCAACCTTCATGGTGGGCAAGAGGCAACGATTTTATCTCTTTACACAACGATGTATCACTGGGGAGCGATCGTGGCAACACCAGGATATACAGATCCGTTGCTTTTTGCAGCAGGTGGAAACCCATATGGAACAAGTGTTACTGTAGGTCAAGATGGAAAAATGCAAGAAGATGTTCAAGAAGCAGCTAAATACCAAGCGAAGCGTACGGTACAAGTGGCTGAGTGGATTAAAAAAGGAAATCAATAATTAAGAAAATCCCCGCATTGATTGCGGGGATTTTTCACAAACAATGGTTTATTACAATCGTCGAGATTCTTCAAATCAAATGCTATTTAATCAAACGTTTGTTTAAAAAAGTCTAGGTGTGTCGTTTTTTGTTAACTAGATAACATAACTAGTGTAATTACGACAAAATTAATCAAACGTTTGTTTAATTATTCGGTCGGTTTTAATAAAAAAGCAAGTTGTTTGCTATAGTTGTTGTTCATGTTTATAGTGGAATTGTTACATAACATCTTACAAATTTGGAGGGATCATTCTTGTGATTGTTATTCATGCTTATTTTGATATTAAACCAGAAAAACGGGAAAGATTTCTAGAGCAAATCCAGCCTTTAATCAAAAGTTCAAAAGCAGAAGAAGGGAACATTACATATCACCTATACGAAGACACCAAAATCCCTACTAAGTTTATTATGGTCGAAGAATGGAAAGATGAAGCAGCAGTAGAATTTCACAATAACACGGATGAATTTATTCATTTTGGTAGCATTTCTAGTGAATTTTTTGTGAATCCTGTAAAAGTATATCAATTTGCTGTTTCAAAAAAGAATTAGAAAGGGAGAAACTACGATGACGGGATTATTAGATCCATTTGAGTTTAAGGGGTTAAAGTTAAAAAATAGAATTGTTATGCCGCCAATGTGTCAGTATTCGGTAACAGCTAAAGATGGCGTACCGAATGATTGGCATTTTAGCCACTATACAAGTCGGGCGATTGGAGGCACTGGTTTAATTATTATTGAAATGACGGATGTTGAGCCAGATGGTCGAATATCAGATTTTGACTTAGGATTATGGTCAGACGATCATATACCTGCTTTCCAGCGTATTATTCAATCTTGTCAAAGTTACGGTGCAAAAGTAGGCATTCAGATTGCTCATGCAGGACGTAAAGCGGAAGATGCAGAGGTTCCTGTTTCTTCTACATCCACACCTTTTTCAGAAAAATACAATACTCCTCGTGAACTAACGACTACAGAAGTTGAAGAGATGGTACTGAAATTTGAACAAGCATTTCAGCGAGCTATTGCTGCTGGTGTTGATACCATTGAGATTCATGGAGCTCATGGTTATTTAATTCACCAGTTTCAATCACCACTTACGAATCAACGAGAGGATAAATATGGTCAAGATCGCAGTTTATTCGGGCGCGAAATTATTCAAGCGGCACGTCGAGTGATGCCTGAATCAATGCCTCTCATTATGAGAATATCCGCGAAAGAATATGATGAGAATGGCTATGATGTTAACTATGCAATTGATTTAGTAAACAAATACCATGAAGCGGGTGTTGATGTTTTCCATATCTCGTCTGGCGGGGAAAGCAACAATGGACCCGACTATTCAGGCCAAGGATATCAAGTGGATCTTGCTGCAGCGATTAAACGCTCAGTAGACGCTCCCGTTATTGCCGTTGGACGTATGGAAGACCCAGAATATAGTGATAAGGTTGTTAAGGAAGGGAAGGCAGATCTTGTTGCTGTAGGCCGTGGAATGCTTCGTAGTCCATATTGGGCGAATGAAGCGTCCCTTGCTCTTGGTGGAGAGATTTTAACACCAAATGCGCTTAGAGCAGGTTACAGTTTTTAAAGCAAAAGTGAATCAATAGTCATTTCGGACTTTTGATTCACTTCTTTTCTATTTAACTTATTTAAATGCTAAGTTGGATTATGTTGACTTTCTTCATAAGCAATTAATACGACGTCTTTCTCTGTCGCATTTTTTATCTCTTCTTCAAGAGTAACAATTCGCTGCAACAACTCTGGACTCAAATCTGCAGCAGTATAACGGTCATATTCAACCGGCTCTTTTGCATCCATTTTCATCATCTCCTTCGATACTAATTTCTCTCTTTCATTCTGAACTATACGACCCAATCCATTTATAGAATTGTTATCATTTGGATCGATTGTTATATCCACGTAAAAGAACGTACATGCTATAACTAAAACGATGATAAATTAGGTGAGACCATGAAAATATTATGTCTTGATGGCGGTGGCATTAGGGGAGTATTTGAAGTAGCGATTTTAAAAGCGATTGAAGAGAAGTACAATCAGCCAATAGTTGCTCACTTTGATTTAGTAGCAGGAACTAGTACAGGTTCGATTATTGCTACTGCTGTTGCACTTGAAAAGAGCATGAGTGAGCTATTAGAGAGTTACCAGAAATTCGGGAAAAAAGTCTTCAAGCGACAAGCGAAGATCGGTTTGTTTAAAAGTGTATACAGCGACAAAGATTTACGTCAATACTTTAAGGGGGTATTTGGAGAAAAGACACTTGCTGATATCGAAAAGCCTTTAATTATTCCGGCTGTTGATGTGACACATGGAAAACCGTATGTTTATCGGACCAATTACGGACACCCAGGCAGTGATGATTTGTCGATTAAATTATGGGATGCTGTTCTTTCCTCATGTTCTGCGCCTGTTTACTTTCCTCCAAATAATATAAAAAATAAATATTTATCTGTCGACGGAGGGTTATGGGCAAACAATCCAGCGTTAGTGTGTATTACAGAAGGAATAGATTTTTTCAAGAAAGAATTAAAGGATCTCAAAATTGTATCAATAGGTACAGGGAAACAGGATATAGAATATAACATTGAACCAGATAAATATTGGGGAATTAAAAAATGGCTTCCTTTTCGGTTCATGACGATGAAAGTACAGCCGAAACTTCTTGATTTGGCGTTGGATTTGTCTTCTGAATCCATTTCCTATCATTGTGAAATATTATTACAACATCAATACCTTCGATTAAATAAACAATTAGGAAGTGAGATGCCATTTGATGAAGTTAAATTTGTTGATGAACTCATCGACTTAGGGAATCAAGTAGTCAATGAAAAAGAAGACGAAATTACACAATTTTTGCATTTAGATGAGAACTAAGCAAACGAAAAAAATTGACCACAAAAATGAGGAGTGAGACTAGATGGTTACAGTGATAATAGATGATGTAAGTATTCCTACTACTAGCTTTCAATTAGAGCAGATCCATTCAAAAGGGAACCGCTCTTTCCTCAAAATCTCATTTGATTTTAAAGTGAGGAGTGAAGACTACCACAGGATCACAACCTTGCTTTACAAAATGATCTTCCATGTTGTTGTACCGGAAAAGGGGCTTCAGTTTGAAGGTAGGATTTATAATTACTCAACATCTATCACAAATTTATATGAAGAGAACAACGTTGGAATGTTTCATTTAGAATTAATGGAAATCGAATAAACATTCTACCTAATAATAAGGATAAATGATAGTCGTGAGAGAAGAGAATGAGACATACTTTTGTTCGTTAGTAGAAAGCAATACATAGACACCTTCATCATCAGTACCAGTTATAATGCCTTCAAATAAGAAGCCAGTTTTCGTTTGGAATGTTACGAGGGAATGGTGGAACAACTGGCAAATGCGCTGTAATTGGTTTGAGTCGTTGTTTCGAGATGGTGCAGTCTTCTGTCTTTCTCTAGCAGAAAGAGGAAGTTTACCGTGAGGCATCTGTTCTAGTTCGTATCCATACATAATTATTTTCATCTCCTTTTTTACAGCCAAATTATTCAATAATGAAAGGAAATGTGAAGAAAAAAAGAAGAGCACTGGTTGTAAACTCAGTGCGCAATTTATTATGGTTTTAAGACGACTTTAATACAATTATCTTCATGGTCATTGAAGATTTTATAAGCCTCACTCGCATCATCTAATTTCGCTTTATGTGTAATGATTTCGCGCGGGTCATACTCGTTATTAACAATTTGTTCGTAGAGAGTTGGCATGATTGGAATAACAGGAGCTTGACCCATTTTAATCGTTACATTTCGTGAAAAGAATGGACCAAGAGGGAAATTGTTATAATTGGCCCCATATACTCCCGTTAGCTGAACGGTTCCTGCTTTACGAACGGCTTTCGTTGCAATTTGAATAGGACCTAAAGTTCCACCTTGTAGCTTCAATTTTTGCTCTATAAACTCTAAAGGTGATTTTTTCCCATCCATTCCAACGCAATCAATAACAACGTCTGCTCCGCCCTGGGTAATCTCTTTTAAATGTTCTCCCATATCAGGAAATTCTGTAAAATCAAAGGTTTCAACATTATTTGTTTTCTTTGAATGATGTAGACGGTAGTCAAGGTAATCGATGGCAATTACCCGCTTTGCCCCTTTTCTCCAGGCGTATTTTTGCGTCATGAGTCCAACGGGACCTGCTCCTAAGACGATAACCGTATCTCCTTCTTTTACGCCAGCATGTTCGACACTCCAATAAGCTGTTGGCAATACGTCTGATAAAAACAACAATGATTCATCTTCTAGCTCACACGATTCTGGAATTACAAATGGCGTATAATTCCCAAACGGCACTTTCAAATACTCAGCCTGCCCACCCGGATGATTACCGAATTTTTCACTGTAACCAAAATATCCACCAGAGTCATAATGAGGATTTGAATTGTCACATTGACTTGTTAAGTCATGATCACAATAAATACAATGGCCGCAAGCAACGTTAAAGGGGATGACAACACGATCTCCTTTTTTAACCTTTGTCACGTCTGGTCCGACTTCTTCCACAATTCCCATCGGTTCATGGCCAATGCTGTATCCTTTTGGTAAAGGGATATTTCCTTGATATAAATGCAAGTCAGATCCGCAAATAGCTGTGCTTGTAATTTTTACAATGACATCATCTCTTTTCTCGATTTTCGCATCTTCCACATTCGAGACCGCAACATTATTTGGTCCTTGATAGGTTACAGCTTTCATTTAGACACTCCTTTAGCTTTTCTAGACAAACTTTAGTCTCTCCGAATAGAGAACAAACCCATCAGTAAATTATTTACAATTGTAATAGTTAATATGGTTTAGATTAAGAAAGATGGGTATTCTAAAAATGACAAGCATAGGACAAGAAAAATAAGGGGGACCTTATTCAATGAGCATTACACCTGAGCAACGTGTAACGTTACACGAATTTAATAACTTAACAAAATCATTAAGCTTTAATATGTACGATGTCTGTTATACAAAAACAAAAGAAGAGCGAGAAGCTTATATTCAATATATCGATGAACAATACAATGCCGACCGTCTTACGAAAATTCTTGAACATGTGACAGAGATCATCGGGGCTCATGTTCTAAATGTGGCAAAGCAAGATTTTGTCCCGCAAGGAGCAAGTGTTACTTTACTAGTGTCAGAAGGGCCCGTTGTTGAAGTGCCGACTGAATCGTACGATGAATCTCCTGGACCGTTGCCGGAGTCCGTTGTTCTATCTTTAGACAAAAGTCATATAACCGTTCATACGTATCCTGAATACCACCCGGTTGAGGGCATTAGTACATTTAGAGCAGATATTGATGTTTCAACATGTGGGGAGATTTCTCCATTAAAAGCATTAAATTATTTGATTCACTCCTTTGAAACAGATATTATGACGATGGATTATCGAGTACGAGGCTTTACTCGAGATATTGAAGGTCAAAAGTTATTCATTGACCATGAAATCAACTCCATACAAAATTACATACCGGATGAAGTGAAAAAAATGTACGACATGATTGATGTAAATATTTATCAAGAAAACATCTTTCATACCAAATGCAAACGAAAGGAATTTGATTTAGATAACTATTTATTTGGTACAACAAAGAGAAACCTTCTTCCTCGAGAAGCCAACGAAATAACAGCAAAGCTCACGACAGAGATGGATGAAATTTTTTATGGGAAAAACATTCATTAACCACTACGAAAAGGTGATTCAGTTTAAAATAACTGAATCACCTTTTCGTTTATTTTTTCTTGATTGTTTCAGAACATCACCAAAAAATTGATCGCGTACATTTTTAGGGATATGGTTATCAGTTGTCCGATAACGGCCACCGCGGTATTTCGTATCCTCATTATTTAACTGATCTTTTTTGTCCATTGCTCACCCTCCTTTTTCTTTAGGTTTTGCTCTACAAAGGCTTTTAACAAAGGTAATAACTACTATGCAACACTTTCTAAAGCATTGGAAAAAATAAAAATAGAAATGGAGATGACTAAAATGGCAAACAGAAAAAGGTTGCTTGTACCTGAGTCCGCAAAAGCAGTAAAGGAATTCAAAGGACAAGTCATGGCGAGAGAAGGGTTTCACTCAGCTGACCCGGATGATACTAAGTATGAAGTAGCAAAAGAATTAAACGTACCACTAAAAAAAGGGGACAATGGCCAGCTAACTTCTAAACAAGCAGGTGAAGTTGGCGGAAAAATTGGTGGAAGTATGGTAAAAGAAATGATTCGGATGGCTCAACAAAATTTAACAAAACACTAAAAGGAAAAGGAGTGAATATAGATGGAAGATAAGAAAGATGTATGCGATGAACCGTTAGAACATTTGTTGCAGCATGATCATGAATTTTCGGAAGAACTTTCTGACGGTGGGGAACGTAATGAATTAGCGGAGCAGCAGGAGGAAGAGCCTTCAAATAGGAAGCGAATTCGTACTGGGTGATAAGGAATTTTTGGAGGAAAAGGAGGTACTTAATCTGTATCTCCTTTTTTGGTTGTTACAGTACATATGAATAATACATACATGCGCAATAGAGTAAGAAAGCAATGACCTGATATTGAAATTTCCAAATTGTATGAAAAGGGGGGAAGAGTGTTCTTTCTTCCCCAAAAAAGGTCCTTAATACTTAGGAGCTAAATCTTCTCCAAAAGCTAGCCCAGTTATTTTATTTACATCGAACACGATTACTTCACCATCATCGTCAATAAAATAAGCTACACTATCACAAAGATTAGAAAAAGCGTCTACTTCGACGGATTGGTCTTTTAAGAAGACTCTGTCAACTGGGTAGTTTGGAGGAAGCTTTTTTAGAATGTCCTTGATACTACGATCTTTATCCTCTTTCTTATCTCTTTTATCTAATAAATCTTTTAAAAGATCCTCCAGCCCTAAATTCCTATTAAGTGACATACTTAATTTCCCCTTTCAAATATTTTTCTCTACACATTTAAGGTAGAGCTAGTTTTACTATATGAGTTTAAATAAATAATGCATGGACTAGTATATGTAATTTGGTTAAAGGGGCTTTTGTTAGTTTCAAAAGGGCTAAAATGATAGGTTAGTTACTAAATATTAACACCCTCCCATTGCTTCAAACCTATCTGACCATCTAGTATAATGATAACTATTAAAGAAGACTACAGGAGACTATCAGATGATAAATACAAACAGAGATGTCTACACAGAGATGCAAAAAAATCATCTGACAAATGATTTAACAGAAATCGAAATAAGAACGCTGCGTAAATTTTCAGAGGTTGTTCAATATGAACAAGGTGACTATATCATGAATGAAGGGGAGTCAAGTCAGTTTCTCTACTTGATTGAGGCTGGGAACGTTTTTTTATATAAAAATGATAGTGAAGTTGGAAAGAAACACTTGATTTCTACTCTTAGTCCAGGGGAGGTATTTGGAGATCGTGCGCTTTTTGAGCAGGCTGGGCAGCAACAACAATCTGCTATTTCTCAAGGGGTAACTTCGATTATGAAAATAAATATTGCTATGCTTTTTGCTGCAAATCACTATAAAGATCTTCAAGCAACACTTCTTAATAAAGTGGCTTTTCAACTATCTAGTGAACTAAACAAAAAAAATGTACATTTTATTGCTCGGAAATCAGAGGAAAAGAAGACTTATCAAGCTTTAGGAGTGCTTACTATTTCTTTGTTAACGGTGCTGTCGATTTATACTCTCTTATTAATTTCACTTACCCAATTAGTTGAATTTATAGGCGTATCGACGTACGTCGATGTTTCACTGATTGTCGGTTTTGCTCTTATGATGGGAATTATTATGAAAAAAAGTGGATATTCCTTTGAAGAGTTTGGGGTCACAACTAAACATTGGAAAAAGCACAGCAAAGAAGCAATATTATTAACCAGTCCTATTTTGCTCTTTTTCTTCATCTTAAAATGGGCATTAATCACCTTTATTCCAGCATTTTCACACATCCCATTGTTCAATTTGGAGGCGACCTTTGAAGACATTGGCTTCTCGTACCCAATGTTTGCTTTTTCGGTTATCATTTATATACTATTTTCCATCGTCCAAGAATTTATCGCTCGAGCTGGATTACAGTCTGCACTATATAAATTTCTGCCAAACACAAAAAGAAAAGTTCTTATTTCGATTGTCGTTTCAAACTTGTTGTTTGCGATGGCTCATTCTCATATTAACATTTGGTTTGCACTAACTGCTTTTATCCCTGGTCTGTTTTGGGGCTGGATGTTTGCTCGTCAGCGTTCCATTGTCGGTGTGTCCATTTCACATATGATGATCGGAATTTGGGTTTTATTTATTTTGGGATTCACACAATTTGTTATGTAATTTAATAAGAACAAACTTCTTAAGAGGTTTGTTCTTTTTTCTTTTCTTTATTAAGCTTAAGAAAATTGTTACATAATAGGAGGCTAATAAATGGTACGCTATCAAGCAATCGTCCATGGCAGGGTTCAAGGAGTTGGGTTTCGTTATTTCACACAGCATGAGGCATTAAAATACAACATTCATGGGACGGTTCGAAACCTTGAGAATGGGTCAGTTGAAATTGATGCGGAAGGTTCAAAAGAGCAAATGGCTCAATTCTTTCAAGCAGTTCAAAAAGGACCGATGTTTTCAAAGGTTACAGACGTATTGATATCCGAAAAAAGTGAGAGAAGGAATTTCAGTTCGTTCTCCAATATTTAGTAATGATTTTAATTATTCTTTAATAAACTAACACGATTAAACTTTAATTTAGGTGTTGGTTAGAATGCTTAAGAAGCTTTTTTGGGGGTTAATCATCTTACTAATGGTTACGGTCGTTCCATACACAGTATATGGTTTATACAAACCTCTTCCCGAAGGTATATCTTATGAAGGACAGGTTCATCATGTGGAAAATGTTGAGTTTCTTACGGATCTTACATATGAAAAGGACGGTGAAGTTATTCGTAATCATCAAATCTTCGACCGAGTTATAGAGATGATCGAAGAAGCTCAAGAGTTTATCGTGTTTGATATGTTTTTATTTAATGATTTAGAAGAGTATGGGAATGAGAATCTACAAATAAAGTGGTATAACACCAACGACGAACAATACCATTCTAAACTTATATTGATTGAAAGAGAAGAGATCAGTACGATTATCGGGGGATCTGCTAACTTTACACGCCGAAACTTAGATGATTTTAACCTTGACACGTCTTTGAAAATAGATGGGAATAATCATACAAAGATTGTGGAAGATGTTAGCCATTATTTTAACTCTCTTTGGGAAAATGAAGGTGCTCACTATACGGTTTCAGTGTGTGACTACCTTGAGAACTTCTCTGAATACAAAAAATATTTATTTCGTCTACAAAAAAAGACAGGATTAACAACGTTTTAAGGGTAAAATGAATGCATAACTGGGTGACTTACATTAGCTGTACTCAAAAAGGAAAAATCCCTTTTGGTATATCTTCTAAAAAAGTCACCCTGTTTTTTATAACAAATAATTATGTATTCAACCTTCATTTTTTGTAAGACATGCTGTAAACTAGTTTATAGTAGATGTTATGACCTAGTCATAATTAAAGTTAGGGTGATGAGATGAACCGTGTTGGTGTCATTGGAATTGGGGCGTATGTTCCTGACAATATTGTGACAAATCGGGATTTAGAAAAGCGAGTCGATACAAGTGATGAGTGGATTCGGACTAGAACGGGGATTGAAGAACGCAGAATTGCAAGCGATGATATGGATACGTCTCATATGGCGATTAACGCGGCCAAGGAGGCTATCCGTAATGCTAGAGTGGAAGCCGATGAGATCGATCTTATCATTGTTGCAACAGCAACTCCTGATTTTTCGTTTCCCTCAGTTGCGTGTTTAGTACAAGGTGCATTAGGACTACAACATGCTGCGGCAATGGATGTTGGGGCTGCTTGTACTGGATTTGTATATGGAATTGTAACAGGACAACAGTTTATTCAAAGCGGTACATATAGAAATGTCCTAGTGATCGGTAGTGAAAAGTTTTCAAAGATTGTCGATTGGTCTGATCGGAATACATGTGTTCTATTTGGAGATGGAGCAGGAGCCGTTATATTAAGTTCTGTTTCTAAAGAAAGAGGAATCTTATCTTTTGAACTAGGCGCTGATGGAAGTGGTGCCAAACATTTATTAGTTGAGAAAGATTCAAATTATGTCGCGATGAATGGAAGAGAAGTTTTTAAATTTGCAGTTAGACAAATGCCCGAATCTAGTCTACGTGTAGTCGAAAAGGCAGGCTTAAGTAAAGAGGATGTTCAGTTTCTCGTACCACATCAAGCGAATATGAGGATTATCGAAGCAGCAAGAGAGCGCTTGGGGTTAGAAAAGGAGAAAGTTTCCGAAACTGTAAAACAACATGGCAATACATCAGCTGCCTCCATTCCGCTAGCACTGTATACAGAGCTAGAAAGAGGGAACATAAAAGATGACGATATTATTGTCATGGTAGGATTTGGTGGCGGATTAACTTGGGGTTCAATTTGTCTAAAATGGGGAACGTAAATGATGAAAAAGGGGAGAAACTAATGAAAAAACGTGTGGTCGTTACAGGAATAGGTGCCGTTACACCATTGGGGAATCATGCCACAACTACATGGGAAAAAATTCAACAAGGAATATCAGGTATTGGCCCTTTGACCCGTGTAGATTCAGAACAATTTAACGTAAAAGTAGCAGGAGAAGTGACGGATTTTGTTCCATCAGATTATATGGATGGTAAAGAAGCTAGAAGAATGGCTCGGTTCACGCAACTAGCGATCGCCGCTAGTAAAATGGCCGTTCAAGATTCGGGACTGAATATTGGAGCAAATATTGAACCTGAACGAGTAGGCGTATGGATTGGATCAGGAATTGGAGGGTTGGACGCCTTCGAAGAACAGCATAAACGTTTCTTAGACAAAGGACCAAAACGAGTAAGTCCTTTTATTATCCCTATGTTAATCCCGGATATGGCATCCGGAAGAGTTTCGATTGAAACCGGGGCTAAAGGCATTAACAATTGTTCAGTAACGGCATGCGCTTCAGGTGCCAACTCAATTGGTGATTCGTTTCGCGTCATTCAAAATGGACAAGCAGATGCAATGATTACAGGTGGAACAGAAGCGGCGATTACGGATATGACCATTGCTGGTTTTGCTAACATGACCGCTTTATCGACAAATCCAGATCCAAACAGTGCGAGCCGCCCTTTTGATAAAAATCGAGATGGATTTGTGATTGCAGAAGGCTCTGGCGTTTTAATTTTAGAAGAGTTGGAACATGCCTTAAACCGCGGTGCGACCATATATGGGGAGGTCGTTGGCTACGGAGCAACAGGTGATGCACATCATATAACTACCCCAGCTCCAAATGGGGAAGGTGGTCAACGCGCCATGAAACTAGCGCTCTCTGATAGTCAACTTTTACCAGAGCAAGTCGATTACATGAATGCCCACGGAACAAGTACGTATTATAATGATTTATTTGAAACAGCTGCGATAAAAGAAGTATTCGGGGATCATGCTTATCATCTTTCTGTGAGTTCGACTAAATCGATGACGGGTCATTTACTAGGAGCTGCAGGAGCGATTGAAGCCATTTTTTCATTGTTAGCGATTAGAGATGGAATCATTCCACCTACAATTAACTATGAAACACCGGATGATGAACTTGATCTGAACTATGTTCCGAATGTGGCACAAAAGAAAGACGTTCACGTAGCGCTTTCGAACTCTTTAGGGTTTGGTGGTCATAATGTTACGCTAGCTTTCAAAAGATTTTAATATGTATTCATAACGACTAAGACATATAGTGCTTGGTCGTTTTTTATATCTTAAATTTGTATGGCGCAGTTAATTAGATGGGACGATAAAGGTGAAGGAATTCTAAAATTATTGTAGGAGGTTCATTTTACCGTGAATAAAGACAAAATTGAAAATGAAGAAACATTAGAAATAAGCCCAACAGGATATGGGTATGTTCCCGTAACAAATCATGTCGAGCAAGACCAAAAAGAAGACGAAGAGAAAAAAGAAGACGAAGAGAAAAAAGAATAACATCTTCTCATGTTACAAAAAAGTTCCTTTGCATTTATGTGAATAAGTTTATGGAATAAGTGAATTCACACCCCATAATATGTGAAAAAAGGGGTGTGAGAAAATGTCTATTCATATCGTTCAAACTGGTGACACATTATGGCGAATTTCACAACAATACAATGTGCCCATTCAATCAATAATGAACAGCAATGGATTAGAATCTCCCATATTAGTTCCAGGACTATCTCTTTATATCCCAACGAATACACAAACAGTTCGACTATATGAAATACGTCCTGGAGATACACTTTGGTCTCTGTCTAGACGTTATCAAACGAGTGTAGAAGCCATTATAGCGGCTAACCCATTGATGAATGTATATAATCTTCCAATTGGTCAGAGAGTGTTCATTCCAACACCAATAAAAATGAACATGAATACGTTAGGCTTTTTTGTTCCTTATTCCATTTCTTATTTTCATTCTGTCATTGAACTGTTTGCTGATCAGTTGACGTATTTAGCGGTTGTCTCTTATTCTTTTACAGAGGAAGGGTGGGCTTATGTCGATCTACCTGATGAAGGAATTCCTAATCGAGCTCGTGAACTAAATGTAACACCGCTCTTAATGATTCGAAATATTACGGCGGGTGGTCTGTTTAGTGCGGAATTAGCGGGGGTAGTATTAGAGAGTCCGGCTTATCGAGCAAATCTTATTCGAAGTTTAATGAATTTTGTTCAACAAAAAGGTTATGGAGGCATTAGCATAGATTTTGAATTCATCCCTCCGCAAAGACGGAATGATTTTGTTACATTCTTACAAGAGTTAAAAAGAGCTCTAGGCCCGCTTATTCTTCATGTGAATGTACATGCGAAAACGGTAGATATCCCGACCAATCGAATTATTGGGGGCTATGATTACAGAGGGATTGGAAATGCCTCTGATATTGTTGCGGTCATGACGATGGATTATGGTTATCCAGGTGGTCCGCCTGATCCAGTCAGCCCTATATGGTGGGTGGAAGAGGTTATACGGTATTCATTAACAGAAATTGAACGGTCTAAATTGCAAGTGGCTTTCCCTATGTACGGGTATGATTGGATTCTAGGTACAAATATGACAAGAGGTTGGTCGTTACAAGCTGCACAAAACCTAGCTATTTCCTCCGGTGCAAACGTTAATTTTGATAATAGAGCGATGTCACCCAACTTTTTGTATTGGATTGGGACAGAGGGGCACATTGTCTGGTTTGAGGATATTCGTAGCTATGATGCGAAATATAAACTAGTAGACTTTTATGGTTTGGCTGGAGTGACCTATTGGGAAACACGTTTGCCATTTCTGCAAAATTGGTCTTACATGGAACAACATATTAATGTTTTAAAAACATAACGAGGCAATGCTCTCTTTTAAGAGCATTGCCTCTATGTCTTATGCTGCATTTTTGCTAATGTCGTCGCAACGAACTTCAGCATTTTTTCTTTGGTAGTAATACCAATTTAATACGATAGAAATCGCGTAAAAGGCGATGAAGAAGTACAATGCAGATACGGGTGTACCAGTTGTAGAAACAGACCAGCCAAATAATTGCGGGATAAAAAAGGATCCATAGGCCGCAAAGGCTGCAGTAAAACCTAATACAGGTGCTGCTTCTTTAACTGGAAAAATGATCGGAATCATTTGGAATGTTGATCCAGATCCCATTCCAGCTGCAATAAATAGTAATAAGAATGAAACTAGGAATCCAACAAAGTGTTGTTGACCGATAAAGTAAATAACGGACAGCGCACCTACTGTCATAGCTATAAGAACATACGTTGTTACTTTTGCGCCACCCCATTTATCAGATAGCCAACCACCAACAGGTCTAAAGACCGCTGCTAAAAAGGCGCCTAGAAAAGCTAATGCAACATAGTCAGGAAATTGTGAACGTAGTAACAACGGAAATGCTGCTCCGTAACCTATAAATGAACCAAAGGTTGCTACATATAAAATCGTCATAATCCAAGTGTGTTTGCGTTTAACAATAACGAATTGATCTTTAACTGATTGCTGTGCAGTAGGTAGATTATCCATTCCAAAATAAGCTATAATTGTTAAAGCAATAATCGGAATGACCCAAATGAACGCAGCATTTTGAAGCCAAATTTCTTGCCCATTTGGTAACAGTTGGCCTTCACCGCCAATTGCAGCAAATGTTCCAACAGCAATTATAAGCGGTGTTACAAACTGAACAACAGAAACCCCCATATTTCCTAATCCACCGTTGATACCAAGTGCAGTTCCTTTTTCTTTTTTCGGAAAGAAGAAACTCATATTAGCTGATGCAGAAGAAAAGTTTCCTCCACCAAGACCACATAAAGCAGCTAATGTTAACATGACCCAATAAGGAGTGTCTGGATTTTGAACAGCAAATCCAATACCTAAAGTAGGGATAATCAATATCCCAGTAGAAAACACAACCCAGTTTCTACCTCCGAATTTCCCGACAGCAAACGTATAGACAAATCGTAGTGTTGCACCGACGAGACCAGGGACTGCTGCTAATGTAAATAACTGCTCATTTGTAAAAGCAAATCCAATATCATTCAACCTTACTGCAACGACCGACCAAATTTGCCAAACGATAAATGCAAGCATAAGTGTAGGTACTGATATCCATAAATTCCTTTTTGCGTGTCTTTTTCCTTCCTTTTCCCAGAATTCTTCATTTTCTGGATTCCATTCTTTAATTCTTCCCATGTTGATTTCCCCCAATAGCGGATTAATGTATTTCAAATACTTCTTTAATATTCACATCCAAATCATACAAACTTATTACTGAAATGAAAGTGATGAATGTCACATAATAGAAAGAATCATTAGAGTGGGACAGAATTTCTTAAGCTATATTATTAGGAAAGAAATCAGTAATTTCAGGGCGGAAAATTTTTAAAGAGATGATGAGTTCGTTTTAGTAAGCTTGTTTTGCCTTGTTTTTGTGAAGAATTGAACATTTTTTGAGTAGTGTGACCTTTCTCACATAAATTACGGGTTCAGTGTCCTAGAATAAGAGTTAGAAATCGATTTTGTGAAGAGTTGAACAAACTGGAGGGGTCGGCATGAAGAAAAAGCAATTAGTCATGATAGGGAATGGAATGGCAGGTGTTCGTGTCATTGAGGAGATTTTGAAAATGGACCGTGAACAATATAAGATTACGATATTCGGAAATGAACCTCACCCGAACTACAACCGCATTCAACTATCAAATGTCTTACAGGGGAATACAACTTTTGAAGAAACAATTATAAATGATTTGCAATGGTATGAGTCAAATGAAATTCAATTATTCACAGGTGAAGAAGTCACTCAAATCAATACGGATGAGCAATATGTGATTTCGGATATAGGTCGACAGGTATCATATGATGAACTCATTTTAGCGACAGGTTCACTACCATTTATTTTACCTATTCCTGGGGCTGACAAAAAAGGAGTGATTGGTTTTCGCGATATAAAAGATTGCGTGGAAATGATCCAAACTTCTAAGAAGTATAAAAAAGCCGCTGTAATAGGAGGAGGATTACTAGGGCTTGAAGCAGCTAAAGGACTCATTCATCTTGGTATGAAAGTAGACGTTGTCCATTTGATGGAACACTTAATGGAGCGCCAACTCGATGCAGTGGCATCGAACATGTTGAAGGCTGAATTAGAAACACAGGGCATGAACTTTTTAATGGAAAAGGCGACAGTGGAATTAATAGGAACAGATCGAGTGGAAGGAATTCGTTTTAAAGACGGGACTGAAGCAAAAGCGGATTTAATTGTCATGGCTGCAGGAATTAAGCCTAATGTGAAATTAGCAAGTGAGAGTGGCATTTATGTTAACCGCGGTATCGTTGTGAACGACTTTATGGAGACGAACGTTCCTCATGTTTATGCTGTTGGTGAATGTGCGGAACATCGAGAAGTTGTTTATGGTTTAGTGGCTCCATTGTATGAACAAGGAAAAGTCTTAGCTAAAACGCTTTGTGGCCAAAAAGAAAATGGCTATAAAGGGTCAATTACAGGGACACAATTAAAAGTTTCGGACATTGATTTATTTTCAGCTGGTGAAATATACGATGATCCAACATCTAAATCGATTGTGGTACACAATGAATATGAAGGGATCTATAAAAAAGTATTAATCCGAAATGACCGAATCGTAGGAATTGTGTTATATGGTGATACGAAAGATAGCAACCGTTTGTATAGAATGTTAACTGAAAAGCAAGATGTGTCTGAATCTACCACCATTTCATTCCTTCAATCAGGAGAAGCTGTAGAGAGCAATGACATTGCTAGCATGCCAAATGATGAAGTCGTTTGTGGGTGTAATGGGATTAGCAAAGAAACGATCGTACAGGCGATAAAAGAGGAAGGAGTAAGTACAGTTGAGCAGGTTGGTGGTTGTACAAATGCAGGACGTTCATGCGGTCGATGTAAGCCTGTTATTCAAGAGATCATTGCATATACACTTGGAGATGAGTTTACACATGCTGCAGAGAAGAAGACGGTTTGTGGGTGTACGAGTTTAAGTCGTGATGAAGTTGTTGCAGAAATTCAAGTTAAAGGGTTAACAACCATTAAAGAAGTCATGAACGTACTTGAATGGAAAACAGATGAAGGTTGCTCTAAGTGCCGTCCAGCTCTTAATTATTTTTTAGGCATGGTGCACCCAGCTTATGTAGATGATCGGGATTCTCGTCTAGTTAATGAGAAAATGCATGCAAATATCCAAAAAGACGGTACTTATTCAGTTATTCCTAGGATGTATGGTGGTGTCACAACAGCTAAGGATTTACGGAAGCTTGCAGATGTTGCTGAAAAATACGATGTTCAACTATTAAAAATTACAGGGGGACAGCGTATTGGCTTATACGGCTTAGAAAAAGATCAATTACCAGCTGTATGGGAAGAATTAGGAATGCCTTCTGGCTATGCATATGGTAAAACATTGCGCACGGTTAAGACATGTGTTGGGGCTCAGTTCTGTCGGTTTGGAACTCAAGATTCAATGAGTTTAGGTATAGAACTAGAGAAACGGTTTGAACGTCTTGATACCCCACATAAAGTGAAAATGGGTGTGTCTGCTTGTCCGAGAAATTGTGCCGAAGCTGGCATCAAAGATGTGGGAATTGTCGGTCTTGATGGTGGCTGGGAAATATATGTCGCAGGAAATGGTGGTACCGATTTACGTGCCGGTGATCTTCTTTGCAAAGTGAAAACGGAAGAAGAAATCTATGAAATAACGGGCGCGTTTTTACAATATTACCGTGAAGCAGCTCTTTATTTAGAGCGTACGTCTACTTGGATAGAACGGGTAGGCCTTGATCATGTGAAAGACGTTTTAGCCAATGAAAAAAAGAGAAAAGAGCTAAATGAGAGATTAAACGCCACTCTTGCTCGTTATGAAGAGCCTTGGGCAAGAGCAATAGAAGAACCAGCTATTCGTGAGGCGTATTATAGAAAACGAGAATTAGTGAAATAAGAAAGGGGAAATGATGATGATTTCTAATGGTGTTCGTGTGAACCTTTGTACGTATGATCAGTTGCCAGTGAAGATTGGGCAAGTTTTTGTTGTAGATCATGAAGAGATCGCAGTCTTTCGTTTAACAAATGGAGATATACGGGCAATCGAGAACAAAAGTCCACACCCAAAAGGAGGAAGATTAGCAGATGGACTTGTTAGTGGAGACTTTGTTTATTGCCCAATCCATGATTGGATTATTTCACTAGTAGATGGGAAAGTTCAAGCGCCTGATAGAGGACATGTGAAGACATATCAAGTTGAAGTGAATGGAGATCAAGTATTTCTAGTTGTGTAAGGTTCAACAATTTGTCACTTAATTCATTCAACCATTGTGATTTTTATCACATTGTAAAAAGAGGAAATCTACTAAACTTATATATGTAAGGTAATAAAAGATACGTTTTACTTTTGGTTAGGTGCACGGAGATAGAAAAGGTTGTTCATCATGCACCTGACCTTGTGAAAAAATTCACATTTTGAGAGTGTGTGTTTTCTCTCTTGAAATGATGAGAGCGAGGGTGACTTAGATGAATTATTGGAGAATGTTTAAACAAGGAAAATGGAAAACAGATGTTGATGTAAGAGATTTTATTCAACGAAACTATGTTTTATATGAAGGAAATGACGATTTCTTATCTGGTGCGACAGAGAATTCACGCCAGCTATGGGATCAAATAATGGACTTAACAAAGAAAGAACGGGAAAACGGTGGCGTTTTGGATATGGATACATCGCTTGTTTCAACGATCGTTTCCCACGGTCCAGGATATTTAAACAAAGATTTGGAACAGATTGTAGGGTTACAAACGGATGTTCCATTCAAACGTTCGATGCAGCCATTTGGAGGCATTCGAATGGCCGCTGATTCGTTAAAGGCATATGGGTTTGAATTAGATTCTGAAGTCGATGAAATTTTTACAAAATACCGGAAAACACATAACCAAGGCGTTTTTGATGCCTATACTCCTGAAATGAGAATGGCTCGTAAAGCAGGAATCGTTACGGGGCTTCCAGACGCATATGGACGGGGAAGAATTATAGGTGACTACAGAAGAGTCGCTTTATATGGAGTAGACTTCTTAATTAAACAAAAACAAGAAGAATTGAATTCAACTGGTTCAATTATGTCAGAAGATGTGATACGTGACCGTGAAGAACTTTCGGAACAAATCAAATCGTTGCATGAGCTAAAAGAAATGGCTTTATCTTATGGTTTTGATATTTCACAGCCAGCTTCAACAGCAAAAGAAGCCTTTCAATGGTTATACTTTGCCTATTTAGCTGCAATTAAAGAACAAAATGGTGCGGCAATGAGTTTAGGGCGTGTCTCGACTTTTCTAGATATTTACATTGAGCGTGACTTACAAGAAGGAACGTTAACGGAAATAGAAGCGCAAGAACTTGTTGATCATTTTGTTATGAAGTTACGCCTTGTGAAATTTGCGAGAACGCCTGACTACAATGAATTATTTAGTGGAGATCCAACGTGGGTAACAGAATCAATCGGTGGTGTAGGAGTAGACGGACGCCCTCTCGTTACGAAAAATTCATTCCGTTTCTTACGTACATTGGATAACTTGGGGCCAGCACCAGAACCAAACTTAACTGTCTTATGGTCCAATCAGCTTCCAAAAGGATTCAAAGAGTATTGTTCGAATATGTCTATTAAAACAAGTTCGATTCAATATGAAAATGATGACATGATGAGAGCTAGCTACGGCGATGATTATGGGATTGCTTGTTGTGTGAGTGCAATGAAAATCGGAAAACAAATGCAGTTTTTCGGAGCGCGTGCCAACTTAGCCAAAACGTTATTGTATGCGATTAATGGTGGGATTGACGAGAAGCTAAAAGTACAGGTTGGTCCTGCATTAACCCCTATTACAGATGAATATTTAGAGTATGACAAAGTTGCAGCGAATTTCGATAAAGTGATGGATTGGTTAGCTGAACTATACATGAACACGTTAAACATCATTCACTACATGCATGATAAATATAGTTATGAAAGAATTGAAATGGCGCTACATGATAAAGAAGTCATTCGTACAATGGCTTGTGGAATTGCAGGGTTATCCGTAACAGCCGATAGTTTAAGTGCCATTAAACATGCAAAAGTAAAAGTAATTCGCGATCAGAAAGGCATTGCTGTTGATTATGAAATTGAAGGAGATTACCCGAAATACGGCAACAATGATGACCGTGTAGATGACATTGCGGTGTCGCTTGTGAAAACGTTTATGAATAAGTTGAAAAAGCATAAAACGTATCGTAATGCAATTCCAACCATGTCTGTTCTAACGATTACAAGTAATGTGGTATACGGCAAAAAGACAGGAAACACGCCAGATGGAAGAAAAGCTGGTGAACCATTCGCACCGGGTGCAAATCCATTGCACGGACGCGATCAAAAAGGAGCCCTTGCTTCTCTAACGTCTGTTGCTAAAATTCCTTACGAGTACTCGCTCGACGGCGTATCGAACACATTCAGCATTGTGCCAAAAGCATTAGGAAAAGAAGATGAAGATCAAACCGCTAATTTAGTTGGTATTCTAGACGGGTATGCAAAACAAGGGGGACATCACTTAAATATTAACGTATTTAACCGTGATACGTTATTAGATGCGATGGAACATCCAGAAGAGTATCCACAATTAACGATTCGTGTATCTGGTTACGCAGTTAACTTTATTAAATTAACACGAGATCAGCAAATCGATGTGATTAACCGTACGTTCCACGAGTCACTTTAATTGACAGAATGCCCCTAACTTAGATGAACAAAATGATAGAAACTATTTGGGGGCATTCTCGTCACCTTGGTTTTCTAGGAAAATGAGGGATTAGCATGATTGGAAAAATTCATTCCATTGAAACTTGTGGGACCGTTGATGGTCCGGGATTACGCTATATAGTCTTCATGCAAGGCTGTTTGTTACGATGTCAATATTGCCACAATCCAGATACGTGGAAAATTGGTGAAGGAAAAGACATCTCTGTTGAGGAAATCATAAACGATTTAAAATCGTATCTGCCTTACTTTGAGAGCAGTGGTGGAGGGATTACGGTATCTGGAGGAGAGCCTTTGCTACACCTTGATTTTCTTACTGAATTGTTTACTAGATGTAAAGAGTTAGGCATCCATACGACGATTGATTCATCCGGAGGCTGTTTCCAAGAACACCCCGAATTTTTACGAAAACTAGATAAATTATTAACATTAACGGATCTAGTGTTACTTGATATTAAACAGATCGACTCAGAAAAACACCAAGCATTAACAGGTTTACGAAACGATCACATTTTAACATTTGCAAAATATCTTTCTAATAAACAAATTCCAATTTGGGTGCGACATGTCTTAGTACCAGGTATTTCTGATGATGTTAGTGATTTAAAGAAATTACGATTGTTTATCGATCAGCTAGATAATGTGGATAGAGTCGAAGTGCTTCCTTATCATAAACTAGGTGTTTATAAATGGAAGGAATTAGGACTGGATTATCCGTTAGAAGGTGTTGAACCGCCATCAGAAGAATCAGTAAAAGAAGCTAAAACACTCTTGAAAAGTAGATAATGCGATACAGCTATTGGAAAACCAATAGCTGTATTTTTTTCTACCTTTACCAAAATGTGATAAAGATCACAGCCACACTTAAAAGATACATATAAAATACATGTTATAGAAACACAAATAAATCGCCAATTTGGAGGGGATGTAGATGTTTTGTCATCAATGTGAGCAAACTCCAACAGGAGGATGTCAGGTCATTGGAGTTTGTGGTAAGAACGAAGACATCGCAAGTTTGCAAGATACGCTAGTCTTTGCTTTAAAAGGGATTGCAGCTTATGCGACCCATGCTAGGCAATTAGGTTTTTCTGATCCAGAAGTTGATGCAACGACACACGAGGCTTTATATATGACGCTAACAAACTCTAACTTTAATATGCAAGAGCATATTGATATGGCTATGAAAGTAGGGACATCGGCAGTTAAAGTCATGGAACTTCTTGATCAGGCTCACACGAGTAAATTAGGGGTTCCAGAACCTGTAACCGTTTCCCAAAACAAGGTAGAAGGAAAAGCGATTATTGTGACAGGACATAATTTGTTTGCGTTAGAAGAATTGTTAAAACAAACGGAAGGAAAAGGGATTAACATTTATACTCATTCTGAAATGCTTCCGGCTCATGGGTATCCTGAATTGAAAAAGTATCCTCACTTAAAAGGAAACATTGGGAAAGCCTGGTTTGATCAAAGACGTTTATTCGAAAAATTCCCTGGAGCGATTCTGGCAACAACGAACTGTGTTATGCCGATTAAGGGAAGCTACTCTCATCGCTTCTTTTCCTATGACATTGCAGGCCTAGAAGGAGTAGAGAAAATTATCGATGATGATTTTTCACCGTTAATTGAAAAAGCATTATCCCTACCAGAAGCTCATATGGAAAGTGAGGATGTATTAACAACTGGATTTCACCATAATACTGTTATCGGAATTGCTCCAGAAATTGTAGCGGCAGTAAAAGCTGGAAAGATTCAACGTTTCTTTGTCATAGCTGGTTGTGATGCGCCGGGTCCAGGTGGTAAATACTACAGAGACCTCGCTACATCATTGCCAAATGATACGGTTATTTTAACGACTTCCTGTGGGAAATTCAGGTTCAACGATTATGATTTTGGAACAGTTGGAGATACAGGCATTCCACGTTACATTGATTTAGGACAGTGCAACAATTCGGTTTCAACCGTAAAAATAGCTCTTGCGTTAGCAGATGCATTTGACTGTGAAGTAAATGAACTGCCTGTTAGTATCGTTTTATCTTGGTTTGAACAAAAAGCAGTGGCCATTTTGCTAGGATTGTTCAGTTTAGGAATAAAAGATATACGAATTGGCCCAAAACCTCCGGAATGGATCACACCTGGTGTGTTACAAGTTCTCCAGGATGCATTCGATTTAAAACTAATTACGACAGCTGAAGAAGATATGAAGGACATGTTACTGTTAAACTAATATCGTAAGGAAGCTTCCCTAGTAAGTAGAGGAGCTTCTTTTTTAGATTATCTATTTTTTCCCATTAAGCGACGGTTCTTTGTTACAATATATGGTATGTTACAGAAAGGAGGATTCATAGATGACTTCAGCTATATGGTTATTTGTTTTAGCTACTGTTATTGCTGTTATTGGCATTGTTATTCAATTTAAAAAACTAATGGTCCAAATTCAAACAAAGATTGATCAAAATGAAAATGTAACAACCGAAAGCTTACAAAAAGAGAATTCACGATTTTTTGTACGTGTGGTGATGGTTGAAGTGATTCCGATCGTTCTGGTCATTCTTGGCTTTATCCTGATGGAATCAATGGAGGGCGCCATGTCGTTATCACAGGTACTTCCAGCTCTTCTCATTGTCATTATTTCACTCCTTTTTGGTGTTATTAATGTTTTTCTTGCTAAAAATCAAGCCATTTCGAATCAGGACGTTTCCATTCAAACAAAAGCGACGCTAACAACTATGACTTTTACTGGTATGAGTCTAGTTGCTGCATTTCCAATTATCTCAATCGTTGCGATGGTTATGGCACTTTCGATATAACTTGAACTTACATGGTTGCGTAAATTAGGGCTATTGTCGAGGGCACTTAAAAAGGTCGTTCTTCACCTTTGTAAGTGCCCTCTTATTGGCTGTTTTCATCATAATGGAGGTTATCTGGAAAAGGTCAAGTTTATGAACTTTTTGGATGATCTCATTTGTCTTACGGGAAAAAAGAGCTCACTTATAACCTCGAAAATCACATAAAATTAGCTACGTTAACCCAGTCTTAATTCTACTTATTCGGATAAGCTTTACATTGACGTAACGTCAATGTTTATAATAAAGGTGTGTTATTACTACCTTTTTCCAAAGCGTGGGATTGAAGCATTACGGAATCTAGGTATGAAACAGCTTATAATAAGAGACTAAGAGGTTATAAGATGAAGAATTTGAAAATAAAAGAAATGGCTGAAAAACTAGGGATTACTTCACGAGCTATAAGGTTCTACGAAGAAAAAGGACTTATTTCTCCTCAAAAACATCCGACTAATCTTTATCGAACATTTTCAGAAGCAGATGCTAAACGACTACAAGCTATTATTTCACTAAGAGAAATAGATATCCCGATTGATGAAATAAAGCAGATATTAGAGGACCTTGATCTTGGAGGCAAAGATGATCTTTTGTATTCTCTTGAACTTCAACGCTCTCTGATGTTTGCGCAAATACTTGAACTGAAAGAAAGCATTGCCACTACAGATGAAATGATAGAAGCCTTAAGAAACAAACAAGGTATTAAATGGGACCGTTTGTTTGAGTTAACGAAAGACTTGAGACGGCAAAAAAATGCTCGGGCAAGTTGGCAGGATCTCTGGAACTTTGACGATCGCGCTTCTTTCCATGATGAACTTGTCTTGGAAAAACATTCACCTTTTGACAAGCATTCAAACTATGAACATACATTGCAACAAATGGTTGACTGGGTGCGAGCAGATCAACATGAATTGGGTATCGATCTTGGCACGGGTACAGGAAATTTGGCAGGGCATTTTCTGAAAAAAGGGGTTCAAATGGCTGGAGTAGATCAATCGAAGGAAATGTTAAAACAATGTCAAAGTAAGTACCCCGAATACGAAACAAAACTAGGGAATTTTCTTGCTATTCCATATGCTGACCGACAGTTTGATTTTCTTGTTACGAGTTATGCTCTTCATCATGTAACAAACGAACAAAAAACATTAGTTTTTAAAGAAATGCAAAGAGTGTTAAAACCTCATGGAAGAATTTGTATTGCTGATGTAATGTTTGAACATGAAGAGAAAAGGCAGGAATACTTGAGAAGGTTGAAACAAACAAAACAAGAACAGGTGAGGAAAGAAATAGAAAAGGAACATTATGCTGATCTTTCTAAGCTGCTAATTTGGTTTGACGATCATGGATATGTAACGAAGGTACAGCAAATGAGTGAGCTTGTATATATCGTTTATGCAGTGCCTATAAAAATAAGCTCTTGACCTTTCCTTAACGTCAACGCTTATTCTCCAGATGAGGAATTCATTAGGAGGGATAAGTATGAAAATACTCATTAAAAACGCAATGATTTTGACAATGAAACAAAATCAAGAAATAGTTGAAGGGGATATCTTGATTGCTGACGATCGCATTATTGACATTCGAAAACATATACATGTTCAGGCAGATGAAGTCATTCAGGCAAACGGGATGGTGGCCATGCCAGGGCTTATCAATACTCACCAGCATAGTCCAATGAGTTTATTACGAGGTTTTTCTGACGATTTGAAATTGATGGATTGGCTCAAAAAGAAGATGTTACCAGCAGAAGCGAACATGACTCCAGAAGATATTTATTGGGGATCAAAATTGTCAATGGCCGAAATGATTAAATCCGGTACGACTGCTTTTGCGGACATGTATATTGAGATGGATCAAATCGCACAAGCGGTCACTGAAGTTGGAATGAGAGCTTCACTCACGAGAGGGTTGGTTTTTTAGACGATGATGGGGGAAAAAGGGTAGCTGAAGCGATTGATTTAATTGAACGTTGGTCAGGTAAGGCTGAAGGTAGAATTACAACGATGCTTGGACCACACGCACCGTATACCTGTCCACCAGAGTCGCTGCAGGAAGTCATTACCCTCGCAAAAGAGAAGTTGATTCCTATTCACACTCATCTAGCCGAAACAAAAGAAGAAGGAAAGAAAATAAAAGAAATTTATAACCAGACTCCAACACAATATTTATACGAAAACGGGCTATTTGAACAAACGCATGTATTGTTAGCTCATGGAGTTCATCTTACCCTTAATGACATTTCTTATTTAAAAGGAATGAATGGTGGTGTTGCTCATAATCCCATTAGCAACCTTAAGCTTGGTTGTGGTATCTCACCTATAATGGAACTAATAAATGAGAAAATTACGGTTGCTCTAGGTACCGATGGGGCTGGAAGTGCCACCACTCTTGACATGTTCGAAGAAATTAAAACAGCTGCATGGTTACAAAAGCTTCGGTTTGAAGATCCAACTACACTTCAAGCATTTGACGTCTTAGAAATGGCGACCCGTCATGGTGCAACGTTACTAAATATTGACGAAAATGTCGGAACTTTAGAGGTGGGCAAGAAAGCAGATATTATTTTAGTTCAGTTAAACAAACCACATCTACAACCAGTCCATTCGATATTGTCTTTGTTAGCTTATAGCGCTAATGGGGCTGATGTTGATACGACTATCATTAACGGGAAAGTGGTGATGAAAAATCGCAAGCTTTTAACAATTGATGAAGAGGAACTGCTGTTTGAAATAACCTCCCGCTCAAAAAGAATTGTTGAAGATATTTAAAAAGAAGATTAACCGATCGTTTTGGTAGTCGGTGTTACAATGATCATTTTTGTGCTTGTGATATATTCTTTATTTCAGTCATTTAAAGGTGTGTTAGCAATAGTGAGTTGCTAAACACCTTTTTAATTTCAGATATAAAGAAAGTTCGACAAACAACAAGAAAAAAATGGAAATCTATGGTATGATGGTTAGGTTATTATTTTCATAGATTTAAAAGGGGGACTTTATGTTGAAAAAAAGTTTGTTTCTTATCCTATTTTCTGCTCTTGTCACATTGGCTGCATGTGGTACAGAACCTTTAGATCAATCTGAAGTGCTAAAAAGATCCGTTGAGGCAGTCAAAGAGTTAGATAGTTATTCCGTTGAAATGGATATGGCTCTTTCAATGATGGGCATGGATACAAATATGATTGTTACAGGAGATGTGACGCATAATCCTGATGCTATGTATTTGAATATGAAAATGGGTATGACTGGCATGTCTATGGACTTTGAAGCATATGCCATTGATGATATCGTGTACATGAGTATGTTTGGTGAATGGATTAAAGTCGATGCTAGTGAGATGGGACTAGATGACTTTGATCAATTAAATGAAGAAGAAATGCGCAAGTTATTGGAATTTAGTGAAGAGTTTACAATGGAAGAGCAAGATGATGTATATGTGTTAACGATCTCCGGTGAGGGAGATGAATATAGTGTATTAATTGAAAACTATATTAGTTCAGGTATGGCTGATTTTAACGAAGATCCAGCTGTTGATGACATGCTAGAGACGATTCAAGTGAACGATTTCTTTCTAGAGCTTCATATTGATAAAACAACGTTTATGCAAACAAAGCAAACATTTGAGGCTGATATGGTCATTGAAGAATCGGGTATTACGATGCCAGTAACCATGAGTGGGACTGCACTTATCTCGAATGTTAATGAAATAGAACCAATTGCAATTCCAGACGAAGTCAAGGAAAATGCAGTGACTGAAGATGAAGCATTATTTGATCTTGAACTGGACGACGAATTATTTGGAGCGTATGAAGAATTAACTGTTGAGGAAATTCAAAAGCGTGCTCCGTTTACGGTGCCAACGGTTGAACAATTTCCAGAAGGCTATGTTCTAACAGAAAGTTTATTTGACGAATCAATGGAAATGGTTATGATGAGTTATGAAAAGGATTTTGACAATGGATTCATGTTTTCCGTTCTTCCAACAGAAAATGAGCCTTCTTTTAATGAGGCAATGTTTGAAGGTGAAGACATAAACGTCAATGGTCAACCAGGTACTCTCTACGATATGGGGCTCTTTATAAGTCTTAGTTGGGAACAAGACGGTTTATTATTTGAATTAGCCGGTAGTGGTGAAGACTTAACAAAAGAAGCATTTTTGGAGATTGCTGAGAGTATAAAATAAAGAGCTAGATCGAACCTGAATAAATCAGGTTCGATCTTTTTTGCGACATGAAACCATAGTCGTATAAACAAATGAACAAAGTAAATTCTAATGGTAGGTACTTTGAAAAGGAGTGAGAGTCATGAGTTACGAAATTAGAAACATGATTATCGACGATGGATTTGCTGGAGAAGAGGCTGTAACAGCTGACTTTTTTCAAAATAACAAAGAATATAGTGTTACTTTTAATAAAGCAGATCTTGAAGTGATAAACTCTTGGATGTTTGAAGAAGAAACATCACTTCCAGCAAATTTGTCTGATGAGATGATTGAGTCATTACGAAATGAAGTTAGAAAGCGGATTTAAGTTAGAAAATGTTTTTATATTAATTGGACTTACATTCCGTTATTAAAAATTAAAACATTCACGTAATTTTTAGTGAAATAATGGATTGTATGTCCTTTTCCTCTGATGAAAGAGCGCCGTTTTTTACGCATTTTTCTTCATCCCTGAAAAATATTTATTTATATATTCTTCCACAGATTGCTTTAGTAAATGAGGGAAAAAACGCATCTCGCTACGGTATCCTCGACATACTATTAGGTACGTATAAACCTCACCGCTCTTCCCCTGCTCATATACGGTTAATCCATTTTGGAACATTTCTTTTTTTACAGCCCCCAAGTCTTTTCCGATTTCGGTAATAATTTGTTCGACAAACTGAATATATGGTTCATTAAATTTTAAATTAGCTTTTCTTAAATAAAGTAGATCACGTTCTAATACTTTTCGTACCAAAGGTAAGTGGATGTATTGACTGGCCAGGAATTCTTCGTTTTTATTTAGCATATAAAACACACCACCATTTTTATTTCTCATTATACAGAATATATGTTCGTATTTCAAATAGAAAAGAAGGGAGTAAAAAATACTTGCCATGGTAATTAAATGAAACTATGATGAACTTAATTAAATTTAAGTGGATATTAGTTTACATAATAATGGTTATGTTTAATTAGAAAGAGTCCCTGCGTTAGGGACTCCTTATCTTACTTTTTATGATCTTCTAACTCTGCATCGACCTTTGAAATTGTAGTGCGTTCTTCTCCATTTCTAGGTTGAGCAGCATCTTTGCTCTCGATCATATTACGCTTTGATTTAGAACGTTTACTCATTGTATATCACCTCTTTTGATCAAAGTAAAGGACAGGTATATTTTTTACTAGCTCTTCGCTTTTATGTAGTTGTGGAAACAAAATAAAATTTAAGAGGTGAGCTATGACACATTTTTATCATTCATTGTCAGCTGAAGTCTATGATTTGGATAAGCCAATAGGTCATTCGTTTGGAGATGTTGAATATTACATCGAACGATTAGCAAGTTGTACAGGGCCTATTTTAGAACCGGCAGTTGGAACAGGAAGAATTTTGATTCCGTTGTTAGAACAAGGTTTTCACGTTGAAGGGGTGGATAGTTCACCTGAGATGTTAGCTATATGTGAAAAGCATTGTAAAAATAGGGGGCTCTCACCGGCTCTTATGAAAGCCAACATGGAATCTTTTACATCATCTACAAAATATGAAGCGATTATCGTTCCAACTGGTTCCTTTCTTTTGCTCCATAAACGAGATGCATCTATTCAAGCATTGAATAACTTTTATCAGCACCTGATTGATGGAGGCAGAGTAATCATTGATCTGTTTTTGCAGACAGATCTTGTCTTAGAACAACCAACAACGAAAACATGGAGAACGAACCAGGGTGATTTGATTACATACGAAAGCAAAACGATAAAAGTCGATTACTTACATCAGTATACGATCTCTCTTGGAAGGTATGAAAAATGGAAAAATGGAGCTTTAATCCAGACAGAATTAGAGCAATTTCCATTGCGATGGTACGGGATAGATGAGTTCAAATTAATTTTAAAAGAAGTAGGTTTTCAGAACATCGTAATCTCGAGTGATTATCAATACGGTAAAGAACCGACAAATGCCAATCAAACGATTACGTTTGAAGCAACTAAATAATGTTTATCATAATGGATTTTGCTATAGTGTGTGTATTACTATGTTTCTAATATGATAATGCTTTTTCAGAATAACAAAGCCGTTGCTTTAATAAATGAAAGCAACGGCTTTTTGACGTGTGTATACGTTGTCCGTTGTGCACCTTAACCAATCCGTTAAACGGGATTTTTTCGCATTCACTAAGGTGCATATTTATAAAAACCGTTCGGGAAATACCTATTAACCCTACTATAAGATAAGCAATTATTGTTTTCTGGGAATGATAAAACCGTTTTGTATCCGTTCAAACCCGATACGTGGATAGTATTCCATTGCATTAGGTGCTGATAATAAAATGAGAGCGACTTCATCTGTGATTTGCTCATGAACAAGTCTTACTAGTTCAGTACCGACACCTATATTTTGGTAATTTTGCTTAACGGCTAAATCAGATAAATAACAACAATAGCTAAAATCGGTTATGGCTCTAGCCACTCCAATTAATGTTTGGTTGTCCCACGCTGTAATGAATAAATCTGAATGATGGATCATTGATTTTAACCTTTCTATGTCGTCAAAAGGTCTCTTAATCCCCGATTGCCTAAAAACTGCAGATAGTTCGACGGGATCCACTTTTTCATTCAATTTGTACGTGATTTTCCTCATCATTTATCACTCCTTTTGAATTATATATACACAATACGTGTTGTTTGGCATTTCGGAAAGATCCAGAAGTGTTATAATTAACCATGCCAGATAAAGGGGGGATGTTGGTGATTGAAATTACTCCGTTTTTAGATACAAACAAAAAAGAGCCTTTATATGTTCAGCTTTACAGTTATTTCAAAAATGAAATTCAGAAGGGAAACATGAAAACGGGAGAAAAGATCCCTTCAAAAAGAAATCTTGCTAGACATCTGGCCATCAGCCAACATACTGTTGAAACGGCATACGAGCAATTAATTGCGGAAGGGTATGTGGAAAGTAAGCCAAGAAAGGGGCTGTATGTAAATGAAATACTTCAAGATTCATTATTAATACATCAGTCAAAACCGAATGTATGGGACCGTTCAAATCATGTCGAGAACGATGATGAAATTGATTTCAGCCACGGACAAATTGCTCTTGAAGAATTTCCGTACAACGTTTGGAAAAAGATCGCAAATGCTACTTTTTCAAAAGAACAAGATTACTTATTAATAAACGGGGATCGCCAAGGGGAGTTTTCATTACGAGAGCAGATAGCTCATTATTTGTACCAATCACGGGGGGTACGTTGTGTTCCTGACCAAATTGTCATTGGTGCAGGAACGCAATATTTACTTGGTTTGTTGATACTAATCTTAGGGAGACAATCGATTTTTTCAATTGAAGATCCGGGTTTTCATCGTACAAGAGAGGTTTTTTACGATCAAGGTGTAACAACCATTCCTATTTCCCTAGATGAACATGGAATGAATGTGGAAGAATTAAATAAAAGCAATGCTTCCATTACATATGTAACGCCTTCACATCAATTTCCTATGGGGATTGTGATGCCCATCAATAGGCGAATGGAACTGATTCAATGGGCAAAAGAAAAGAAAGCGTTTATAATTGAGGATGATTATGATGGTGAGTTTCGTTACAAAGGACGTCCGATTCCCGCTTTACAAGGTTTGGATTCGTCTGGGCGTGTGATCTATTTAGGGACGTTCTCTAAATCTTTTTTTCCTTCCATTCGTATAAGCTATATGGTGTTGCCACCTTCTCTTTTGCAGATCTATCATGAGCGGTACACAATTTACAAGCAAACGGTTTCACGTTTGCACCAAATGACCATGTTCAATTTTATGAAAGAGGGGCATTGGGAACGACATTTACATAAAATGAGAACAACGTACCGAAGAAAACAAAAGAAATTGCTTGAAATGATCCATTTTTTTCTTTGTAAAGATGTTGTGGTCATAGGGGCAGATTCCGGATTGCATATTTTATTATCCGTTCATAACGGAATGACCGAAAACGAATTAATTAATGCTGCTAAAACAAAAAAAGTAAAGGTATATCCAACATCCATTTATTTTGCGACTCAAGATCCTAAAGATCAACCAATGGTCTTGCTTGGATTTGGAGGGTTAAGTGAACCCGAAATGGAAAAAGGAGTAAAATTACTAAAAGAAGCATGGAATATAGGCTAATCTGTTTTGCAGGGAGTTTTAGTCCAAGGCAGCAGACTGAGTTAGCCATGCCTTTTCCTACTACTGAGGCAGCACCAAAAAATGACTGCTAGGTTTGACTTTAAGGTGAAGTGGTTTTTATGTAAGAAGCAGGTCAATTAACCTTGCTTCAAGTAAAGCGTTGAGTTCGTAGTGATATAATGATCTAAAATTAACACTTTAGATGAAAAAGAATGATGTTCGTTAAAAGTGTTTAAGAAATCGTGATAAAAAGCAACTAGCTCCTCAATTAATTTAATGTTTTCGTCCGTAAATAATCCAGAACGATTAATCAATACATTGTTGTATTTCTTTACTAACTTACTTGTTTTCTTGAGGATTTTTCTAGCTTCTTTCATATGAATCACATCATTTGCAAGCAATTGAGAAAAGTCTTCTAAAATCTTATGATTGAGCTTAGCATTTACTTTGTTAAACGGAAGAGGTTCTTGTTCAAAAATAAACTGATTTAACATAATCAAATCCGATTGTATAGGTTCGTCTAAAAACTTTAAATAAATGCGCAATGTGTTATATGAATCATACATGGGGTGGTGCTTTTCCCCTATAAAATCGAGGCCATATAATTGTAGAGCTGATTCAACCGATGCATTTGTTTTGGACACGCGTTTTGTAAATATCTCCTGAAAGTCGACATAACGTTTTTCGATTTTTGCTATCGTCGAACTTGGAATCCCGTGTATGCGTGAATCAACTTTTAGGCGATGTAAATCACTAGGAGACCACGAAAAGAACCTAGATTTCTTTATTCCACCGACCCATGTTAAAAATTGTTCTAAAACTTGTTGGAATGAACTAGCATCGGCTAAATGTTGATTATCAATGCCAGTTAACTCTTTACAGAACTCACTTAAAGGTTTAGTAGATAAAGGTTTTATATATTCATCAAACGTTAAAACTTCTTTGGTTTGAAGGTTATATTTTACCGCACCTAACCTAATGGCTTCCATTGATTCAAAAGACATACCCTCATCCGAACAAAGCATTTCGAAATCAAAAAAGATAAATTGTTTTAATTCCGCCATTTCTTTTTCCTCCTTCCCAACAGGAAATTATATGGAAGAATCAAAGAAAAAGAAAGGACCAATTGATACCAATTCAAAAAGTCACGAAAAAAATGTATAAAAATGCGAGGCGAGATTAAAGTATATGATAGTATTGTCCTTCATAATATGCGGAATCAGGTTATCTACTGAGGTGTAGAAAACCTGATGTCATTTTTATTCCGCTGTATCATCTATTTCTGCTAACAATTCATCGATATTTTCTGTGAATGTAAAAAAGAATGGAGTTTTCTCTTCGTCGAAAACGAGTAAAAGGGAAGAATCATTTTCCGGTATTATAAAAATGACTTCTTGAATGCTTGAGGTAACCCATTTGTTCTTTATATGAATTGAGGAGTTAAATGGGATTCTGATTAATTTTCCTTTTTGAGGCATAGGCTTAAATTTTTTGTAGAGCTCATCAATATTAGTAAGATAACGTTCCGCTTTAGTAAGGATTTCTTCAGAAACGGGAATCGTTTTCGTGATTTTATCTAGTTGTAGGTCGTACACTTCGACGTAACCATCCTCATTACTTTGAGCATAAACAGGAATGGTTGCAAAAAGAAATAAGAGAACAAAAATGAGTGTTTTCCTAGTCATAAAACTTTCCCTCCTTCTTAGTTACTGTATCCAGATTTAGATGTTTTACGCACATCTAACATGGATAGTAACTAACATTTAGATGTTGCTTTGTTCAAGTTCTATAAATTACCATTTTTTTGACCAAATTAAAATTGATCTGTGGTACTATGAAACAAATAGAAGCAGTGGAGGTTTTAAACGTGGATGATTTGATTCTTCTAATTACAATTATCGGCAGTTTGGTCATTTTCGCTTGTTTTGCTTGGATGTTTGCCTCGTTAGGGAAACGAATGAATTTAGAAGAAAAAAGATCAGGAAAAGGAATTACATATACTACCAATCCATTTGCTGGTACTTCAAAACATACATACAAAAACTAAAAAGACTTTCTCTTTTCAGTTAAAAATATCTCTAATTTAGTTGGATTCTGTCCTTTTAAAAGTACCCTTATATAGGGTGCTTTTTCATTTTTGCTATAATGCGATATACTTGATTCAAAACGTTATAGAATAAAAGGTGAAATGATTTGATGAATCTTAACAAACAGCAGCTTGACTCTTACCTCTATACCTACTCATACAGTAAGGATGAACAAGAACTTTGCAAAATGGAACAGCGCGCCTTTTTTAATGTTGATACCGATTCATTTTTTATTAAAAGCACAAGAGCGATTAACCCGAACCGAAGCCCTTTTATGAGAGAAAGAGTGGATGTTCTTTATTCTTGTCCAACGTTTGAAGAATTGCATAAAAAGATTTTTGAAGCAAACTTACTAATTGATGAGACTTTTAAAGTTATTTTTGTCAAAAATCCTGATTACGAAAAAGTCGGCGGGGTTCGCTTTAACGAAAGAAAACAGATGGAACGAACAATTGGTCTCCTCATAAATGGAGAAGTCGACTTAGTCACTCCTCAGTTGTTATTAGCGATTATGAACATAAATGGCAAATGGATTTTTGGCATTTATCATAAAAGTGAAGCTATTTGGTTTCAACATCAACAAAAACCTCACCAATATTCAACAGCGCTTAGTACCCGAGTTGCAAGAGCTGTTGTTAATATTGCGGTCCCATATCCGGAAGGGATGAAGGTGATGGATCCTTGTTGCGGTATTGGTACAGTACTTGTAGAAGCGCTTTCTATGAGCGTCGATATTGTAGGAAGAGACATTAACCGTCTTGTCATCCCAGGTGCAAGAGGGAACATCGATCATTTTGGCCTGACAGGTGATGTTACTTTAGGTGACATTCGTGATGTCGAAGGTCAGTATGATGTTTCGATTATCGATATGCCTTATAATCTTTGTTCTGTGATAACCTCACAAGAAAAACTAGAAATGATTCAAAGCGCTCGTCGATTTTCACGCAAATTGGTTATCGTGACGATCGAGCCCATGGATACAGTGATTGAAGCGGCCGGCTTTCAGGTTGTTGATCGATGCGTTGCGAAAAAAAGTGCCTTTTTGAGGGAAGTGATAGTTTGTGAGTAAGGTTAGGTAATAGGGGAGCTCACTTAACCTGCAGAATAATCAGTGTTTGGATACAAACACTGATTATGAGGTGAGTTATGTGAAGCGGATGATCATAATAGCAGCAATCTTAATAGGACTAGTTCTATGCTTAGGATTATCACATGGACAAATGGTTCAACCTAATGTGTTTAAGAAGAGCCATTCAGTTTCTTTTCAGGGACAAACAAATGATTGGATCATTGATTATAAATTGTTCCGGGTAGGGTCGGATGTGGAGATAGAACCGAAAATCACTTACATAGGTGATGACGAGAAAATGTTACTTTCATCTTTAAGATATGAGATTGAAGATGACAAAGGTGGCATCATTGCCGAAGCTTTTACATTAGACAAAAAAGGTGTTTACGAAGGACAACGAACAAATTGCATGGGCTGTCATTATTTAAGCAAGGTGGAGGAAATAGAAGCTTCAATTGGTCTGATTGATGGAGGTCTGCTTGAAAGGGTACCTTTAAGACGATTACAATAAAAATCTTAAATAAATACAAGTGAACAAATAATAGTTGCGCGGAATTTCTAACTGTGCTATACTGTTCTTAACAACAGCTGATATAACGTTCAGGTAATCGCTGCATCTTTTGATGTAGAGGAAAGTCCATGCTCGCACGATCTGAAATGATCGTAGTGTTCGTGCCTAGCCAATAAATAAGCTAAGGCAACTTGGTCTAGACTAGGTTGACGGCAGGGAAAAGAACCTAAGGCATCTGCTATGGTCGAGTACCCTTGAAAGTGCCACAGTGACGAAGCTCTTTTGGAAACGAAAGAGGTGGAACGCGGTAAACCCCACGAGCGAGAAACCCAAATTTGGTAGGGGAACGATCTTGAAGGAATAACAACGGAGAGATCGACAGACACAGTCTTGTAGATAGATGATTACCACCGGAGTACGAGGGTAAAACCGTTCGCAGTACAATGGTACAAAACATGGCTTATCGAACGTTATGGATACAGAATGTTGTAGGTTTAACCATTACTATTAGGGGTCTTATCCCTAGTAGTTACATACATTTAACGTACTGTTAAGTTTCTAACAGTACGTTTTTTTGTTTATACCAACGGGAGAGACGAACTCGTTCACAAGCTTTCTTTCTACATGAGTTTGTACTGGTGAACAAATACGTTCTAACTCTCTAAAAACAATCAATTTAAATTGACATTCAAAAACGGATATGTAAAATTAAATTTAGGGTTAGCACTCAGATGATCCAAGTGCTAACAATGCAAATTGAAAGGAGTTCAACTATGGAAAAAAGACAGTTTAAAGCAGAATCAAAAAGGTTATTGGAGATGATGATTAACTCGATTTATACTCAAAAGGAAATCTTCCTACGAGAATTAATTTCTAATGCGAGTGATGCGATCGATAAAATGTACTACAAAGCCTTAACAGATGACAGCATTAGCTTTAATCAGAATGATTATTACATAAAACTATCAGCGGACAAAGAAAATAGAACGTTGACGATTACTGATACTGGAATAGGAATGACAAAAGAAGAGCTAGAAACAAACTTAGGGACAATCGCAAAAAGTGGTTCACTTGCTTTTAAAAAAGAAAATGAAAGTAAAGATGGTCACGATATTATTGGACAATTTGGTGTAGGATTTTATTCAGCCTTTATGGTAGCAGATGTCGTAACTGTAACGAGCAAAGCATTAGGAAGTGAAGAAGCATATAAATGGGAGTCAGACGGAGCTGAAGGATATACGATTGAACAAGCTACTAAAGATTCTTTTGGAACCGAAATCGTCATTAAAATTAAAGAAAATACAGAAGATGAAAGTTATGATGAGTATTTAGAAGATTACCGATTAAAAACGATTATCAAAAAATACTCAGATTTTATTCGCTACCCAATCAAAATGGATGTTACGCAAAGAACGCCTAAAGAAGGTAGCGACAATGAGTGGGATGAATTTACAGAGGAACAGATCATTAACAGCATGGTTCCAATCTGGAAAAAGAACAAAAACGAACTTACAACAGAAGACTATGAAAGCTTTTACAATGAAAAACATTACGGGTTCGACAAGCCCTTAAAACATGTTCATTTAAGTGTGGACGGAGCGGTTCGTTATCATTCGATTTTATACATTCCAGAAAATATTCCATTTGACTACTACTCAAAAGAGTTTGAAAAAGGTTTAGAGCTTTACTCAAATGGAGTATTAATCATGGATAAATGTGCCGATCTCTTACCAGATCATTTTAGCTTTGTGAAAGGAATGGTCGATTCTGAAGATTTGTCTTTGAATATCTCTCGTGAAATTTTGCAACATGATCGTCAATTAAAACTCATTGCAAAAAACATTAAAAGCAAAATTAAAGGTGCGCTACAAAGTCTCTTAAAAGAAGAGCGTGAAAAGTATGATCAATTTTACAAAGCCTTTGGTAGACAGTTAAAGTACGGGGTGTACTCGGATATTAGTAGTAAGGATACACTTCAAGATTTGCTCATGTTCTTCTCTTCGAAAGAAAAGAAACTAGTAACTCTCGGTGAATATGTATCGAGAATGCCAGAGGATCAAAAGTATATTTATTATGCCGCTGGTGAATCGCAAGAGCGTATTGAAAAATTACCTCAACTTGAACTTGTAACAGATAAAGGCTTTGAAGTTCTTTACTTTACTGAAGATGTAGACGAATTTGCCATTCGAATGTTATCGTCCTATAAAGAAAAAGAATTTAAGTCTGTTTCAAGTGGAGACCTTGGAATTGAAACAGAGGACAGTCAAGAAGATACAAAATCCGAAGAAAGTGAAAACAAAGAACTGTTCGATTCGATGAAACAAGTGTTGGCAGGTAAAGTGAAAGACGTTCGAGTTTCGAAGCGATTGAAATCACATCCTGTTTGCTTAGCAACAGAAGGGGAAGTATCAATTGAAATGGAAAAAATCCTTCAGTCGATGCCAGATAATCCAAATATCAAAGCAGACAAAGTACTTGAAATCAATTTAAACCACGAAGTGTTTCAATCACTGAAAAAAGCACATGAGAGCGATCAAGAAAAGTTAGCTCTTTACACGAACCTTTTATATAACCAAGCTCTCCTTATTGAAGGGCTCCCTATCAACGATCCTCTTGAATTTACAAATGACGTTTGTAAAATTATGGTGTAATTAAAAAGCTTCTTATTAGGTGTTTAGTCTAATAAGAAGCTTTTTTACTATAATATTAGGTGATCATTTAACTTAAGATAATTAAGCTCAGCACTAAAAAAACAACACCATTCGCCAATTCAATCATGCCAATAACAATGGGCTTTAGCGCTGTAGTACGAGGAGTGATCCAATCTTTTATCACCCCGGGAAAAAAGGCAATAGCCATTATAGGAACCGTTAAAAGCCAAGGAATAACTAGCAAAGTGGCATGATAAACATGTGATGTTTTCTTGAAGGTTAGGTTTTTGCGTTCTCTTATCATCGACTTTACATAAAACGTACTTCCCATAAAATAAAAAACAACCCAAGCTACTAGGTAAATCACTTCACTAGACCACTCTCCATTCCCGATTAAAAAAACAGAAGCACCACCAAAGGAGAAAGTCATAATCGCACTTAAATTATTTAGCAACGTTCGCTCATTTTTCTTTTTGATAAAGTAAATGTTAATCGATAAAGGGATAAGGATAAAACTGAGTAAAAATAAAATTGGATAGTACCATAAGACCGGTACTAAAAAAATAATCGCAACAAAGCCATAAATGAATAACCAAGGAAACATTTTCTTTTGCTGTTTTCGGTTACGAAAAATCGTTAAAAAAGGAGTGGAGGATAAGTAAATAAAAAACCATCCTATTAAAAAGGGGATATGCATCCAATCTGGACTAGATAAGAACATCCCCAAAAATAAAGGTAGAAAAAACATTAACCACGTTCCATGCTCCTTCGGGATAACCAAGCAAATTCCTCCTCTAAATGCTCATCAAAAAGATTTATATAAAACACCTTTTACCGATAGTAAAATAGTAGCACCAATAATTGATGATAAAAATGATGTTTGTCACATTCAAACGTTTCATGAAAAAGCATGTAAACAAATTACACATGCTCTCTTTTTACATCAACGCTTACCTATCTGCGTGCCAAATAAGTATATGATATAAACGAACGATCAAAATCAACATAAGAAATTCTGTTTAAATAGTTATGAAAATGAGGTTGCTAGTGGTCACGATACGAAAGGTTCAACAATGAACTCAATAGAAAAACAACGTTAATAACCGGAGAAAAGTGGCGGAAAATTGAGAGATTTAATTAAACGTGAATATGTAGAAATGTGATTCTCTTGTTTCTGAATTTCTGACCACTAAAGTAAAAAAAGGAAATAAACATAAAAAAGACGCCCTTAAGGACGTCTTTTGTGCGTATTGCTGCGAGAGACAGCACTCCACATAGTGCATTGCCTAAAAGGCGCGTCAATCTCGTCTTATGCAAATTAGCTCATCGCCAATTAAATATACCATGGATGGCCTCACATGAAAAGAGCCAATTATTACTAACGACTTACAAAGAACGGTAATTCATCGATCCCAAGTAAACGTGCGTATGTGAACAATTGACCTTTATGATGAATTTCGTGGTCTTTTGCACTATTGAGTAAAGCATGACCGGGTAAATTCATCCCAGCAAATTCAATATGCTTATCTAATTGCGCTGGAGTAAGTTGTTCTAGGATTGTTTTTGTTTCATTTGTTTGAGATGTGACGATTTCTTTTAACTCACCGATGGATTGGACAGTCACGACTTCCGTTGGAGGAACAAACACACCGTTTTGTACTGTTTTGGCAAACATGTCCATTGATCCAGAAATATGTAGAACGAGTTCAGAAAGAGACATGGCATCTTCCCATGGTTTATAGTTAATTTGTTCGTCTTCCATTTTCTCTAGCAACTGAATCAACACGTTACGATGAGACATCCATGCTAATACAAATTCATTCATTTTTGACATCACAAACACTCCTTTAGTAAAAATTCGGATCCAATTGAAAGTATATAACATTTTTAAGAAATAATCCCGTTGAAAAAACTACAAGAAATTAAAACAAAGCAATTGTAGAAAAATGCATTAAAATTAGAGATAATAGAGAAAGTTGTTGCTTTTTGATTCTGTTAAGACATATGATTATCATTGCAAATAACAACTAGTATAACTGATAGGAGAAATGAACGTTGTTTAGATGGAGTAATATTCTTAGAGGTTTTACAATGGGTATTAGTGATTTGATTCCAGGGGTAAGCGGTGGAACAATCGCGTTAGTACTTGGTATTTATCATTCGCTAATTTCAGCCATTAATGGTTTGTTTTCAAGAGAGTGGAAGAAACATGTTTTATTTCTGTTGCCTTTAGGGCTGGGTATTGGCGTTGCCTTACTATCGATTAGCCACGTTATTGACTGGCTGTTGGCTGAATACCCTCAACCTACCTTTTTCTTTTTCTTAGGGTTAATTATTGGAATTATTCCGCTACTACTAAAGGAAATTCAATACAGGCAATCGTTTCGTCCGCTTCACTACGTTTTGTTAGCTATAGGTGCTGTCATTGTAGGATCGACTGTATTAATTAACAGAAATGAGCTTACAGCTGTCATGAGCCATTTAGGTTGGACTGATTATGCGTTATTGTTTGCAGCAGGATGGCTAGCTAGTTCAGCGATGATCTTGCCAGGAATTAGCGGATCTTTTATTTTCTTATTACTAGGTGTATATCCAACGGTTATTAATGCATTATCTACCTTTAACATACCGGTTATTATAACAATTGGGTCGGGAATTGCAATAGGACTCGTTCTTACGAGCAAATTGATTTCGATCATGTTAGTTAAATTTAAAATAGCCACATATGCGGTTATGATTGGGTTTATTTTTGGATCAATTGTAGTCATTTATCCTGGAATAGAGGCGAATATCCCGTTATTCCTAGTAAGTGTCCTATCTCTTGTTGCTGGGACATTTTGTGCTTATTTATTAAGTTGTTTTGAAGCGAAAAAAACGATACCGTCCTATGTGCAATAAAGAGTGGCTCAAAAGGTTAATTCCTTTTGAGCCTTTTTAACATTTTCTAGAAAATATAGAGCGATTATGAGATAGTTAGGATAAGGAAAAAAGATTTCTTTTTCAGAAGGAGAGTGTGCATATGGAGGATATTGTTAAAGCGGAATGGCTTCATGAACAGTTACAAAAAGGAAGTTCAGATTATATAATAATTGATACACGTTTTTCATTAGCAGATCCTCAAGCAGGCAAGAATTTGTACAAAGTTGGTCATTTACCAGGGGCAATTTATGTTGACTTAGATAAAGATTTATCCTCAGAGGTGACATTACATGGTGGACGTCATCCTCTCCCTGACAAAAACGAGTTAGTGAAAAAGCTTGGGCAGTGGGGGATAGGAGAAAAGACGAGCGTCGTTGTCTATGATGATCAGGGTGGCATGGTTGCTTCACGTTTTTTTTGGTTACTCAAGCATTTTGGCCATGAACATGTTGCCTTGCTAGATGGAGGTTATTCCAATTGGGTCAGCAAAGGATTTCCAGTAACAACAGACACCCCAGCCCAATCTCCAAAGACATTCAGAGCCAAATTAAATCCTGAGTGGAGTACAGTAGATGCTCGTCAAGTAAAAGAAAAACTATTTGATCCAAATACAATTTTAGTTGATTCAAGAGAACCAAACCGGTATTTAGGGATAGAAGAGCCCATTGATGCGATTGCTGGACATATACCAGGAGCTTTGAATTACTTTTGGAAAGAGGTTTTAAACGAAAAGGGGGAGTGGAAGAAAGAAGCAGAACTCAAACATCTTTTCTCAAGCCTTCCTAATGACAAAGAAATGATTGTATATTGTGGCTCTGGTGTATCGGCTTGTCCTAATGTGATCGCACTGAAAAAAGCTGGTTTTTCAAACGTCAAACTGTATAGTGGCAGCTGGAGTGACTGGATTACTCATGCTAATTATCCGGTTAATCTAAAACCCGAAACGACTTAAATACAAGTCTCTCGGTACTAGAAGCTTGAAGCAGGAATTGCTTTTCCTCTATAATAAAGGAAATACTAGTTGGTGGAGGTACATAATGTCAAAAGAGAGTTCATTCGATATTGTATCAAAAATTGATATGTCTGAGGTTACAAATGCCGTAACGATGGCAACGAAAGAAATACAAACGCGTTATGATTTCAAAGGAAGCAAAAGCACCATTTCACTTGACAATGAGGAATTGGTGTTAGTATCAGATGATGAATACAAATTGGAACAGTTAAAAGATGTCCTAATATCAAAATTAATTAAGCGCGATGTTTCGATCAAAAATTTAGACTACGGGAAAATAGAAGGGGCATCAGGCGGTACTGTACGACAACGTGCTAAGTTAATTCAAGGAATTGATAAGGAACAAGCGAAAAAAATTAATACGATTATTAAAAACAGTGGAGTAAAAGTAAAAAGTCAAATTCAAGACGATCAAATTCGTGTAACTGGCAAAAAACGCGATGATCTTCAAGCTATTATCGCTGCTATAAGGGGAGCCGATCTATCCATTGATGTTCAATTTATCAACTACCGTTAAATAATATAACAGGAGTAAAGGAAGTGGAGTACAATCACTTTTCTTTGCTCCTGTTTTTAATTCACGCGAAAAACAAATAACTAGAATTGAAATGACACATAATACAGATAAATCCAATTTGGGGGTAACGAAAATGCTGAACAAATTAGCTAAAGCTATGCTTATCTTTCTCATTGTGGTTCACTCTGTTGTGCTAGTAAGCGATGGTGATGCTCATGCCAAATTACAAAACCATACCCAAAAAGAAGATGTTGCTGAAGGAACTCAATACATCCCAGCTGAAAAAGCGATCAAGCAGTTTGAAAGAGAACAAGGAAGAAAAGTAAATCTACCAAAAAAGATGCCTTTTCGGCCAACACATAAATTTGGACAACTCACAAAAGATGGAGACTTGAGGTTACATTATTTACGAGTGCTGAATAAACCTCATCAAGACTTTTTATTTTCAATTATGTCTCCAGAAAACAAAATTGAGAAACACATTTCACCTGAAGATAAAATAGTCACACTAAAGGACGGCACAAAAGCTTACTTTCATCAAAGTGAAGAAGGTCATACATTAGCGTTCGCAAAAAAGGGATGGGGATATCTCTTATCGGGAAGTACTAAAAGCTCAAAAAATTATCATTTAGAGCAACTCATAGAAATGGCAGAATCTATATAATAAGCCTGCCTGAGAAATCAACTCAGGAAGGCTTATCTTTTCATTACACTTTTACCATGTTTATATTTTGAATTAGCTTCTCAGCTAAACTATTGTATATTTGAGCCAATTGGTGGTCTTCGGTAATTAGTACTGCAGGATCACCATTTTCTTGTGGATTCGTTATAGGAATGTTAGCAAGTAATTCCGTTCCCAACCGTTCTGCTAGCGTTTGGCCTCCGCCCTTACCAAAAAGGTGATAAGTTTCATTTGAATGAGGGGGGGCAAAGTAGGACATGTTCTCAATTATGCCGACAATCGTATGATTTGTTTGTTTTGCCATCATTCCTGCACGCTCAGCCACATGAACGGCATTAGGATGAGGAGTTGTCACAATAAGTTCTTGGCATTTTGGTAATTTATGATGAAGATCAAGAGCAATGTCTCCCGTACCTGGTGGCAAATCTAAAATGAAATAGTCTTGTTTGCCCCATATGACATCATCGAAGAAATGGTCAATCATTTTCCCAAGCATCGGTCCTCTCCAGACGACAGGACCGTTCCCTTTAAGTAAAAAACCCATGGACATAACCGTTATATTTTCATGACCAACAGGAATGATTTTGTTGTTCATTGTCTTTGGTTTTGACTTAATTCCTAATATTTTAGGGACGCTGTATCCATATATATCTAGATCAATCAGGGCGACCTTTTTTCCAAGATTGGCTAAAGATAATGCGAGATTAACGGCAACCGTTGATTTACCAACACCGCCTTTTCCACTTGTGATAGCTATTACGTTTCCAGATAACATATAATCACTCCTTTGCTACTAGTGTAACTGGTTTATTTCAAACAAACTGTGATGAGTATCACATATAATTGAGTGGGAAACAAAAAAATGAGACTGACATATAGTCAATCTCATTTTCGCTTACATTCTACATATTTCTAACGGACAGTTTTCACAATGACATATGTCTTTCAATGCGTCTAGATCGTGTATAAGGAGGTACCCTTTTTCTTGACTAATGATTTTTTTGGAACGTAAATCAGATAACATTCGATTTACACTTTCTCTAGTCGCACCAATATATTCGCCTAATTCACCGTTTTTCACCTTTTTCGTTAAACGAATTCCATCTTTTACTTCCTCACCATAGGAGTTAGCCATTCGAATCATCGTTGAGCATAATGCCCCAAGCTTGCCATGGAACGTTAAGTCACGCAATTTTGATTGTGTAATTTGGTTTAAAAGAGCCGTCCACTTTAAAAACTCAACCGCAATTTCACCATGCTGCCATAATAGAATTTCTAAGTCTTTTTGTTGGATAACTCCAATTGTACAATCTGTTAATGCAACAGCATTGTAACTATATTTGATAGACATGAAACTACTCATTTCTCCAAACAAATCTCCACGATCAAACATGTTTAAAATATATTCCTTGCCATCTGATGTACCCTTTATTTGTTTAACATTGCCTTCTTTTATATAAAACAGCTTATCGGCTGTATCGCCTTCCCAAAATAAATACGTTCCTGCTTCGACTTGTTGCTCATACATAATACCAGTTAAAGCCGTTAATGTCTTTTCTGAAAGGTGAAATGTATTTTGGTTAATGCTACGTTCTATCGTTAAGTTTGTCATAGTAAAATCCCCCTAACACTGATTATCCTTATTATAAAAGAAATTGAATTTGAAAAATGTGATAAAAATCACACTTAACTAAATTAGGCTTGCCACGATTAAAATTTTAAACTGTGACAGACTTAACAGTTTTCAATTGCTTTTAGTTTTATAGTTAAAGTCAAAGGAGGTGAAAGAGATGCAGCTTACAGGCGTCATCTTAGATAGTGAGAGCTATAAATTAAAGAACGAACAACTAATTGGTTTACTTCCATTTGGTGAGAAGACGATCATTGAAAAACAGGTGTCAGAAATGAAAAAGATTTGTGATGAAGTGATATTAGTTACAAATGATCCATATGTATATTTGCCGTTGTTTGGAAACAGCATACGGATCATCACAGATTATTATAGAGGAGCAGGGACATTAAGTGGTATGCATGCAGCCTTATCTTTATCAAAGAATCAATCATTATGGCTTGCTACTTCAAATATGCCTTTTCTAAATTCTGAGGTTATGGTTGAAATGATGAATGTAAAAAACAATACAACAGATGTTCAAATAGTAATTCCTGGTTTAAGTGGAGATTTACAACTGTATCATAGCTTGTATGACCGGTCTTGTCTTAAATTAACTCAGCAATTAATAGATGAAGAGAATCATAGTTTGATGAAGATAATCGAAAGAGCTTCCTTTAAAGTCATAAATTTACATGAAAGTCACGCGACAATAGATACTATTGATTTTTCGTACCGAATAAAAAATGAAGATGATTACGATAGAGCACTTCAACTAAATATCAATCATGCTTATTAATAGGATTAGCTTGAAAACGAGATACCTCACTACTGTTCAATAAAATGGGATCTCGTTTTTTTGTATTTTCTTTTTTATTTCTGAGGGTTTTCAATACTTAGTCACATCAAATGTGAGGAAATGTGACGTATCTCACAGTTAAACGTTTTGAGAAAACCTACAATAAACCTATCAAACAAAGAGCTACAGAATAAGGAGTGGCAGAAATGAACCAAATAGAAAAATCGTTTTATTCTAAAGCAAGTATGTATTCTTTTGTCGTAGTAATGATTTTAATTTTATTAATGTGGATCGGGACCGGGCAATTTTCACATGTTGACATGATGTTATTTGGTTACTTAATTTCATCTTTTGTTTTTGCAATTGGGATGACCATACGATTATGTGCATGGGCTGTTCGACCTGCAACACATCAAGTATTAAAAAGAAGTATCAAAAATATGAAAAAGAAAAATCGAGTGAAGAGAAATTGGAAAGCCATCGCGAAAACCGCTTTTGACAATATTATTCTTCAGAAATTCATATTCAAACGAGGCATTTATCGAGGAATTATGCACTGGTTAATTGCGTGGGGCTGTATCGGGTCATTTGCTATTACATTTGGTCTAACGTTTGGATGGATGCATTTTAAACTCATTGATCCAGTAACATATCAAATAGTCGTAATGGGAATTCCGACTATTACGATGGAAGCAAATGGTATTTTCGCTGAGCTCGTCTACAATGGACTGAACATTACAGCCATGATGGTGTTAATTGGTGTAACAATGGCACTAATCAGACGTTCTCGCAACCAAGATGTAAAGGTAACACAGCGTATTGAATTTGATTTATTTCCTTTATATATCTTGTTATGGGTGACTGTATCAGGTTTATTGCTTACAGTTTCATATAAATTCTTAGGTGGCTGGATGCACAATTATTTAGCATTAATTCACCAGATTACGGTCGTCATTTTCTTAGTCTATTTCCCATTTGGAAAACTATTTCACCTTCCTGTCAGACCATTGGCTACTGCTGTACCGATGAACTATCAAGAAGTGGTAGGGATAGATACAAGAAGCTGTAAGTCTTGTGAAGCTCCTTATAGCAATGATGATCAAATAGCGGATGTTAAAGAAATACTTGGAGCTCAAAGTTTTGATCTTCAATTAGCAGATGGCTCCTACCTTGCAGATTATTGCCCGAGCTGTCGTCGGAAGATTCGTGTTATGAAACAATTAAACATTTCTACAAATCTACCTTCTCCTAACGGACCAGTTCCAACGAACAACGGAATCCATATTCCAGGATTCGGACAAAAAAGAGAAGAATCATACTATGAAAAAACGGGGGACGAATAAAATGAGCGAATTTCTAGTTAAAGATGGTGTGAAAAACTTACAAAAACCTGGCGAGAAATTAGTAACAACCCACTGCTGTTATTGCGGAATGCAATGCGGAATGCACATTCGCGTAAATGAAAAATCAGGTAAAGTTGTCGGGGTTGAACCACGTTATGATTGGCCCGTTACATTAGAAGATGTGTCCAAAAGGAGTAACAGCCTATCAAACAGTTAATCACAAAGAACGAATTTTAAAACCATTAATTAAAAAAAATGGACAGTTTGTTGAATCATCTTGGGAAGAAGCGTATGACTTAATCGAAAAGAATTTTAAAAGACTTCAAAAGAAGCATGGAAACGATGCGGTCGGTGTCTTTGGCGGTGTATCAATGACCAATGAAAAGTGCTATTTAGTAGGAAAATATGCTCGTGTTGGACTTGGAACGAGATTTCTAGATTATAATGGTCGATTCTGCATGTCATCAGCTGCAGGAGGATTAATGAAAACGCTAGGAATTGACCGTGGCTCAAGTTTACCACTGCCAGAATTTGAACATACAGACTGTATTTTCATGGCAGGTTCCAATACTGCTGAATGTCATCCGACAATGATTCAATGGCTATGGAAAGCGAAAGACAAAGGAGCCAAATTAATCGTCGCTGACCCGCGTGAAACACCTACAGCTAGAGTGGCTGATGTACATTTAGATTTGAAACCAGGAACAGATTCAGCATTAGCAAATGGGTTGATGCACGTCATTATTGAAGAAGGGTACGTAGATACAGAATTCGTTAAACAACGCTGTAATAACTATGAAGAGCTTAAAGCAATGGTGAAAAAATTCACCCCTGAATATACAGCAGAAATTACGGGGGTCGATAAAGAAAAAATCATCAAAGCAGCACATATATACGGAAAATCACCTCGTTCCATCGTAACCTTTTGTCGCGGTGTTGAGCAGCAAAACAAAGGGGTAGACAATGTTACTCTTTATACGTCCATGGCTTTAATTCGCGGGCAAATTGGAAAATTCGCATCAGGAATTGCAACGATTACGGGTCAAGGAAATGGTCAAGGCGGTCGTGAACACGGACAAAAAGCAGATGCGCTTCCTGGCTACCGCAAAATCGATAATCCAGAACACGTTAAATACGTTGCTGGAGTATGGGGAATCAAACCAGAAGACATGCCAAAAGCAGGGGTTTCTGCTTATGAAATGTTTGATGAAATTCAAAATGAGAACATTCGTGCGATGCATATTATGTGCAGCAATCCTGCCGTATCTGCACCGAACCTTGAACATATTTGGAATGGATTAAAAAAACTAGAATTTTTAGTTGTCAGCGATTTCTTTATGTCCGAAACAGCTGAGTTTGCTGATGTGATCCTGCCAACTACAACTTGGCAGAGGATGAAGGGACGACAACTAATTTAGAAGGTCGTGTGATTCGAATCCGTAAAGTATCTGAACCTTTAGGGGAATCGAAAACAGATTGGCAAATCATGAGTGACATTGCAAAACGAATGGGCAAAGGAAAGTTCTTCAATTATGACAACCCTAGACAGATTTTTGAAGAATTACGTCTTGCATCAAAAGGTGGAAAAGCCGATTATCACGGAATTACATGGGAGCGAATCGATAAGGAAGATGGTGTATTTTGGCCATGTCCATCAGAAGATCACCCGGGGACACCGACAATGTTTAAGGAACGGTTCGGTACAGAAGATGGGAAAGCCAATTTAGCAGCCGTTGATTGGGCAGAGCCAGGTGAGGTTCCAACCAAAGAATATCCTCACATCTTAACGACAGGCCGAGTAGTTTTCCATTATTTATCAGGTACTCAGACAAGACGAGTTGATTTCTTAATGGAACAATGTCCACTTCCATATATTGAGATTCATCCTGAATTAGCAAGTCAATATAACATCGCGAACAAAGATAAAGTTCAAATTATTAGCCCGCGTTCTGAAATGACGGTCGAAGCAAGAATTACAAAAGCAATTCGAAAGGATACCGTTTTTATTCCCTATCACTGGGGGAAAGAGTTGGCGGTTAATCAACTAACGAATCCTGCGTTAGATCCTGTTTCTAGAATGCCGGAGTTCAAAGTAGCTGCTTGTAAACTTAAAAAAGCCTAATGAAAAATTCAACTGGAGGTTTCATCGTATGAATAAAATTATGTATCTCGAATTTGAACGCTGTATCGGCTGCCGCGCATGTCAAGCAGCCTGCCGCGAGTGCGGAGACCATGATGCAAAAGAACGAAACTATGTGGAATATATTGATTTTACAGAGAGCAGACAAACATTCCCGATGATGTGTATGCAATGTAAAGATCCAGCCTGTGCAAGAGTGTGCCCAGCTAACGCCATCCAAATTACAGAAGAAGGTGTCGTTTTATCTGCAATGGATGAAAAATGCATCGGTTGTCGAAATTGCACTTTCGCCTGTCCGTTCGGTATTCCAAAATTCGATTTTGAGGAGAACAAGATGTATAAATGTGACATGTGCTACGATCGTTCGAAATACGATATAGCTCCGATGTGTGCATCTGTTTGCCCGAGTGAAGCTATACGGTTCATTGATTTTGACGAAATGCAATCCCTTCGCCGACGTCGGACTCAAATGAATTTAATTGAAGGAAAAAAACCAAGTGAACATGATAAATGGAAATACGTACCTGAATTTTTTGGAGTTTATTCAGATTAGAGAGGAGGCAAAAAAATGTCTGACATGAAATGCAAACGTGAAAAACATCAAAGTAAGGATGATATGATCAATTTAACAGATAACGTAAGTCGTTTTGACGATTTAAAATTTAACCGAAGAGCGTTCTTGAAGACAGCTGTAGGAGCAACCGTCGCATTAGGCTATCAACACTGCCTTTCTCTGTTAAAGCGTTTTTAGGAGATTTTGATGAAGAGAGAGAACTGATTAAAATTGTGAAATTAGATGATTTACCAAAAGGAACATCAGTTACATTCAACTATCCTACCGAAAAGGATCCAGCACTTTTAATTCATACGAAAACAGGTGAACTAAAAGCATATAACAGCGCATGTACGCATTTAATGTGCCCTGTTTTTTACGAAAAGGAAAGTGAAGTATTGCTTTGCCCATGTCACCAAGGTTACTTCGACCTAAACAACGGGCACCCCATTGCGGGGCCACCACAAAGAGAATTGCCTCTAATTGAGCTAGAAGTAATGGATGGAGTCGTGTATGCAGCAGGAAGGAAGATTCGCCATGGCTAAAATCATATGCTGGATTATCATCTTTGTCGCACTCGCTTTAAATGTTGTGATGCTACAATGGACGATCGAAGCCTATTTAGGACATGAATTCGAACTCATCTACAGATATACGACCGTTGCTTTAGTCTCGTCACTTATCGCATTAGCAACGATGTTTAAATGGCGAAAAATTGAGTATAAATAATACAGTAAAGAGCGCAAGGATGAGTTCCTTGCGCTCTTTCTATAACTGTTCCATACTATAGAGAACATTAACATAGTCATAATAGTAAATACCGATTTACTTCGTATAAATTCGGTGGTAGGATGAACTAAGCTTTAAGAATGGGGGATTAAATTTTGGAAAAAAAAGAACATAAGATGATACGTTTTTTTGAGCAGCTTAGTGACAAAAACCAGGAACTTATGCTTTCAAAGGGTACGAGGATTACTGCGCAAACAGGTTCTGTTCTTTTTTCAGAAGGAGATGCCCCTACGTATATATATTTGATTTTGTCAGGGTTAGTCAGATTAAGCAAACTAACGGCTGATGGAAAAGAGTTCTCAGTAAGCCTTCTACAAAAAGATGAATTAATTGGTGAAACAGGAATGTTTAACGAGTTGTCTGTTTCTGTAACAGCTACAGTAGAAGAAGATGCCATATTAATACGATATGATCTTGATACAGTTGAGTCTCTTTTTAAGGAAAATGGAGAATTAGCAGTGACGTTTATGAAATGGTCTTCGATACAAAACCAATCTACACAATCTAAATTTCGTGATTTGATTCTTTGTGGCAAAAAGGGCGGACTCTACTCAACGCTCATTCGATTCAGCAATTCCTATGGAGTAGAACACAAGGAAGGCATTCTTATTAACATTAACCTAACAAATGTTGAGATTGCGAATTATATTGGAACAACTCGTGAAGGTGTCAATCGGATGATGAACGAGTTAAAGAAAGAAAACATTATCTTTTATAATGAAAACAACCGGATTGTCATTCGGGATCTTCAATTTCTCAAGGATTTTTTACAATGCGGTGATTGCCCCGTTGAAATATGTACGATATAGAAAAAAAGCAGTTATTAAGTCATCTTAATAATTGCTTTTTTATTTTAGTTATGAAAAGAATGGTACATAAAATAACACATCTTTAAGATACATCTTTTCAACCATATGAAAATTGCCTGATACATCAAGTAATAACTCCTATTTCCGTCATTTGGAATATATATTACCTCGTCACATTATGTGACAAGGTTATAGATTATTAAAAATATTTGCACTAAACTCTAAGCTATATCCAAAATACATATTTAAGCTTTTTGAAATAGCTGTTTCAACAACTGAAGGAGGACCAAAAGTGCAAACCAATGGAAGAACAAGTGCATTACTTTTATCGACAATAGCCATGATTATTTCGTTCGCGGTGTGGTCTGTTTTTTCACCGATTGCTTCTACGATACAGGAGCAATACGGTTTAAGTGAGACTCAACGAAGTTTAATCATTGTCATTCCTATATTACTTGGATCCATCATGCGTATTCCAATGGGAATCATCGCAGATAAATACGGAGCGAGGAAAGTTTATACATTCACAATGTTTTTCAGTGTATTTCCCATGATTGCTGCTGGTTTTGCAAATTCATTTGCAGCATTGCTTTTTTGGGCTTTCTTAATCGGTATGGCTGGTACAACTTTTACAATCGCCATTACTTATGTAACAAAATGGTTTCCTCAAGAGAAACAAGGACTTGTGCTAGGAATCATCGGGATGGGAAATTTAGGTACGGCCGTTGCATCATTCGCCATACCATCAATCGTAAACGTATTTGGGTTACAATGGGCTTTTTGGGGACTGGGAATAGCCTTAAGCATAATGACCGTCATTTTCTGGTTTGGAACTAAAGAATTACCACGTCCAAAAGAAGTGAAAACATTAAAAGAAGCATTATCCGTGACGAAGTACAAGGCTACGTGGCAGTTGTCTCTATATTACTTCTTAACTTTCGGGGGCTTTGTGGCATTCGGTTTTTATTTGCCGACCTTGTTGCAACAGACGTTTCAAATGACAGCCGTTAATGCCGGATTTTATGTTGCCATTTTTGTTGTTGCGGCAACACTTATTCGACCATTAGGTGGGTACTTAGCAGATAAAGTTGGTGCAAACCAGGTGATTGCTTTTCTTTTCTTAGGAATTATTTTAAGTGCATCAACAATGGCTTTGACGTTAGAGCAGTTTTCTTATTTTAGTATTAGTTGCTTAATCATGGCGATGCTACTTGGTGCTGGCAATGGGGCTGTTTTTAAACTTGTTCCAGAGGTATCTCCAAAAAATACAGGAGCTGTAACAGGTATCATCAGTGCTGTTGGAGGAATCGGGGGGTTCTTCCCACCTTTATTGATGGGAATGGTAAAAGAATTAACAGGGACATATAGTTTAGGATTTGTATTCTTAGCTGTATTTGCCGCAGGATGCCTTCTGTTGAATCTACTATCTTTTATTAAAGTCAATTATGGTGCGACCCAGGTTAATAAATAAAAAAGAAAGCTGATCCTAACAGATCGCTTTCTTTTTTTGGTTAATCCAATGCTTCCTGTGATAGGACAATTCCGTCTTCATCCGCATATAAATAGGCCCCAGGTTCAAATAGGGCACCAGCAAACTGGATGGAGATCCCACGTTCTCCTTTTCCTCGCTTAATGCTTTTTAATGGATGTGTCCCTATGCAATAAATACCGATATCCATCTCATTAATTTGAGCGCTATCACGAATGCAACCATTTACAATGATTCCAGCTAGTTTTCTCTTAACGGCAATATGAGCCAGATTATCTCCGATAAGGGCACAATTGCGCGAACCACCACCATCTACAACGAGAACACTTCCACTAGGGATGGTTTGCAAAGCTTCCTTTACAAGAACGTTGTCATCTAAAACCTTGACGGTATGTATAGTACCAGAAAAACACCGTCTCGCTCCATAAAGCTTAAAAATATTATCAACAATATCAAGCTTGTCACTATGTTGATCACAAAGATCAGCTGTATAAATCCCCATTTCTTTATCGCCTCCCACATCTAAACAGAGGGCATTGAAAAAGCTGATATCCGACCTTGTTCAGTGCCCTCATATAAAGAAAGACTGACGAATGTCAGTCTAGAAAGAATTTCTGTACTATTACAGGTTTATGTTATTAGTTGTGATCAATCAAGCTTAAACATTTGTCACATTGGTTTAAATAGGATTCATGCATTTCAACGATGCTAGTGCCACAATCTGTGCATTTTTTAGGTTCAATATTTCTAAAAGTTTCAGGTGTAGGTGTCATTCTTAATCCCTCCAAATGTTTTTGTTATACTTATTGTATTATAACAGAACTTATTAATCAATACTGTTTTATAATATATTTTGTATTTTTTTGCCTATTTTACTAAGTTGTATTGTAACAGCTTTGGAAATAGGGGTCTTTATGTATGAATGGAATCGTTTAACCATTGGATTTCAGCTTCATGTGTGATTCCTTCATCTTTTGGTGTTTCTAATATAAACGGAATGTCCTTTAGAACTTTTGAACTTAGTAAAGTGTTAATTTGTTCACTTGTAAGGTGACCAGTCGTTAAGTTAGCATGGCGATCTTTTCTTGAAGAAAAAGGGTATTTTGAATTGTTAAGATGAATAGCTTTCAAGTGTGGAAAATAATCAAGTTCTAATCCTTTTTCCTCAACTTCATTCCAATTATCGCCATTCCACAATCCACTAGCAAACGCATGGCACGTGTCAAAGCAGAAGCCGATTTTCTCTCGGTTGTCCGTTAATTGACGAACTTGAGCCATTTCTTCTAGTGTGATTCCCATATCCGATCCTGCCCCTGCGTTATTTTCAATTAAGACCATTGTTTGACCATGAAATCTTGAAACAACGTCATTTAATACACGAATCATTTTCTTGTATCCTTCTAAAAGTTCAAGCTTCTTCGTTGTACCAAAATGAACGACAACCCCTATTGCACCACAAGCGTCTGCAATTTCTAAGTCGTTCACTAGAGAAGAAATGATTTGCTCTTCTGCCCCTTTGGTCTCAGGAATAAGTTTGGTAGGGTATGGTGAGTGAACAATTGATTTGATGTTATGTTCTTCACAATATTCCTTACAGTTTTTTGCATCTTCTTGATTAAACTCTTTCACACTTATGCTTCTAGGGTTTTTTGGGAAAAATTGAAAAGCATTTGCCCCTTTTTGGTGAGCTGTCTTTGCTGCTTCTAAGTATCCGTTTCGTATACTGACATGACTACCAAAGTACATGTTTTCACCTACTCACTCGATAATATGTTATCTTTTCATTATGAGAAATTTTGTGTTCAACCATTCATAAAAAGGGGGGGAACCAATGAAATACGATTATTCGCGTAAAGCCCGACAGATTGAGACGATTACATTTGGAATGGGATGATTTTGGGGACCTGATGCTCGGTTCGGGCATTTAGAAGGGGTGATTCGTACACGAGTCGGCTACTCTGGTGGTTCAACCGACCATCCTACATACCGGCAAATGGGAGATCATACCGAAACGCTTCAAGTTGATTTTGACTCTGACCTTATAAGTCTCGAGCAACTATTGGACACATTTTGGCGAAACCACACCCCGCGCAAAGATGGATATGGTGGTCATCAGTATATGTCACTGTTGTTGTTTCATAATTCAAAACAAAATAAGATCATTGATCAGGTTAAAGTAAAATGGGAAGCTAAGACCAACCAAAGATTAGAGACAGAGATTAAACCCTTTGAGCAATTTACGCTTGCTGAGGATAAGCATCAAAAGTATTATTTCAAACGGTCAAAGAAAGCATACGAAATGATCCTACAGCTCTTTTCTACCCATGAGGACTTTGTAAACTCAACAATAGCAGCACGGTTAAATGGATTTGTCCGTGAGTTTGGGACATTGCACGATCTAAAAAATGAAATAAATGAATGGAGATTAGACGAAAAAGATCGTCTTCTGTTGATTGAAACAATTAAAAAATTAAAATGGTAGGGATGAAAATGAAAGAACTTGCCACATTTGCAGGGGGCCATTTTTGGTTTTTGTTTCCCTCTTTTGTTGACCTACCTGGTGTCTTTAAGGTGACAGCTGGTTATTCTGGAGGGGAAGAAATAGACCCATCCTATGATGAGGTCTTGAAAGGACAAACTGGGCATCGGTTTGTCGTTCAAGTAGAGTTTGACCGAACGGTTCTTTCTTTTGAAAAACTGCTAAATGCTTATTGGAAGACGATTGACCCAACTGATCATTTAGGTCAATTTACTGATAGAGGAAACCCATTCGTGCCAGCCATTTTTTATCATCATCAACAGCAAAAACAGGAAGCTGTTTTATCCGTTGCATCCCTAAGCACCATTTTTGAACATCCAATTGTAACGGATATAATCCCTTATCGAAATTTCTATCCAGCTGAGCAAAAGCACCAGTCTTATTTCTTGAAAATCCCGTTTCATTATCGTTATCTTTACAAAAAATCGGGTAGGGAAGATTTTTTTACTAAGCACTGGCAAATCAAATCGAATGATTCGCGAATGAAAAAATTAGCACCCATTCAATTCGAGGTAACACAAAACAATAAGACAGAACCTCCCTTTGTAAATCCATATGATCAATATAATGAGGATGGGATTTATGTTGACGTTGTATCAGGAGAGCCGTTGTTTTCTTCTCGTGACAAATACGATACAGGATGTGGATGGCCTACGTTTTCAAAGCCAATTGTTCACCAAAACATTAAAGAGAAATTAGATCATAGTCACGGGATGCTTAGGCAAGAGGTAAAAAGCAAACTAGGAGATTCTCATCTAGGGCATGTGTTTGAAGACGGACCAAAGGACAAGGGTGGAAGAAGATATTGTATCAACTCTGCTGCGCTTCGGTTCATTCCAGTACGACAATTCGAAAAGGAAGGCTACGAGGAGTACAAATTCCTTTTTTAAAAATAAAAACACCATTGGCAATAGGCTAATGGTGTTTTTAGGCAGCTTTTTCTTTCTGTTTTTTCTTAAAATACCATTTTAAAAAAGGGGGGACAAATACAATGATTAGAATGATCCTCACTAGTTGAAAGGCGCTCACAATAGCAGGATCCGCTCCGACAATCGAAGCTGTTAAAACCATTTCAATCAGTCCACCAGGAGCTAAGCTTAACATCGCTGTTGCCAAATCTAATGATGTTAGGTTTGCTAATACCATCCCGAAAAGAAATGAAATCAAAATCAAACCAATTGATACTCCGAAATAAACAAGGCTATACTTTCCGCCCATCTTTAAATCACGAAACGATATGTTTTTACCTAGACCGATTCCAACTGCTATTTGGGCGGCTATTAAAAAGGGAGGAGGGACGGTAGGTATTTCGATAAAACTTATGTTTAAAATCGTTGTTATGATGAGTGGTCCAATAACAATCCCAGCCGGTAGAAGGTCGCGAACTAGAATTCCTGCAATGATAGGTAGAATCAACCATAAATAACTCCAACCAGCAAAACTAAACGCCGGAGTTTCAACTACACTAATTAAAGCTGAACTAGATTGAGAGAAATAAAAAATAATAGTTGTTGGAACAACAAACAAAACAGTAACCAACCGAACCGTTTGAAAAATGACAACCAATGAAGATTTCGCATGGAGGGCTTCGCTAGCGATAACCATTTCTGTTAAACCACCTGGAATCACTCCAAATACACTGGTGATTTTATCAACATTTATCCATTTCGTTATCAGTGTCCCTATTATGATACTTGCTGCAATTAATCCGAGCGTCAAAAGCAAAAATAAAAAGAAATAAGGGCTCATTGTCGAAAATGTTTGCAAAGTAAAATACATCCCAAAATAAATTCCAAGTATAACAAGACCGCAATTTTTAACAAAATCTGGCCAATAAGCCTGACGTTTGGATAGCCCTTGCCAAAGCATAACAAACGTTAATGGCCCTAGAACCCAAGGAAGAGGAATGTTTAAGAATGCAAATAAAAAACCGCCAATAAATCCAACTATCGCCGTTTCGATGATTCTCATAAGTATAAAACCCCTTTAAAAAAGATATAAAAATTGTACCACAAAAACAGCCATTTCGCCTCTCGAAATAAAACTTCATCCAATTTCTGTGTATTATTTGGTTAATCCAAAATAATTGCTTCTCGAGAGCGAGTTCGTTAAAATATAATTCGTTGAACAAGAAAATTAGGAAGAAGGTTATGTCATGATTAATCGTACCGTACTAGTAAAATTTGCAGACACAACGACACAAGAGCAATTACAAGAGGTAGTTGACCGATTCAAAGCGTTAAAAAACCATTTAACTGGAATTGTCGATCTTCAAGCTGGTTTAAACTTTGCTGAGAGAAGCAAGGATTATCAAGTCGTTTTGACTGTTCGTTTTGAAGATCAAGCTGCACTTGAAGCTTATGTGAACAATGAGGAACATAAAGCAGTTGCAGCATTTATTAAAGAAGTAGGAAGAGTCGACAGCATTGGCGTTGATTTTGAACTTTAAGAAAATAAGATAAATACTTACTTTAAAGAGTGTCTTAATAGGTCATTTGGCCATTTTGACACTCTTTTTTTGTGTAAAAGAGGTGGATAATTTACCGACCTGATAATTCTGAATATTGTGTTATAATTGATTAAAAAGGAGAGAACTATGCGACGAATATCTTTCTATTTATTCATTACTGGAATTATTGTTTTCTCTCTCCATCTCTACCATGAAACTAACAAAGAAATAAAGTTAATTCATAATAAAAGCGAATACTTAATAAACAACGGTTTGATAACGGTTACATCTTATAATATTCAATACGGTAGAGGGCAAGATCAAAAAATCGATCTACAGAGGACAATAGAGACGTTACAATCAGTTGAAGCAAACATTATCAGTTTGCAGGAGGTGGAACGAAATAGTTATCGCTCTAATTTTACAGATCAAATTAGAGTTCTGGCAGAAGAGCTGAACATGAATGCGTTTTTTACTCCTTCATTAGCGTACCCGGGCCTTTACTATGGAAATGCCGTCTTGACTTATTTTCCGATTGTCGAAACAAAAACGGTAACGTTCAAAAATAAAATAGAAAACAGAACGGCACTCGTTATAGAGCTACAAGTAACAGAAGATCAGACCATTCATGTAATCAATACCCATTTAGGACTAAATAGAGATGAGAGAGCTAACGCAATTGAACAAATCTATGAAAAAATAAAAACAATAGATGGACCTATCCTATTAACTGGAGACCTAAATTCAGTTCCATCTGATCAAGAATATCAAATTTGGAATGACCACCTAACAAAAAGCAACGAAGGTATTCCTTTTCAAACGTATTATAGTGAAGATTGGCAAATTGATTATATTTTCCACAGTTCAGACTTTCTCGTGAATGATGTGGAAGTAATAGAAAGTGAAGCTTCTGACCACTATCCTGTTACAGCAAGAATGGTGTTAAGTAGGTGAATTCATGGTTATACTGCTAAGTGGCGTTTAAATAATAATTTAGGACCAGAGCTGTCGTTTCAAGCTCTGGTCCTTTGTCTATTTATTTAAGTTCAATCGTTACTTCTAATTCTTCAAAGTAGTTCAAAGAGTTCATTTTTAAGGTTGTTACATAAATATCTGTTTGAGTTGAAGGGGCTTTAAATGAACTTTGATATTGATTAACGGATCCTTCTAGCCTTGAAGCAAATTCAACGCGTTCAAGCATTTTTCCTTCGGTGTCTTCAAGCCAAAATGTACTCGCTTGTTCATGGGCATTTTGGCCAACCGCTTCGACAGTGAAAGTAATCACACCGTTTTCCTGTTTAGCATCTAAAATCGTTAACTGACCAAGATCTCCTTGAGATAGCACGATCTCCGTTCCATCCCATTGTTTTCTTACTTTCTCAGGGGAATTTGTATTCATCGCTATAGAAAACGGTTTAATTGTTACGTATAACGGTATGTTGTCAAGAGGTTCAAAGTAGTGCTTATAATGTGAGGTGATGATACCATTAACAGCGCCACCCCCGCCACCACCTCCGCTAATTGGTTGTAGTACGCGTCCTTTGTCATCTATTACTTGGTACTGAATGATTTGTTCAGCGTACGTTTCATATTTCTCCTCAGTCATATCATACTGAAGAGCTAATTCAGTAGATGTAGGCAAAAAGGAAATCGTCTCATAGTGCATCGTAAAGTCACTTGTTTCCTTCATGATATGAACCGGATACTCATGGCTGTTTCCTACCAATTCTATTGGGAGGTTAACAGACCAAGATCCTCCCCCGAACGGACGTACTCCAAGCGTAAAGGAATCTGGAAGATCATCACGAATTTGAAGACTAATGGCACCAGCATAAAGACCATTCTCTAATTCTTTTTCCGTCTGTCCCATTCCATGACTTCCAATTGTTCGGCCATTGATTGTAAATTCTACGTCTAAATAGTTAAATTCACCTAAATCACTATTATGAGCAGGTTCAATGATATAGCCAAGATGGATCCTAGCCCCATCATAAAAGCTGTCTGTAAAGGTAATGATGTGTCCGTCTACTTCAACTTGTTCCTCATGGGTTGTCGTTAGTCCGATTTCTGTTCCTTTTTTCACACTGATATCCCCGACAAAATCAAAAGCAGAACCTATAATTGGAATTCTTTTCATCGTTTCAGCAAATGCAGGAGAAAGAACAGATAAGCCAAAGGTGATAGATAGGGCAGCGACGACTGCAGCAACACTATAATAAATCGTTGCTCTCCGCTTTTTGCGGGGGAGTTGCTGTAACGTTTCTGCGATTCGCTGATCAATATGGTTTGGCAAAGAGCCGTTAACGTCATTTTTTAGCTTTTGTTCCCATTTTTCCATCCGGAAACCTCCTTATCCTGTTTTTCTAATATGACACGCATTTTTTCTCTTGCTCGACGAAGTTTTGTTTTAACCGTATTTTCTGGTTCATCGTAAATAAGTGCTAAGTCAGAAACGGAAATGTCTTCAATGTGAAAGAGCTTTAGGAGCTGTCTTTGTTCTTCTGGTAAAGAAGCAAGCATTTGTTCGACTTCTATTTTTTCATACCCGCTATCGCTTGCATATGGTTCAATTAAATCTTCAAACGGGATTAAATTCTTTCTGTTTCTAATACATTGGTTACATTCATTGATTAAGATGCGAATCAACCAAGTTTTAAAATAAGCTGGTTCACGTAATGTATGAATACTTTGAAATGCTTTTAGTATCGTTTCTTGCATCGCATCGGCGCAGTCTTCGTCACGAGCTAGGATAGATTTTGCTACTCGGTACATGGTTACTTTTTGCATAAGAATTAGCTTTTCAAATGAGGTAACATTTCCTTTTTTCGCTTTTTTGACTTCATTGATCTGTTTCAATATACGGCTCCTTTCGTGATGATCTATTCATTAGATACATAAGCCCCAGACGAGGTTTCAAATTTATTTAAAATAAGGTGAGTTTTTTAACAGATAACGACACTATATTTTGACATTACTAGAAAAATAGTGAAATTTGCTAGCTTTTTAGTAAAAGATTAACTTTTTCCTAGATTTACAGAATGTACGTTCGGTATAATGAAACATAGATATTCGAAAACACAAGTTGGAAGGAGGAGAAGGCTATTAAACCACATGTTTTTATCGGAAGCGCTAGAGAATCAATAAACTATGTCAATGCGATTCAAGAACAATTAAGTTTTTGTGCTGAAGTCACACCGTGGTCTGCTGGTGGCTTCCTCACAATGGAGTATCCTATGGAGGCGCTCGAAAGACAATTAAACGAAAATGATTTCGCTATTTTTGTCTTTTCTCCAGATGACGTTGCTACCATACGTGGTTCTGAATCCTTTATAACAAGAGACAACACGTTATTTGAAATGGGATTGTTTTGGGGAAGGTTAAAAAGGGAGAGAGTTTTCTTTATTGTACCTGATGTCACTCCTGATACTGATGGGGTAGGAGGTTTGCGTATCCCCTCTGATTTAGCTGCATTAACCGTTTTAACCTACCAGGTACGTAGCGATAACAATTATAATGCGGCAGTTAATGTTGCTTGTGGGAAAATACAAACAATTATTGAGGAACTTGGATCATTTGAAGATCCAGCCTTATTGTTGCATGAAGCATTAGAAACGTCTGAACAGGATTACGCGATCATAAGGTTGCTGAGAACTTTATCAAAGCATTTATTAAAAGATGCCTCAAACAAATATGAGTACTTATCTGAAGCTGTTAGAAGTACATACATGGTTCCTCCATCTTATTTCGTTGAAGGTATTGGTGTTTGGTTAAAGGAAGAAAACCAAGATTATACAGGCCTTAGACAAATTGCCGGAAACGAAGGTCAGGGTAAATTTTACGATTTTGGGGTTAACACTGGTAAGAATCAATCGGAACGAATTGTCGTAGTAGACTGTTTGTTAAATAGCGAAGAATTGGTGCTCTTAAAAAATAATACCTCTTTTGATAAAAAATATGTGCTATGTTATCCTATTGGTAACGAAATCGTTTTAACTGTTGCCTTAACTGGTCGAGTCTCATTAAGTGAGGCTGAAATGGATCAAATTTTCTTAGATAATCACAAGTTGTTAGGTATAATAAACTATCTTTTTGGAGGTGTTTGATCATGAGTAAAACAGCCAAAACGGCAATTCTAGGAAAGCATTCTTATAAAGTCGGAAAAGCTGTACCAGGTATTAAAACCATCATAACTTCTAAAAAGGGTGAAGAATCAGCAACGATTGTTTATAAGCGTAAAGCAGATTATAGAGAAGATCCTTTTGGGAAACGTGCTTAGAAGGAGAGGATGAAGCTCTCTCTTCTTCTGATTCCATACATATTATTCACCTTAAACAACCCTGGCTTAATTGAGACAGGGTTGTTTAAGGTGAAATAAATAAACATCGAAAAATTTACATATGAGTAACTCGGGGGAATAATACAACTTTCTCTCGAGACAGGTGAAAATGAATTTATATAGGACTAGTCTGCGTTTTAAATCGTCATCAGAACGACAAGGAAAACATTTTTAAAGGGGTGACAGTGTGGAATGGAACGAGGGAAAAGCCCAGAAAATGGTTAATAAATACAAAAATAGATTTAACCTTCGATTGTCATTTAAAGTAATTAGAGTGATTGTAAGTTTAGTAATCTTGTATTGGGTTTATTTATTTGTCCTAACGGTGTCTTATGATTTTAGTAAAATAGGTCCTCGTACTGAATTTTATCAAAAGTTAGCGATCGATTGGACGTACCCAGAATTAACTAGTGATCTAGCAATAAGCTCATAGGGAGATTACTCCGTTTTGGACACAGAAAATACAATTCTCTGTTGAAAGAAGAATTGGAAAAGAAAATTATGTTGTGTCTCAACTCCAATTAACAAAGCCAATAATAAATGCAAGAATGTATATGGAGATGGATCGAAACTACCCAAAAAAAGCGGGAAACAATGGGTTTCATTTTTACCTTCCTTTTCATCCTGAAAATGATCGGTCCTTAGTGGGAAATCAAGCTCCAGGTGTATTTGAGACGTTAGAGAGGGTCCATGAAGGTAAAGTAGCTGATTTTGCCTTTTCTACAACTGAGTATTTCTCACCAGAAGAAATGCTAGAGATGCTTGCTGAATATGATCTTGATGTGATTTGGATGCCGTTGTATATGGGGGAAATGCAAAACTTCACAGAGTGGGGTTGGTCTGGTAGTGGAAATTCCATAACGTTAGCACAAGAGTGGGGTTTATCTGGAGCAAGACAAATGGAAGATGATTTTATGAGCGGTTCACTTATCCACCTATTAGATCTGCAAAGTATAGAAGAAAGCAAGATCGCCATGCTTGATAATATGGAAAAAATGCTCGGAGAAAATAAACGTTTAGCGGAACAATTACTAGTAACCAATCATCTTCAAGATCGCTATGATTATCTACAAAATGAAGGCTTCCAAGTTTACGGAGCTGTCGTGACAGGACCTGTAAAAGAGCTGTTAAAGTTACAAGAAGTAAATGGGTTACATAGCTTTCAACTAGGTGAAATGATTGATTGGAATTGGAACAATGATGAATTCTAATATCATACACGAAGACTTACGGGGACTAGGAGCTTGTACAACACAAGCTCCTTTTAATGTTCATTTTTAAAAAGAAACCTATGTTATAATATGGAAATATAAAAAGTTTGGAGGCCCAACATTGATTTTTTTTGATATAGATTCTACATTGCTGGACCATGAACAAGCTGAGGAGCTCGGAGCTATAGAGTTCTTTGAAGAAAACAAAGAAGACATTAAATGTAACACCAATGAGTTTGTGGCGTTATGGCATCACTTATCTGATACGTATTTTGAGAAATATTTAGAAAAGGAACTGTCCTTTTTAGAACAGCGAAGAATGAGAATGAAAGAATTATTAGGTAGTCATATAAGTAACGATCTAGCAGATGAGAAATTCAATGAATATATTACGTATTATAAAAAGAACTGGAAAGTATTTGAAGATGTTATTCCTTCTTTAGAGCAAATGAAGAAGCAAGGAAAACGTCTTGGGATTATAAGCAATGGTGATGAGAATCAACAAATGGAAAAACTGGAAACAATAAAGATACGGAAGTATTTTGATTGTATTGTTACTTCTAGCAAAGTCGGAATATCAAAGCCCAATATTACGATATTTATCGAGGCTTGCAATCTCGCAAAGGTAAAAGCCGAAGAGTGTTACTACATAGGGGATCGAGTGGAGACCGACGCAATCGCTAGTACACAAGCAGGAATGAGAGGAATTTGGCTAAATCGAAAAAACACCATGACACGCTCAGAAATCGTTACTATACATAGCCTTCATGAGTTAGCTACGATTATTAAGTGAGTGCAACAAATGTAATGCTAATGTTTTTCCTCTAGTTAAATAAAAGTTCTTTTATAAAGCGTTGCATACATAGGCACCGCTTTATTTTA
>NZ_BAUT01000006.1 GCF_000513095.1 Halalkalibacter wakoensis JCM 9140
CGTTCATGTTCATACATTGAACGAAGTAGAGGCTTATTTTTTCAATCAGGTAATTCCCATCCATTTATCTTCGTCCATGAGCCGCATCATCAAACAAGTCTGCTAAATCTCCTGCTGCTCCTGATATTGACTCAAACGGTTTACCAAGTCCAACATGATGTTCCACTGCATTCATTCGATTAATTATTTTTCGATCAGTCGTAATCGTTACTTGTTGTAAATCAGTTATTTTTTCCACTTCTTGTTCAACTGCACGAATTAACCTTACTCGGTCTTGTTCACTTGATTCTAATCCAATAACAATACGCTCTCCATCCGACATAACATGAGCATCACGAACATTTTCTAAAGCCTCTATACTTGCTTCAAGTTTTCTTGTTAAATGAGAGGTCGCTTGGTAATCGTTTAGTTGGTTGCTTTGTTTCTTTACGTGCGGATTCTGACTGTGTTGATATTTATCACGTAAAACCCCTGGTCGATTACTTAAAATGCGAGCTCCTTGATGATTTTGACCTTCATGCCGCATACTTAAGTTTCGATGATTCGTCGTATAGGAACCTTCTCCTGACAAATGAATGGAAGGGTCTGTTAACCCTTTGGTGAATCATCGGGAATCATTAAATCAGAAAGAGGTCCTTCAAGCGCACGTACATTTTCCACTCCGTAGCCACTAAAGCCTTCTCTACGATCTGGACTTGCCCCCATTTCGGCTTCTTGAGGAACTGTACAGCCTGTAACAATTGCAGAAGCAACGATTACATATCCTAAAAATCTCATTAAAATCCCTCCTGTTCTTATTGTACGAAGAAGAAGGTCATCTCAATCTGAAAAAATTAGGTAACAGTTCGCGGAAATTGTCGTTTTATTACTAAATTCATCTATTATTGACTACTTTAGGAGAAACACTTTTCAACATTTTTCTATTGGGTATAATAATTTTATAAATAGACATTTGCTTAGATACACCAGTGATACAGCTCCCATTTCTCCCTAACCAATTCGTCTGTTTTTTATTTTTTTTAAGGTGGAGACTAACATGTTGTGTGTAGAAATAGAGCAAAAACGATTACAGATGTTGAATCTTGCTAAAAAATACGGAATGACCGCAAAGGCAACCGTTGAATGTAGCCAAGAATTGGACAAGCTTTTAAATTTATTACAAAGAAATTCCCAATAGGCATTGCAATCATTGAAAACATTTGGTAAGGTAGACACAAATTACGTTATATCTTGCTTCATAAATTGAAGTGAGGGTAGAGGTGCAAGGATCATTAGTACATTAGTGGAGGAGAATGAGCTCTAAAGAAACTAGTGAAAAGGGATACTTGCCGAAGCTTATTGAGCACTCATAACTCATAAGCTGGGACTGTTCTAAAAAAGGACAGTACTGTCATATAGCAAGCATCGCTATATGGAGGGCTATCTCACACATTGAATTGGTTTGGCTACAAATGCTTAACCTAACAACAATGAGTAGAGGCCTCATTGTTGTTTTTTTGTGCCTCCCAGTAGCCCATCTTCTCCCTGCGTATATAAAATTTTTGAATTGAGGGTGAATTGGATGAATTTTGGTCGTATTTTAACTGCAATGGTAACACCATTTAATCAACATGGACAACTTGACTTACAGGCAACAAAAGATTTAGTAAAACATCTAATCTCAAATGGATCTGAAGCATTGGTTGTAGGTGGAACAACTGGAGAATCCCCTACTCTTTCGACTGATGAAAAATTACTGCTATTTAAAACAGTTGTTGAAACAGCCAACGGTCAAGTTCCTGTTATAGCTGGAACTGGTTCGAACAATACGTATGCTTCCATTGAGCTTACAAAACAAGCAGAAGAAATTGGCGTAGACGCTGTAATGCTTGTCGTTCCCTATTACAATAAACCTTCTCAAGAGGGAATGTTTGCTCATTTTAGCACGATTGCCAATGCAACGAAGCTACCAGTGATGTTGTATAACATCCCTGGTAGAAGTGTTGTGAATATGGATGTAGAAACGACGCTGCGTTTAGCACAAATCCCTAACATCGTTCGATGAAAGAAGCAAGTGGTGATTTGGATGCCATTGCAAATCTTATTGAACATGCTCCAGAAGGCTTTAGCGTCTATAGTGGTGATGACAGTTTAACGTTGCCACTTTTATCAATTGGTGGTACAGGTGTTGTCTCAGTTGCTTCTCATATTGTTGGTAATGAAATGCAACAAATGGTCCGCAACTACCTAGCAGGTCAAGTTACAGCAGCTGCTATGCAGCATCGTCAACTATTACCGGTCATGAAGTCTTTATTTACGGCTCCTAACCCTACTGCAGTAAAAGCTGCTTTAGAGATGAAAGGAGTTAAAGTTGGACCTGTTCGTTTGCCTTTAGTACCTCTAACGGCTGAAGAACAGCAACATTTGCAATCAATCGTACAACCTTCTATTAATTTCTTCGTTAGCTAAATTTCAAAAAAGCATGTAGCAAACGCTACATGCTTTTTTTATATACCGGCTTTTCAACCGTCCTTGATTTAAAGAAATGATTCTCTATATAACCTGTTCCAAACAAAACGCCAATAACAATAAAAAGAAAGCCAAACGTCTGATACCAGTAAACTTGTTCATTTAAAAAGATAGCTGAACTAATTAAACCGAAAAAAGGAACGAAATTATTAAAAATTGCTGTTTGCCCAGCTCCAATTTTCTGAATGGCGGCATTAAATAAAAAATGTCCTACGGCAGTTGCTAGGATAGCTGAAATGAAAAAAATGATGTAGGCATAGACAGGTGCATGGAACATAGTCCCAATGCTGCCTGGCTCAAGAACGAAACTAAGAGTAAGTAATCCAAAAGATCCAATCAACAGCATTAAGCTAGTCATTTGCCTTGAATCGAGTGTAGCTGTTGCTTTTTTAATAAAGATGAAACTAATAGCTTGTGCAAACATGGCGACAAATAGCGCTAATTCCCCGAAAGAGAAAACGTGTTCGCCTCCCCCTCCCTGAATAAACATAACCCCAATAAAAGCTAAACCAATTCCAACTATTCTCCACTTTGTAACTGTATCTCCAAGAAAAATCATAGCCAAAATAGACGTTGTCAGAGGAAGCAATGCTAAAATTAAGACAGCATTTGACGCATTTGTAAACGTTAATCCCGTTGCTAAAAAAGCATGATGACAAACTACACCAAAAAAGGTCGCAAGTAGCGTATATTTCCACTCTTTTCTCGTTAATGGCTTTATCCATTTCCTTCCTAAAATCATTGCAGTTGCAGCCATGCCGGCTACCATAATCCGAAATACCGTCATCGTGATTGGAGGAAATTCTTCCACTAATATTTTTAACATTACGACATTTAATCCCCATAAAATCATGACAAAAAAGATGATCGCATATGTAAAAAGAAGTGATTTGTCTTTCAATCTTGATCGTCCTCTCTACATTATGTAGTAGTATCGTATCATTACAATGATGAAAGATCATTAATTTTTTTCGGGTTTCGTAATATTTTACACAATACAACGCTTACACTAATGGATTCTATAAGAATACAGAAAAAGGGTGATTCAATACAGGACACGTTACCCTGTTGAATCACCCCTTTTTTACGGTGTATGCTCATCTGAAATAATCGATAAATTAGGTTTTTCATACAATCCACGTGGGAAATTTGTTAAAAGCTCTACTCCTTTTTCCGTAATTCGAATCGTCTCTGTTATTTCTACTCCATAATCGTTGTACCAAATTCCTGGCATTAAATGAAACGTCATATTAGGTTTTAAAATTGACTCATCTCCTGGTCTGAAGCTTATCGTATGTTCTCCCCAATCTGGTGGAAAACTAAGGCCGACAGAATAACCTAACCTTGAACTCTTTCTATGACCATATTTGCCTATTGTCTTGCTCCATATTCTCTCCACTTCTTCTGCCCTAATACCAGGACGAATATAGTCTAGTGTAACATCTATTCCTTCTTCGACTACTTTAGAAAGTTCTTTGACCTCTTTAGGTGCCGTACCTATAGCCATTGTTCGAGCCATGGGTGCATGATAACGCTTATAGGCACCTGCTATTTCTATTGTTAAAAAATCCCCCTTCTCATAAGGTCGATCTGTCCAGGTAATATGAGGACAAGAGGTGTTTTCATTTGTTGGCATCATCGGTACAATTGACGTATAATCTCCTCCGAAACTAGGTGTCCCTTTAATCTGAGCATAATAAATGGCTGCTGCAACATCAGACTCTCTAGCCCCTATTTCTACACTTTCATAAGCAGCTGTCATGGCATTTTCGACTATTTTTCCAGCCCTTCTCATGTAGTTAATTTCTTCTGGTGACTTGATTAAGCGGACCATGTTTACAAGGCTTGATGTGTCTTTAAAAGTTGCATCAGGCAATCCATGTTTTAATCGTTCAAAACAAAGTGCCGTAAAATAATGAACATCTTTTTCAACACCTATCGTTCTTCTTCCTTGACCAATTTCTGTTAGAATATTTGCGACAAAATCGATCGGATGCCGATCCGTTGATTGTACATAAAAATCAGGATAGGCAATAATATGGTGTTCATCAAGCCAAGTTGTTTTTGCTACACCATTTGCATCCATTTGACGGCCGATCCAAAGTGGCTGCGCATCTTCTAATGTGACAACCATTATTTGGTGTACATAAAAGCTCCATGCCGAATAATTGGTTAAATAATACATATTGGAAGGGTTCGAAATTAAAAGAACATCCACCCCTTCATCCACCATTCTTTTTTTGACTGCCTCCAACCTCTTTTTGTACTCTTTTAATGCAAACAAAGATTTCACCCTCTTTCTCATCCCTGTTCTATTTCATTTACAAAAACGGGGATCTTTGTAATTTAAATGCGACAACTTTCTGTTCTGTCATTGCCTCAATTTGATACTTCACCCCTTCACGACCAAGACCTGATCCTTTAATCCCTCCAAAAGGCATCGCATCAATTCTGACATCACTGCTATCGTTGATCATCACTCCACCAAAATGTAGTTCGTGAATCGCTTGAAATGCAGTGTCTAATTTTTCAGTAAAAATTCCAGCTTGTAAACCGTACCCACTTTTATTCGAATATTCAATGCCTTCCTCTAGAGAGTTAATTGATTGAATGAGTACGACTGGACCAAACACTTCTTGTGTTGCAATAGTTGCCTGTTCAGGAACATTTGTTAACACAGTTGGTTCTACAAAGGTCCCTATTCGTCTTCCCCCACATTGTACAATTGCACCTTGCTTCTTTGCTTCTATAATCCATTTTTCCACGCGTTTTGCTTCCTTCTCCGAAATCATCGGACCGATGTCGGTTTTTTCGTCATTTTTATGGCCAACCTTCAATTTTTTCGTTTCCTCAACAAATGTTGTAAGAAAGGTTTGATAGATTGATTTCTCAACGTAAATTCGTTGAACACCGATACAGTTTTGACCTGCTACTCCAAATGCTCCTGAAACCGTTGAATGAATTGCCTCTTTTACATTGGCATCTTTTAAAATAATGGTCGGGGAATTAGAGCCTAGTTCCATTCCTGTTTTTTTAACACCGGCTTTCTTTGTAATCTCTTTTCCTGTTTCATAACCTCCGGTGAAAGAAACGAAACGAACATCGTCATGTTCCACTAATGGCTCGCATATAATTGAACCATGGCCAGTAATAACGGATAATATATCTTTAGGTAAACCAGCATATAAAAACGCTTCAGCAAAACGCAAAGCACTTAACGGTGTTAAGGAAGCCGGTTTCACTATTACTGCATTTCCTGCAGCAATGGCTGGACCGACTTTGTGTGCAACAAGATTAAGTGGATCGTTAAATGGGGTAATAGCAGCGACAATGCCAATTGGAAAACGATAAACATACCCAACTCTGTTTTCATGTCCGGGCATTTGTGAAAAAGGAATCGTATCGCCTTCAATCCTTCTTGCTTCCTCTGCACTTAATCGTAATGTTTCAATGCAGCGAATGACTTCTTTTCTAGCCTCTCGAATGGTTTTACTGCTTTCTAGCACAATGGTTTTCACGTAGACATCTTGATTTTCTTCAATATAGGAAGCTGCTTTGTGTAGAATTGCCATTCGTTCATGTACAGGCAAGCTTGCACTCTTTTGAGCACCTGATTTAGCTTTTTGAATAGCAAATTCTACATCTTCTTCCGTTGCAGAAGGAACTGTTGCAATAAGTTCCCCTGTACCTGGATCGTAAACCTCAATGCCCTTTTTTCCATGAATCCATTCTCCTCCAATTAACATGCGCTCTTGAACGATTGGTTTAGCCATACCGTAATCCCCCTATTATTTAGTCCGTTCAATGTGAATCAAATCAATTAAGACGGCAAATCCCGTCTCTTTGATTCCAGCCCCTGCGCCAACGAGTGTAATAGGTCCAGATAAATCACATTCATATGTGATCGCATTCATTGCCCCAGATATTCCAGCTAATGGATCATCTAAAGAAACCATTTCCGGCTGGACCGTGGCAAGAAGTCCTTGATCTGTTTTCTTGAGAGATCCAATCAATTTCCATCGTCTTCCTTGTTCTTTGGCTTCTTTGATATCATTTGTTGTCATGTTCGCAATTCCCTTGCATGTAACATCTTCTCTCTTTAATGGATACCCTAGAACAACATTCGCTAAAATAAGAATTTTATATAATACATCATAGCCTTCTACATCCGCCGTTGGATCTGCTTCGGCAAAACCTTTTTCCTGTGCCTCCCTTAACGCTTCTTCATAAGTGAGACCATCTTCCATTCGCATGAACATGTAATTTGTCGTACCATTCAGAATGCCTCTTATTTCCGTAATGTCATTTCCTGTTAGTGTTAGCTCTGGAAGTCGTAATGCAGGCGAACCGCTCATCACAGATCCTTCAAATAGCCATTTCACACCATTTTCTTTTGCCAGTGAAAATAAGCGATCATATGCAAGAGCCACTGGACCTTTATTTGTCATCACAATGTTTTTCTTATTTGTAAAAGCAACCGTGCAATGGTCAATGGCAGGTTGACCTGTTTGCACATCCGTAAATGTCATTTCTACAACAGAATCAGCATTCGAATTGGTTATGGTTTCTTCACTTGACCATCCTCGAACTAATCCAGGTGTATCAGGATAGTCGTATAGCGCTCCCGTCTCCTTGACCGTTTTCATAACGGTATCTAAACAAAGCCCATTAGGATGATGCAATGACCCTTTATATAGATCAGAAATCGATACAATTTTAAATTCGATTTCATTGGCTGCCTTCAGTTGTTGACCTTTTTCTCGTAAAATTTCAACAAAACCTTGACCTACTCCGCCAAAACCAATCAAATCCAATTTATGTGTCAATTTGATCCCCTCCTCTTTTCATAGAAAGCAAGGCTGCTTTTACTAACGTCTTTGAACCCAACTCAAGGACGCGTTCATCAAAACAAAATGTTGGCTGATGTAGACTGGTTTTTTCTCTAGTTGATTCACAAGCCCCAAGAAACATCATGGCTCCAGGAATTTCTCTCAAAATATGGCTAAAATCTTCACCACCCATGCCGTATGGTACGGAATGAATCTTACATGTTGGGTCCACTAGTGAGAGGGCACTCGCTAATACTTCTGTTTTTTTCTGGTCATTAAATAAAGCTGGTTCTCCGTGGTGTATTTTCAGTTCGTACGTGCCTTTATATGCCTTAATAGATGTCAGCCCATCTCTTAATTCATTGGTTAATTTCTTTCTAGCCTCTCCTGAATACGTCCTCATCGTACCTCTTATGGTCACCTCTGAAGGGATAACATTGGTTGATGTTCCTCCTAATAGTTGACACACACTTAAAACTGCTGGGTCAGTCGCAGAAACACTTCTTGAAGGCAAGCTATAGAAAAATGGAAGAATGATAGACGTGAGCCAAATAGGATCAATGGACTGTTCAGGATAAGCTCCGTGTCCACCAGTGCCCGAAATAACAACTTCAAACGTATCAACATTAGCCATTGCAATGCCGGGCTTTATTTTTGCTTCTCCTAAAGGAAGCTCAGGGTCTATATGCAAAGCGTAGAACGCTTCGACATCCTTGATCGCTTCCTTCTCCAACATGTATTGAGCACCTGTTTTTCCGTAATGGTCTTCCGTTTCTTCTGCAGGTTGAAACAAACATTTTACTGTACCTGGCAATTGACCTTGCTCAAATAAACTTGATAGCAAATAGACCGCTCCCAGAAGCATAGCCGTATGCCCATCATGTCCACATGCATGCATAATGCCTTTATAGCTAGATTGATAGACAAGATCTGTTTTTTCCTGTATAGGCAATGCATCTATATCAGCTCGAAGACCAATAATTGGACTTGAACCACTACCAACAGTCACTAACACTCCTGTATCAAGTCCTAATTGATCTTTACCAGATTGGACTGTAACACCTGGTAGGCTCTTGACCTGTTCGATAATATAAGAGGTTGTTTCCACCTCTTCAAAACTCAATTCCGGATTTTGATGCAAATGTCTTCGCCACTCTACTAACCTTTTTTTCCATTCATCCATGCCCATCGCCGTATCATCCTTACGTTTTATGCCTTTATTGAATCAAGTGCTTGCTTTAAGTCATAAAGTAAGTCCTCTATATCCTCAATTCCTGCCGAATACCTAACTAATCCTTCTGGTATGCCTAGTGCTGCTCGTTCTTCAGGTGTATTTTCAACATGACTTGTCGTTCTAGCGGGACCAACTGTTGTTTCTACTGCCCCTAAATTGGCTGCCCGATGTGCGAATTTTAATTTAGGTAAAAATTGTCTAACGGCTTCCATTTCCCCTTTTAAAGCAAAGCTTAGCATTCCACCAAAGCCTTTCATTTGTTTCTTCGCAATATCATGGTTTATATGATTTTCTAAACCTGGGTAGAAAACGGCTTCGATTTTGTCATGTTGCTGCAAAAATTGGGCAACCTTCCAAGCATTTTCTTGTTGTTTTTCAACACGAAGTTGCAGTGTTTTCATTCCTCGTATAATCAAGTATGCAGCCATAGGATCCATTGTAGCGCCGTTAATTTCGCGATAATGATAAATGGCATCAACTAATTCTTTCGAGCCGCATACGACCCCACCTAATGCATCTGCGTGCCCTCCTAGAAACTTTGTAGCACTATGAATAACAAGGTCAACACCCAATGTTAATGGATTTTGATTGATAGGAGTTGCAAAAGTATTGTCAACAAAAACGAGTGCATTGACCTTTTTTGCTGCCTTTGTAATTCGTACAATATCTGTGATTTTTACAGTCGGGTTGGTTGGTGTCTCTAAATAAACCAATTTACACCCTTTGGCAATTTCCTTTTCCATTTCCTCGTGGTTTCCCGTTTCTACTAGCTCCACGTCTATATTTAATCTTGGTAAAAATTCAGAGAATATTTTATTGGTTCCTCCATACGTATCCTTAATAGAAACAATCCGATCACCGGGTTTAAGTATGGTTAACAATGAGTTTGAAATCGCCGCCATACCCGTTGAAAAGCTTGTTGCTGCTTCCGCTTGTTCTAGTATTTTTACTTTATCTTCAAATGATTGAACAGTTGGATTTGTATTTCTCCCGTAAATATGACCTTTTCGCTTACCAGTTGCGACTTCATACCATTCATCGACATCATTATAATTATAGGCAACACTATGAACGACTGGAACTTGAGTTGCTCCGTGTGCCAAATAGTCTTTCTCTCCTGCCCAAACTGAATTTGTACCTGTTCTCACACTATTCTTTTCTTCCATGTTGCCACCCCTTTCTTTAGTTACTTTCATCATATTCAATAAAAGATGACAAAACATTCATCAAATTGTATGAAAAAATAGCATTTGCTATCATCCACTTTTACAAATATTCGCAATTTACCTTACAATAGAAGGTATCATAATTATTAGTGATTAAAATAACCTTGATATAAGGAGGAAAAGTCCAATGAGTATTTCTATGAAGCATGTGCATTCGTTAGACATCCTAAAATCAACGGTTATTCGAACAGGACTTAACGAGCTTGACTCTACTTATGTCAATTGGGTATCTGTTATTGAAACACCCGTTGAAGCCTTCGTTCGAAAAAATGAACTCGTTCTTACTTCTGGAGTGGGATGTGCCGAAAACGAGCAAGAGTTTTATAAATTTGTTAAAGAAATCATTCAATCAGGAGCATCTGGACTTGCTATTGCACTAGGCCCCTTTATTAAGTTCATACCTCCATCGATCATCGAGCTTGCTAGCAACCATCAGTTTATTTTAATTGAACTCGATTGGTCGATTCGTTTTTCTGACATTTTAGAACAAGTACTTGGAGAAATCCATGAACAAAAGCATCAACATCTAAAAAGAATAGAGCAAATACGAAAATCCTTATTGGATTTTATTTTATCAGGGCTTTCATTAAACATAGTAGCTGATCATGTATCAAAATCAATTGAATGTCCAGTGTTAATAGCAGATAAAAGAGGTGTAATACGTGGTAAGTCTAATGCATTCCCTGATCCCTTACTTGATAAGTGGGCTCAATTTTTGCACAAACAATTAGAGGAGGATGGAATTTATCATTCGTTAGACCAGACATTTGATTGGGTAGAATATCAAGGAGAGTATGCACTTCAATTAACCATTCATTCAACAGGTAACATACAAGGTTATATTGTAGTTGGTGGATTTGGACCAGAACCATTTAGTGAGGAAGAACATGATGAGTGGGTTATGTTATTAGAACATGTGACTACTGCTGTTGCGATCCATTTTTTGCATGAACAAGCGGCAAAGGAAGCGGAATGGAGATTGCGTGATGATTTTGTCTGGGAATTATCAAGAGATGCGATTCCTTCAAACGACCTGATGCGTTCAAGAGCAAAGTCTTTAAACTATCAAATTAACCTGCCATACATTTGTATTGTCGCAAAACCGGAACAACTTAATGAGAGCTTTCAATCGATGACCCATTTATCCATAACATTTGATCACTGGCTACATGAATGGATAAGACATATGGAGGAAGAAGCTGAATCAATAGCAAAATCCATGGCACTAAAGTCGATGGTCACCTACCAGAATGAGGAGTTGATTATCTTTCTTGAAGTTAGTCATCAGAAAGTCATTGAACAAGTCAAAACCTATATTGGAAAGTTACAAACACGATTTCAATTTTTGCATCCTTCCCTTTCTGTTACATGGGGAATTGCCAAACAATACGGATATTCTTGTTTTGCAGGGAGTTATCAAGAAGCAAAAAAAGCATTAGATATTGGCCGAAAGCGGAATGGGAAAAATACGATTTCCGTTTACGCTGATACGAAGGTAGACCGAGTGATGGAAAGCTTAGAAAAAAATAGTGATTTGCAAGAAATAGCCATAAACACACTTGATTCTCTTTTGCGCTATGCAGAAGAACGGCAAATTGATCTTCTCCATACATTTACAACCTACCATCATAATCACGGCAATGTTAGTCAAACAGCTCGCGAGCTAAATTTACATCGTCAGTCCCTTCTTTACAGACTTAGAAAAATTGAGTCCCTCACGAACTGTTCCCTTGATAATCCTGATGATCTCTTTATATTGGATTTAAGTATTCGTCTTTGGTTAAACGGGTTGGATATAAAAAGAACTGAGTTTAGATGATTCCTAAACTCAGTTCTTTTTCGTTCTTTTACATTAATCCATATTCTTTCTGACATTCTAATAATTTTTCTAAAGACAATTGTGCCCATTCTGATTCATCGTCTGTTAGTTTTGATATTTCTTTTTGTAAAGCTTCATCCAATGATTGTTTATATTCAGGGATTTCCCCTTCGTAAGGTTTTAAAGAAGAAAGTGGTACCCATGTTTTTTCAAACTCTGCCAATGCTTTTCGTTGATGAAACAAAGGGACATTCGTCATTTTAGGATTGTGAAGGTCTCCTTGTAACGGGTGCTTAATGACAGCCCTTATTTTTACTAGAGCTCGGCCATTTTCCTCCTGTTTCTCCATTAAATCTGCAATATACGCCCCTGTTTTGTAAAAAGCTCGTACAGCGTTACCTGAAGTCATTTTACCACTCTCCTTATATGCCACCTAATCCGATAGCAAACATAGTAAGCAAGTACACAATAATCAATAAAAACCCTATAGTAAAGCTCCAAATCGCACGTTTCTTTTGTTGATGCAATAAGCTATAAATACCAAACCCACCGAACAGCCCTGTAAGGATAAACAAAAGAAAAACAGTTAATACAATGACAATTTCCTGAGACATTCATGACACCCTTCCGTTACAAACCTGGAACTAACCAAGTGAACAAGTTCCACATAAATTCAGAGATAGGTACGAAATACTGTTCCGAAACGGCACCTAACGTACTAGTATCAGAAAAACTATCGATGATAATGAAAGTAAAAGTAATTAAAATAGCTATAATCGTAACGGCCAAAATAACGGCTAATAGCAGTACATAGCCAAGTATAATACGAATCGCCCATTTTACCCACTCTGGACGGTTTTTTCCTTCTACACGTGATTCCAAAACAATCCCTCCAAAACATAATTCATAGTTTTATCCTATCAAAAAATAAGGGGAAGTTGAGAAAGAATTACGAATAAATCATGACAACTTTTTTAATTTAGGTCAAGTTTTGACAAGATTGCTTCAATTGGTACTCCTTCTGAAGTAGAAACATCACTAAAATCATAATCCGCTAAATTGAGAAAACGATCCGTTTGCTCCAATCTCTCTTCCAGATTAAGACCTTCTTGATTTTCAATATCTGTCTCCACCTTTTTAACTTCATCAAAGTCTTCTCCATTATATCCATCTATCTCCGTAGAGCCTTCTTCATAAACTGTTTCTGGCAGATCCAAAGCATGATTAGTTCGTTCTACATAAGATAACGATAAATCAGCATCATGTTCCGTGCCTGTGAATTGAATAATAACGAAAACCCAAACAGTAACAAACAAAGAAGCAGCTACTATTAGAATAAGCAATTGTTTTAACATGTAACGAACCCTCTTTTAAAACTATTTCCTACTATTATACCATATGTTCATTTTACGAGGTGTGTCATTTGTCACATAATTTCAAAGTCAAAAAGAAAACCGTGTATATTTTATGAATATACACGGTCTAGACTATTCCATTTTGGAGGCATATCTTTTCCCCAATAGATGTTTCCTATCGTATGATGCTTCTCATGATTATCGGCATACGTATGATAATGGAAATTAAACATATAACCTTGTTTAGGAGGTTGGTCTCTTCTAACATGGAACCTGAAAATGTCCTCCCCACTTTCTTCATTATAGAGATGAAAAATTTTCTCCCCTAACCCTGAAGAGGGAGTAGTTGACATCTTTAATTGTTGCCATTCGTCATCAGTCAAAGTCCCTGTTGTTTCTCGAATAACAGAATCTAATTGAGGCACAATTTCCTCTTCAAATGACGAACTTATTTTATCTGTAATAACTGTACCGAACTTAAGTAAACTTTGTTCAACTGCTTTTTTCATAATAAGATCATTTAATAAATCAGCAGAAGATATGTTACGGTGGATATATTGATCGGTTCTAGCCGGTAATACTTCACCAAACAAATCATAGCTTTCTGCATTTACTTCATATATAAGTGGTTTCTCCGTGCTTTCACCATGTGTCTTCTGTGGCTCTTCCGCTTGTACCTCTCTAACAAAATCAACAGAAGGTACGAACAAACCGAAAGTAAGAAGAGCAGATGAAATGACGAGACCACGCTTCACGTGTCGAAGCATATTTATACGCCCTTTCATAGTTTCATATTTAATAGTAATTCTATTTTCTCATGAAATCTATGAAAACGCCATTACAATTCAGTTACAGTTTTATGGTAGATTTGAACTTCCCATCAAATAGCGATCACACTCTCTCGCTGCTTCACGTCCTTCATGGATAGCCCATACGACTAAACTTTGACCACGGCGATTATCTCCAGCAGCAAATACGCCAGGTACACTCGTCATATATTTCCCATACTCAGCATCAATCGTTGAACGAGAAGTCGTTTCAACTGCTAGTTCATCAATGATACGTTGTTCTGGTCCTGTAAAGCCAACTGCAAGAAATACCAAATCAGCTTCCCACACTTTTTCAGTCCCAGGAATCGGCGTACGAATTTTACGACCTTTTTCATCAATGGTTGTTTCTACCCCAATTGTATGAATTTCTTTTACATTTCCATTTTCGTCACCAACAAATTTTGTTGTGCTAACTTGGTAACTTCTTGGGTCTGTTCCATAAACTGCTTGTGCTTCTTTTTGACCATCTTCAACTTGATGAACAATTGGGAACAACGGCCAAGGGTTCTTTTCAGTGCGCTCTTCAGGTTTTTGACGGTTAATATCAAATTGAGTTATTGATTTTGCGCCATGACGGACTGATGTCGTAATACAGTCAACTCCTGTATCTCCACCACCAATAACAATAACATGCTTTCCTTTAGCGGAAATATATTCGCCATCTTCATGGTTAGAATTTAAAAGGCTTTTTGTATTAGCTGTAAGAAAATCCATCGCATAATGAATCCCTCTTAATTCACGTCCTTCAACTTCTACATCACGCGGCTTTGTAGCTCCAGTACAAAGTAAAACAGAATCGAAATCCTTTTTTAACTGAGATGCTGAAACGTCTTTTCCAATCTCAACATTCGTTTTAAATATAATTCCTTCTTCTTCAAGAATTTTCACACGACGTTCAACCGTTTGGTTCGCAAGTTTCACATCCGGTATACCGTACGTTAAAAGTCCACCAATACGATCTTCGCGTTCAAATACAGTAACAGTATGTCCTGCTTTATTCAATTGAGCTGCTGCAGCAAGACCAGCAGGACCAGAACCGACGATGGCAACTGTCTTGCCTGTTCGTTTAGAAGGTGGTTGTGGTACGATCCAACCTTCTTGGAACCCACGTTCAACAATATGATACTCTATGCTTTTGATTGACACTGCATCATCGCTTATCGCAACTGTACAAGATCCTTCGCAAGGCGCAGGGCACACTCTTCCTGTAAACTCTGGAAAGTTGTTTGTTTTATGAAGCCTGTCTAATGCTTCTTTCCATTTTCCACGATAAACTAAATCGTTCCACTCTGGAATTAAGTTATATACTGGGCATCCAATTTCCCCAGAACCGTCCATTGTTGTTCCCGTTTGACAAAATGGAACACCACAGTCCATACAGCGAGCACCTTGTTGGCGTAAAGCTGGTTCAGGCATGATAATTTGAAACTCTTTCCAACTCTTTGTCCGTTCAAATGGATCACGTTTTGTTGGATTTTCTCTCTTGTATTCAATAAACCTGTTGGCTTCCCCATCGCATTCACTCCAATCTCTTCTATCTCTACTAATCAAAAAACAGATACTCAAGGGGAACGATTTTAACGTTATTCAATCATTCCCAATGAGATTCATATCTATTTTCCGCTTACTCGTGATTTATCATTTTTGTTTTCATCGAAGGCAACCATGACTGCATCAGTGTCTGTTAAACCTTCTTGTTTAACACGATTAATTGCTTCTAACATACGTTTGTAATCTTTCGGAATCACTTTGACAAACTTAGGCAACACGTGGTTCCAATTTTCAAGAACCTCAGTAGCACGTGCACTGTCCGTGTATTTACAATGGTTTTGAAGCAATGTTTGTAAAAGCTCGAGGTCTTCTTGCTCTATAACAGCTTCTAGATGAACCATTTCTTTGTTGCATTTAGATTCAAACGTCCCATCTTCATCATAAACGAACGCAATACCACCAGACATACCTGCTGCAAAGTTCTTCCCTACAGAACCTAAGTTAACAACAACACCGCCAGTCATATATTCAAGACCGTGATCACCCACACCTTCAACAACGACCGATACTCCAGAATTTCGGACAGCAAAACGCTCACCAGCAATACCGTTAATGTACGCTTCACCGCTTGTTGCACCATAGAAAGATGTGTTTCCGATTAGAATGTTTTTCTCAGCTTTGAACGTTGACACTTTTGGAGGATAAACAATGACTTTACCGCCTGATAAACCTTTACCAGTGTAATCATTTGCGTCTCCTTCAAGACGTAATGTCATACCTTTCGGAACGAATGCACCAAAACTTTGACCTGCTGACCCTTTAAAATCAAAGGTAATGGTATCTTCAGGTAAACCTTGTGCACCGTATTTCTTACTAATTTCACTTCCGACAATCGTACCAACTACACGATCTGTGTTCTTAATAGGGAAAGTTCCTTGAACCTTTTCTCCATTTTCAATGGCTGGCTTACTTGCCGCAACTAGCTCTCTGGCATCAAGAGATAATTCAAGTTGATGATCTTGACTCTTTGTGCAGAAGTTACGATCATGATCTTCTGGATTAGGCTGATAGAGGAGATTTGATAAATCAACATGTTCAGCTTTCCAGTTATCAACAGCTTTATTTTGTTCTAAAAGATCTGTACGACCAATTAATTCATCTAAATTCTTGAATCCTAATTCTGCCATAAGTTCACGAATCTCTTGCGCTACAAAACTCATGAAATTCACGATATGATCAGCTTCACCCATATACTTTTTGCGAAGCTCAGGGTTTTGTGTTGCAATTCCAACAGGGCATGTATCAAGGTGACATACACGCATAATAATACAGCCTAAAACAACTAAAGGAGCTGTTGAGAAGGCATATTCTTCTGCACCGAGTAATGCAGCAACGACTACATCACGGCCTGTCATTAATTTACCATCTGTTTCAAGCGTCACTCGATCACGCAAATTATTTAAAAGAAGAGTTTGATGCGTTTCTGCTAATCCAATTTCCCAAGGCAATCCAGTGTGTTTAATACTTGTTCTTGCAGCTGCTCCGGTTCCACCATCGTAACCACTGATGATGATTCCATCTGCACGACCTTTTGCAACCCCAGCTGCTATTGTCCCAACACCTGTTCCTGCAACTAACTTAACACTTACTTTTGCAGTTGGATTTGCATTTTTCAAGTCATGGATAAGCTCAGCTAAATCCTCAATTGAATAGATATCATGATGTGGCGGAGGTGAGATCAAACCCACACCTGGTGTCGAACCACGTACTTCTGCTACCCAAGGGTAAACCTTATTCCCTGGTAATTGACCGCCTTCACCTGGCTTTGCACCTTGTGCCACTTTGATTTGAATCTCATCAGCATTAACAAGATAATGACTTGTAACACCGAATCGACCAGATGCTACTTGTTTAATAGCACTTCTACGTAAATCTCCATTTTCATCAGGTGTAAAACGATTAGGGTCTTCTCCACCTTCACCAGTATTACTTTTTCCCCCGATACGATTCATCGCAATCGCTAATGTTTCATGCGCTTCTTTTGAAATCGAACCGAATGACATCGCGCCCGTACGGAAACGTTTGAAGATTTCTTCTACCGGCTCAACTTCCTCTAAAGGAATGGACTTACGACCTTCTTTAAATTTCAACAAGCCACGTAATGTTGTTTGTTCTTTTGTTTGCTCATTAATGGCATTTGAGTATTTTTTGAACAAATCATAGTTATTATTGCGACATGCATTTTGAAGCATATGAATCGTATGAGGATTGTATTGATGCGGATCCCCATTACGACGCCACTGTAAGTCATCACCCGGATCTAATGCTTTATCTACACCTTCTTGTTTCGAATAAGCACGGTTATGACGAGTACGAACTTCTTTCTCGATCAATTCTAGATTTACTCCACCAATTCTTGTAGTCGTCCAAGTAAAGTAGCGATCTACAACCGAATCGTGAATCCCAACAGCTTCAAAAATTTGTGCCCCGCGGTAACTTTGAATCGTTGAAATTCCCATTTTTGATAAAACTTTCATAATGCCTTTTGCAGCAGCCTTCACGTATTTGTTAACTGCTTCTACATAAGAGACATTTTCAAGAAGACCATCTTGAATCAAGCCATCAATTGAGTCGAAAACAAGGTATGGATTGATTGCTTCTGCTCCATAACCAAGTAAACAAGCAAAATGATGTACTTCTCTCGGTTCACCAGATTCAACAAGAAGACTAACTTTCGTTCTAGTTCCTTGACGAATGAGATGATGGTGTAAGCCTGAAACTGCCAAAAGTGCAGGAATGGCCGCTTGAGTTTCACTCATTCCGCGATCACTTAAAATAATTAAAGTGTGTCCAGCTTTAATCGCTGCATCGGCACGTGCAAAAAGTGAATCCAAAGCATCTTCTAGTTGACTCTCATCCTTTGAAATATCAAACAAGATTGGCAACGTAATAGATTTGAACCCTTCCATTTTGTTATGGCGCAACTTTGCTAGTTCTTCATTGTCCAAAATTGGATATGGAAGATGAATATGACGACAACTTAATGGTTCCGGATTTAACAAGTTACGCTCCGCTCCGATTGTTGTACCAGTTGCTGTTACTACTTCCTCACGAATAGCATCAATTGCTGGATTTGTTACTTGAGCAAAAAGTTGCTTGAAGTAGTTGTACAAAAGTTGAGGTCTCTTTGAGAGAACAGCAAGTGGTGAATCATATCCCATAGAACCAACAGGATCAACTCCATCTTTCACCATTGGTTGAATGACTTTAGATAATTCCTCGTACGTATAACCAAAAGCTAATTGACGTGTACCGAGGTTTTTGAAATCAGTATTTTCCACATGAGCCGTTTCAAGTACGTCTTCAAGTTGAATTAAATGATCTTTTACCCAATCTTCATAAGGGTGTTCACTAGCAATTTGATGTTTAATCTCATCATCAGGAATAATTCGACCTTCTTCTGTATCAACTAATAACATATGACCAGGGTGAAGACGCTCTTTGTAAAGAACATTTTCAGGATCGATATCCAATACACCAACTTCAGATGACATTAAAATATAATCATCTTTCGTCACATAGTAACGAGATGGACGTAAACCATTTCGATCTAGACAAGCTCCAATTTGTTTACCGTCTGTAAAAACGATTGCCGTTGGACCATCCCAAGGTTCCATTAATGTGCTATGGAATTGATAGAATGCTTTTTTCTCCGCGCTCATTCGATCATCATTCTGCCACGGTTCTGGTATCATCATCATTGCTGAATGAGCCATCGATCGACCAGAAAGCGATAAGAATTCAATCGTATTATCGAACATCGATGAATCTGATCCACTGCTATCTACTACAGGTGATACTTTTTCAATATCATCACCAAACACATCCGATTCAAACATGGCTTCCCTAGCATGCATCCAGTTAACATTTCCTTTAACGGTATTAATCTCACCATTATGAATCATATAACGATTTGGATGTGCTCTTTCCCAACTTGGGAACGTGTTCGTACTAAATCTAGAGTGAACTAGTGCAATCGCTGTTTCAAAATCTGAATCAGGAATGTCCAAGAAAAATTGATCAACTTGTTCAGTTGTCAACATTCCTTTATATACGATCGTACGACTAGATAGACTCGCAAAATAAAAAGATTCATCTGCAGGAACATAGTCCAGCATTTCACTTTCAGCACGCTTACGAATGACGTACAATTTGCGCTCAAAACTTAATTCTGTTTTCAACTCTGGGTTTCGTTTAATAAATAACTGTCTTATAAATGGCATAGCTGCTTTTGCCGCATTACCAAGCATTGAGTCATCAACGGGAACATCGCGCCAGCCTAAAAGTTCCATATTTTCTGTTTTTATAATGGCTTCAAGGCTTTTTTCACATTTTTCCCTTGCTTCTTCATCCTGTGGCAAAAACAGCATCCCTACTCCGTAGTCGCCTGCTTCAGGAAGAGTTATACCATCTGCTAAACAGACTTTTTCAAAGAAACGATGTGGAATTTGCAAAAGAATTCCTGCACCATCTCCTGTGTTTACTTCGTCACCTTGCCCACCACGATGTTCTAAGTTTCGTAGAATTTGAAGTGCATCTTGAACAACTTGATGCGATTTCTTCCCTTTCATGTGGCTAAAAAGCCGATACCGCAATTATCATGCTCAAATTGTGGATCATATAGGCCTTGTTTTTTCGGTAATTGTGAGTACCGCATTGGCATCAACCCTTTCTCCAAAAAGTAAATATCAATCAACTCTCCCCAAAAACTATGAGCTAATATACAGGATCATATCATTTTTCTGACATTTCGGCAAATTGAAATTTGCTGAATTCTGTTATGAAAGCGCTTCCTGTAGGGTTGTTTTGCAAAATTTTTTTTTGATGATGTCTTTAACACCTCAATAAAAAATGTATAATCACTACGTTCATTTGTATAAAAATTCATTTATTATTCAATTGTTTATATAGAAAATTATTATGCGACTATTTTTTCTGGCGGCAGTCAGTTTCACTTTCTTTTAACTACTCTTTAGCCAGAGTGGCTTAGTCAATCGAAAACACGACTCATTTTAGTTAAACTTACTCTATAAAATCTCGTCACGATTACTACTTATAATAATGTGATATTTGGAATGAGGAACCACATAATCACTTCTTTTCCTTCTCCTCTCTTAAAATGATAAAGGATTCGACAAAAAATATCTATTCATAAATCCTGCCATTCATGTAACCGTAATTTTCCCTTCATTACATACTTCTAGAGGATGATTGAATTAGTCGCTAAAATACATCATAATATTACATTGAAACGTTTTTATCTTACATTCCGTATTACAGTGAGAGTTGATCTATTTAAGGAGGACTTTGACATGAAATCTCAGGACGAAAAAGGAAATGCACTCAAACAATTCAAGCAAGATGAAGACATAGATAAATTGCTACGTTCATTGGATTCGTTAGGTGAAGAACAGCAACGGGAAGCTGGTGAATCGCTCGAAGCGCTAAAACGCCCTGTTAAGGAAATGATGCAAGATCAATCGAACCAGCTACCAAATCAATTACATCAATTAAGAGAAACAGTAAGTCAGTTAGAACCTACACATTTAAAGACGACTCAAACGAAAAAATGGCTGAACAAGCTTCTGCGAAGAAATCCAATTGAGCAATACGCGAAAAAATATAAAACCGTAGAGGCTCAAGTCGACCATATCGTTGAGGGACTTCTTAGTGGAAAAGATAAACTTCAGGAAGATACGCTTATGCTCCATCAATTAAGAGACGTTGCAAAAGAGCGAATTGCTAATTTAAACGACCAAATTGAGTTAGGCCACCAACTAAGCAGAATGCTAGAAGATGAAATGACAAAAGAACAATGGGCAGATAACCCAAATGAGTTAAAAAAAGGACAACTAAAAGTCGTTTCACGTGTAAAAAACATGTCTCAAGCGGTTATGGTTCTACAGCAGTCGCTTGCCTCCGTTGATATTATTGTAGAAAATAATGACAAGTTGGAAGAAGCTATCTTTAATGCGATTACGATGACGAAAAACGTTATAACCGTATCGGCATCGATCCAGTTAGCTCTTTCTAATCAGCAGAATGTCATTAAAGCAGTGAAAAATGTTAATGAAGCAACAGAGTCCATGTTATTATCTAACTCTGAACTATTAAAACAAAACACCGAAGAAACGTTAAAGACATTAGAAGAACCCGCTATTGCTATCGAATCGTTTCGGAAAGCCTACAATAATGTATTTGAAGCTATTCAGTTAACAGAACAATCCAACAAACGAATTGTACAATCTGGACAAGAGTTATATCAGAACTAGATTCACTAAATAAAGAAATGAAAACAAAGTTATTACAATAAACAGACGGATATTATAAGGAAAGGAGGATTTAAGATGGAGTGGATTGAAAATATGAAGCTTATGTTTACTCCCGCTCATAAAAAGCCGGTTGAAGACCATATTATTCGAGATAAGACAACGCGAAATATGATTACTGATACAGAAGAATTACTTGTTCGACTTGCTAAAAATGCACCCGCCGCGAACAAAAAGAAGTCAGTCCGAAGAAAACAACAGGAATGGCAAATTAAAATCAAGGTTACACATAAGTGGATTTCTATTGTGATGATGGATCAAAAACATTCATCATCCCCAATTAAGAAGCGATTTGTCATTGTTTGTTATCGAAAATATATGAAAGCCAAGAATGGAATAGGCTTATGCAAAGAAGCTAGTATACGCTATTTAAAAGATGGTCGAGCTCATACCCGGTCTATTCGAGACTCATCGTTATTTCAAAGTTTGTTTTATCGAATTCACCAACTTGATTTAGCCTTTTCTAATGAAACTGTTTCGTTTGAGCAAACTTCTAAAGAGTTATTATTACATCAACAAAACGCGTTACAAGAAACAAAGTCCAACGACTTACCATTTTTAATTGATGAAGCAAAAAGATACATACAAACGGTTCAGCAATTCTCCGTCGATCCTTTAATTGAAACACGTTTAAAGCGCCTCCTTGCTCAAGGAGAAAAACTTCAAAATGATTTTACATTATTAGATTTTGAGGAGCGCCATACGGTTAGGCGTATGTTTAAAGAGGACATTCCATCTGTCATCCATACTTATTTATCTTTAACACTAAAGCATCAACTTGATCATAAAGAAGAATTATTTGTTGCTCTTTCAAAAATGGAATTAACCTTAATAAGCTACACAGAGCGCTTAGAAACGTTACGCGTTGAACGAATGAATCACCTCTTAAAACTTCAATCATTGAGATATGATAAATAGGTTTTTTATAATGGCTCTTTTCGCAAATTTGTAGGTTTCTATTGGCTGCAAAAGAGCCTTGCTCGTTCCATTCCACTGAGGGAAAAAGCATCTTCATAGCAATAAGCTTTACGAAAATAACCTTTGTAAAAGATTCCCTTGTTATCTTCATAATCTATGCTTACACTTAATGTAAGTGCTCTCATTAGATTGGAGGTTGGGTTAATGGTTACTGTTGAGACATTATCTTCTAGACTTTCGTTAATAGATGGACTTGATATGGGAATGGCAAATCGAACTGGGACATATGTTTTACACGAAGAGGAAATCACATTAATTGAATCAGGGCCTTCTCCTTCGGTTCCAAATGTTCTAAAAGGGCTTCAGAAACTACATATAGCCTTTTCCGATATTAAGTATGTTGTCGTCACTCATATTCACTTAGACCACGCAGGAGGAGCCGGTCTCCTTCTTAGCTACTTACCGAATGCGAGGCTAGTTGTTCATCCCAGAGGAGCTAAGCACTTAATCAATCCCGCTCGTCTTATTGAAGGCTCAAAAGCAGTCTATGGATCAGAGCAATTCCCACAATTGTTTGACCCGGTTGTACCTGTTTCAAAAGAACGGATCATAATAAAAGAGGATATGGACACATTGTGTATCGGGTTAGATTCAACCCTAACCTTTTATCATACACCTGGTCATGCAGCCCATCATTTTAGTATTTATGATAAAAAATCAAAAGGAATTTTCACTGGGGACACACTAGGTGTCTATTATTCTGAATTAGAAAAGGAAAACTGTCATTTCGTCCTACCTTCCACTTCACCTAGCCAATTTAATCCTAGAGACCTACTTAAATCCATAGAAAGAATTGAGAGACTGGACATTGACTTTATCTATTTTGGTCATTTTCAAGCTTCTAATAAGCCTGATTTCGTTTTTCAGCAATTACGTCAATGGCTTCCACGTTTTCTTTTGGCCGGCAGAGCCATTTATAAAGAGGATAAGGCTGTCGAAAAGCTTCAAGATCATTTACTTGTTTTAGTACAAAAAGAACTTGACCGTCAAGGAATAAGTAGAAACCACAATGTTTATAAGCAAATTCATTTAGACCTTTACCTTTGTTCATTGGGGATTATTGATTTTCTCCAGAAAGGACAATGAAAGTCAGTAAATGCGAACAATACCTTCCAACTTGCACATAAATATCTCAGATGCTTATAATGTTGATACTACCTATTAACACGTAAAGAAGTGAGGGATTGTATGGATCGGAAACAAGCTCAAAAGATTATAGGAACTTTCGTTGCAATAGACGCGCAAGTAAACGGTTCTTTTTATGGAACTCTAGAAAAAATCATAGCCGAACCAAAAAAAACTTGGAAAGGACTCGTCCGGATTAAGGGAGTCCTTTCACTTCCTAAGTTCCAAAAAGAGGTAGACGGTATGCTTTTAGAACATCTTCTTTTTAAAGACAACGAACTGGTTGAAGTTGAAGGTTCGAAATTAAAAGAATGCGAAAAACACAAAATGAGTAAGTCGTTTAAAGAGAGTGTAATAAAGGCCGTTGAAACTCGTAACAAGGAATGGGAAAAAGATATTAATCTTCTGAAGCAAAAACAAACAAAACTTGCAGGAGCTATTTCTTCATTCTACTCAGAGGATTTCTCGCCAAAAGTAGCAGAAAAAAACGTTATCACCTACACATTTCATCATGATGGCAATGACTATATCCTTATTGACGAAGCGGAAGAAAGATTAGAACTTAGAGATTGTCCATTCACATTAAATTGGGAGATTAAAAACAAGAAAATGTCTGGTTTATACGAAGACAATGGGGTTTTTGTCTCAAATGACGGGTATCGGTATGTACCGAAAGAAGGAGCTGTATTCACAATTGATCGTAACCAATTTGATCCATATACCATCCTTCAGAATGAGCTAGAGCCCGCTGCGTTGCAATCACTGGAAAAAATGTTAGCCCATTTCGGACTTACACATGAGGATTTAATTGAATGTCACAACTCTTTACTAACACAATTGCTAGAAACGACGGGAAAAAAATCATTTAAGGGGGTCAACTTCCTTTTATACAAAGGGCAAGCAGAAACCATAGTAGTTCAGCACCATTATGATCGAACATTATCCAACGTAGCAACTGATTTGATTTATGATCGCTTTGAATTCACTACAGAAAAAGGGAAACGTGCAATCTCTACTTATACGAACGAATACTCTACATAAAATAAAGATGTCCCAAAAGATTTCTTCTCTTTTGGGACATCTTTATTATTGCTAGCCATCTCTACCGCTTGAATCAGAACGACTTTGGAACCAGGTAAGTAGTTCTTCTGCTCGCTTCCGATCTAGATCTAATACGATAAATGACTTCCCGATCACACTTGACAACACCGAAAATCGAAAACTCGCTAGCCTTTTTTTCCTTTGAAAAAAAGAAGTCCTTATTTCAGCGGCTTGTATCTTTGGTTTTTCAGACACGACTAACATTTGACTAATTTTACGCGATCGAATCCATAATAGTTTCTCATTGAGTCCTGATCCTGCATCTTTGTATTGCCAATAACCAAAAAGAACAGCAATAGGTACAATTCCCAAACTATAATAACCAGCTGGATGAAGAAACCACCCTATACTTAATGCAACTAAAAGAGGAAACCAGGTCGCTCGAAGCAAGAATCGAATGAGTGAACGTTTAGGCACCGGATCCACTTCAAAATGCTGGGCATATTTAGGCAAAATGGTCGATAGTAATGTAACCATTTCATCATCTCTTGTAATCGGTAATAAAACGGTCGATAACTGCTCTTCGTTCGTCCCGCCTCCTGCGCTTTCAATATAGACGGAGCCAAATCCAAATGGTTGCCGAAAAAGATTACGAACGACACGAACAGCTGTTACTTTATGTACATGTATCGTTAGTTGTCTTTGTTCAAGCAATCCTCTTGTAATAACAAGTTCATTTCCATACTTTTCAATTTTAAAGCCGCCATATTTAAGGAGCGTCCCTAAAAAGGAAATACACCACGAGACCAAAATAACGATGGCCGCAATCGTAGCAATCAGTACGAATCCAGATCGAGCAAAAAAGCCAAATAGCTGCTCATACAGTGCCTCAGGTAAAAATTGTTCGATTTGACTAAACAATGCAGCTACTGCCGATATCGTTAATCCTAGACCGCTTGATGTCAACGCCGCAATTACTAAGCGCCTAGATGTAAGTGACCATGTGTAATCTGACTGCGCGTCGGCCTCTTCGCCTAATGTAAGTTCCTCATGTTCACTTTCTTCTAACTCAACTCGTTTGTTTAATAATTTCGAACGAATGGTTTCAGCTTCTTCGCGACTTATGGCAATCAGGTTCACTTCTGGCTCTGCTCCTCCACCAGCCGTTTCAATTTTTAATTTAACTAAGCCAAACAGACGCTGTAATACACCTGCAGTAATATCAATACTTTGAACCCTTTTGTGCTGGATATATCTTTTCTTTTTTATAAGAAAGCCTTTTTGGATATACAGTTCACCATCTTCAAAGCGATACTTAAATGTTAGCCAGTGTGTAATTCCGCTTAAAAAAAGAAAGATTAGAATACCAAGCCATATATATTCAAAACGAAAAAAACCAGCCTGTTCACTCGTACTACCGAGAAAAAGCGTCAAAATTAAAGGAATCAAAAAGCTTCGTAATGCTGTTAAAAAGGAAACAAATATAGCTGCGATATGAAGTCGTTTTAGGTCACTCATCCTCAGCCACCGCCGCAAGTTCAGCAATTCGATCTCGCAACTCATCTGCCACTTCCACAGTCAAAGATGGAATTTGATGAACGGTGGCAGCTGTAGAAATCGAAACGGCTGCTAACTTATATTTCCGTAACAAAGGTCCTTGAACGGTATCAACATGTTGAACTCTAGTCATCGGAATTAATGTTCGCTCCACAATAAACACACCACGTTGTAGATCAATCTCATTTTCTAACACATCATAACGCCATCTTTTCCATCTAATGGGTGGGATCATAAATACAGTAACCAGTACATAGACGAAATAGCTAGCTAATAAAATCCAAAGAATCCACAATGGAATGTGAAACAAATAGACCAAAACGCCATAACCAATTGGTACGAGAGCAACAAATAAACTTTGGAAAAAAGCTTGTAATCGCCAAACCGGTAATGCTTTTTGGGATAAGGATTGAGATGGTTCAAGACGCAAATCAAAACCTCCTCTCACTAAAATATTTACGAGCTTTCTTCCTCATCTGTTACAAAGATGATTTCTACTCCTAACTGTTTTAACACCTCAATTAACGATGTGTTAAGGTCCTTGTCGTAAACAAGACCAATTGATTCCACTAATTCCAACTGTTCAAGGTATCCCTTTTCCGCATCTTCAATCAATTCGATCATGTCATCCATTCCGTGCTTTTGTAATTCTTTTAACACTTCTTCCTTTGTCATACTTTCACCTCTAGTCATTGTTTTTTCGTGATTCCGTCATTTGTTTCCATACAGACCCTTTTGCTTCTTCTCCCCCAACAATTCTAGCTAACGCCATTTTTGCTTGTAAGGCTACTTCAAATTCCGGATCAGATTCAGCTTCCTTCAAAGGTTCAACTGCACGTTCGTCTCCAACTTCATACAAAAACATCGCAGCACGCCAACGAACTAATTTGTTTTTATCCTTAAGTGCTTCGATCATAGCTGGAATAGCTTCTTCCATTCCTAAATCGGATAAGCAGTCCCCTGCTGTTCGCCGAACTGTTACGGAAGAATCTTTTAGTGCTTCGTACAAATATGGCAACACTTCTTTTGTTTCAATCATTCCAAAATAAACAGTTGCTAAACGACGAATGGATGCTTTCTCATCATGTAATGCTTTCTCCAAAACAGGCAGGTCTTTTTCTTTTGGGTCCATTCTCTCAAGTACCGCATAGCGCTCTTTCCAATCTTCATGCTCAAGCATGTCAACCGTCACTTCAATGAAGCGTTCACGTTGTGCTGCTTGGATATCTTCTGCGCCATTAGCCATCGCAACAAGTCCATTTAAGCGTTCCTCTGAATAGGCTGCTGATAATTCAGCTGCTACTTCTTTTGCAACATCTTCCAACTCTCCGTAACGAACTCCTTTTTCAACCCATTTCCGTTCCATTACAACATTGTCTTCTGGTTTCTGAGCTTTTGCAATTGCTTCTGCAAAACGTTCAGGTAGTCCCTCTCTTTTTTCTTGCTCACCATCCGTTAATTTAATCTGCATTGGAATCCCTTTAAACGTTTGGACAAATACGTTTACTTCACCAAAATGCTCGTTAACTTTGTTTTCATTAGTGTCAGAGTTGACATCCTCTCCAAAGACCGCACGAACTTGTGGCAAGATAACTTTCCAATCAACTTTTGGATTTCGATCAATCGCGATAAAATCAGCTACATGATACACACTTTTTATGCCTTCTATATTAAAAATTGATTGTATGTATGCTGGGGCTTCATCTTTGTTTTTAGCTGAGTAGCTATTTCTGGCACTTTCACCTAAGCTTTCACTTAAAGTTAACTTCATCGTATTTGGACTTGGCGTCGGTTCAATTGATGTTATGTTCATAATAAAATACCTCCAAAGCTTGAAATATCTTCACTCTTGATCTTATCATAGCAGAAAAAATGACGCCAATTAGAAGATTTACGACTCTCCAAGCATAAGTTTGTTAAAAATTATGGAAAGAAACATGAAAAATAAGGCTAGTCTGTTATAATAGAGAAAAAGGGAGGGTTTTTTTAATGAGAATAGCTTTTTTATCGGATATACATGGAAACGCTACCGCATTAGAAGCAGTACTTCGTGATATTCAATCCCAGCGTGTTGATAGGATTTGTTTTTTAGGAGACTTATGTTTTCGGGGTCCTGAACCAAAACGTGTTTTAGATATTGTCCGTAGCCTTGATGCAGATGTAATCAAAGGAAATGCGGATGAATGGCTCGTTCGAGGCATTCAAAAAGGAGAAGTTCCAGATCATGCACTTGAAATCATGCAACAAGAACGAGATTGGACGCTACAAAGACTGACAGAGGAAGATATTACATATTTAAAAGAGCTTCCAACTGAGTTGGTTTTAGAAGATGGACTAGACTCCATTGTTCATGCATTTCATGCAACACCAAATAGCTTATTTGATGTTGTCCTTCCAGATGATACAGAAGAAATTGAAAATACGATCATGCTACGTGATGATGCAGACCTCTATGTTTATGGTCATATCCATCATCCGTTTATTCGCTCCTTGCACGGGAAAAATGTCGTGAATACAGGTAGTGTTGGAATGCCATTTGATGGACACCCACTTGCCTCTTATTTGGTCGCTGAAATTGAAGAAGGACGCCATCGTCTTCATCTAAACCGAGTTCCCTATAACCGAGAACATGTAGTGGAGATCTATAAGCAAGGTGGGTATCCAAATATTGAAACAATGGGACGAGTGATTTTTTATGGTGTAAGACCATAAATATCCTTATCCTTCTAATAAAGCTCCAACCCCATTCATAATGTCCATTATGGTTGCCTTATCGTGATACATAAAGGCAACCTCTTTCTTTTCATTCAACAAAACCGTAGTCGGCACCCCCATACACTGATACAAATCATACACTTTAGTGCCATCGTCTTTTAAAACTGGGAATGTATATCCGTTTTCAGACAAAAAAGAAGCTAAGTCTACTTCAGGATCTCTTCCAGTTACATGAATCATAACCATTTCCATTTTATCTGTCTCCATAGATTGAAATAGACTTTGTTTTGCCTCTATATCACGCTTTGAATCCGGACACCATGATGTCCAAAATGAAATCATCGTTACTTTTTTATTCGCATTTTGAAGCGACCAATTTTTCTCACTGTTTACCATTGGTAATGAAAATTCTGGAGCTTTTCTCAAACCGATCATCCTTTCAAAAAAAGAAATATGGTGACCCATTATTAGTTTGAGTCACCATCAGCGTTTTTATTTGGTTAATTTGAACAATGCTCGTTGTATGCTAAAGCTAAATTACGAATCACATCTTCAGGAGTTGCTCCTTCAATTTGTTCACGCGGAATGAAATGAACAACTTTATTTCCTTTCAAAATCGCCATTGATGGTGAAGATGGTGGAATATCTGAAAAATACGAACGCATCTTTGCAGTTGCTTCTTTATCCTGACCGGCAAACACTGTAATAAGATGATCAGGTGTTTGATCGTGCTGAAGCGACGTCACTGCAGCTGGCCGAGCTAATCCTGCAGCACAACCACAAACGGAATTAATGACAACTAATGTGGTCCCTTCAGCTTTCTCCATATATTGTTCTACTTCTTCTTCAGTTGTTAGTTCTTTAAACCCATTTTCCGTTAATTCAGCTCTCATCGGCAATACGACTTGTCGCATATATTCTTCATACGCCATTGACATCATAAAATCCCCCTTTATTTTTCTTGATCTAGTGCCACAGCAGCAGCATACGGCTTTAGAACATGATGAATGAATCCAATTGACTGGAACGCATATACGCGTTCGACTCCTAATCCCTTTTGAAATATGAGTAAACATGGTACACTTTTGATTTTCCAATTTTGAGCAAAGCTCGGTGAGTGATTAATGTTAACTGAAAAAATAGGCAAAGACTCATGGGTAGCCTGCACAATGGATATCATATCTTTTGCTACCTTACATGTCCCACATAATGGTGTATAGACAAAAACAACGGTAACTGGCCTACGCTCTGCCAAGATTACGTTAAGCTCGTTATATGAAATGTCCTCCATATCATTCCCTCTTTTCTATTCTATTTTATCAGAAAAGGAAAAATGATGCATGTTGGAACCCTTTTATTCGATTAAAAAAAAGCTGTCCTCCACCTAAGCTAAGACCAACCTAAGAGAAAACCCTATCCCTCTTAGATCAAGTTAGCCTAGGTAAGAGACAACTTTATCCTCCATTATTATCCTAACGCTTTAGAATAAAATGGTTTTGCAATTGATTCACTTGAATCTGAGTGCGATGCAGTTGATCGCGTTGCTCAGGGCTAGCAGCATGCATAAGCGTGTCTAGCTCGTCATTTAAATCTTGTAAAGTTCTTTGTGCTTGAGTATACTCCTCAGGATCACCTTGTTGTACACGCTGTGAATCATTAAACGTCTTTTGCGCTTCTTCAATCGTCATTTCTGCTCTTTCTAAAAAATGTTCAAGATGAGTGCGCTCAGCCATGATCATACCTCCAAATGTGGTTTTATTTCTGATCTTACTTTGCGCAACCAAGTTGAACGTTATTCATTAATCTATAGACCATGAAATCATGAGCAATTATGGAATGAGCAAATATCATTTGGACTTCTTTTGATAACTCTTCTTCCTCTCCGGCATATCTTGAACTAATATGAGTCAATATTAGCTGCGATACATTCGCTCGTTTCGCAAGCTCAGCTACTTCAGTAATGGTCGAGTGACCAAATTGCTCAGCATGTTCTTTTTTATCATGACGGAATGTTCCTTCGTGTATAAGTAAATGAGCTGAATCAGCAAACGTGACCATCTTCTCCATTGGTCTTGTATCTCCAGCGATTACAACAACCCTACCTTGTTTCTTTTCAGTAACATAATCAGTCCCTATAATCATCTGACCATCAGGAAGTTGAACTCTTTCTCCCCTTTTGATTTTTTGATAAATTGGACCTGGTTCAATTCCAAGACTTTTTAATTGATCAACCATCAGTGATCCAGGTTGATCAGCTTCAATTAACTTAAAGGCGTAACTTGGCATAACATGGTCTAGTTCCGTCACTTCCACTTTTATTGAATCGTCTTCAAAGATAACTCCTTCACTTATTTCCACAAAATCAATGTCATAGGATAAAAACGATTTTGATATCGTTAGTGAGCTTTGGATAAACTCTTCTACACCTTTAGGGCCATAAACAGTTAGTGCTGTTTTAGCGCCTTGAGCTGATCTTGAACAAAGCAAGCCGGGAAGCCCAAACAAATGGTCTCCGTGAAGATGACTGATAAAAATTCGATCTATTTTTGTTAGCGTAATCGGAGTTTGCAAAATTTGATGTTGGGTTGCTTCCCCACAATCAAATAGCCACTGTGTGCTTTTTTTCTGCAAGAAACGGACTACTAGGCCACTAACATTCCGAGTCGTCGAAGGAACTCCGGAACCTGTTCCTAAAAAGTGAAATTCCATCTCGTTTACCTTTTTGCTAATGCGTCGGCAAAAGCTTTTGCATATGGAGGCAAATCAGGTGGTCTACGACTAGATATAAGATGCCCATCAACAACAACTGCCTCGTCAAACCACTCTGCTCCTGCGTTTTCCATATCATCTTTAATGCCAGGCGTGCTTGTTACTTTTCTTCCTTGAAGGATCTTGGCAGAAATTAATACCCATCCAGCATGACAAATTTGCCCAATTGGTTTTTCGTCTCGGTCCATTTCTTTTACAAAGGATAAGACTTGATCATACCGGCGTAATTTATCAGGTGCCCAACCACCTGGTACGAGAATCCCATCATATTCACTTGCCTTTACTTCATCAAAAGCAAAATCAGAGGTAGCTGGTACACCATATTTCCCTATGTATGTTTTTCCTCTTTCGTTTCCAACAAAATCAACTGTTGCACCTTCTTCGCGAAGTCGCATCACTGGATACCAAAGCTCAAGATCTTCAAATTCTTCATCCACAATCGCCATTATTTTTTTGTCTGCTAAGCGCATTGTTCTCACTCCTTCTCTAATTTTCATATACAAACAGTATAGCATGTCTCACGATGTTACTAAAACGAAGATGTTCTATCCTTTATTCTTCTTCATAAAATAGGTGGTAGATTACGAACAACTAGATTGACAACTAGGAGGGATTTGCCCATGAAGACGACAACCAAAAGAACTCTTCTGCTTTCTACTGCGATGATTGGAACAGCCATATCTTTACCTCTAGATAGTGATCAAGCTAAAGCAGCAACAAAGCCAATCTCTAGCGAAAAAACACTTGAAGTAAATCAACTATTAACTTTCGGGGCTACTGGACCCCAAGTCTTAGAATTACAAAGTTATCTAAAAACGTTTGATTATTACAAAGGAAGGAAAGATGGTGTTTTTGGTCCACTAACCAAACAAGCAATTACTACATACCAAAAAACACATCAGTTAAAAGTGGATGGCATTGCAGGGCCTGAAACGATTAGCCACCTCCTTCTTGCAAGTGATGTAAAAAGAAACAAGGATGAAAATAAATCAAGTGTAACAGAAACAAAAAACAATCCCGACCAAGCGATCACCTCAGAGAATGGCTCGGCTTCATTAAAAGGAGAATCAATCCGTACTTTTAAGCAAGGTGATAGAGGCGAACGTGTTAGCGAACTTCAACAGCAATTAGCAGAATACGGATATTATCAAGGCGTTGACGGAATTTATGGTCCTAAAACAACAGCAGCCGTTAAACAGTTCCAAAGAGCTCATCAACTTCAAGTTGATGGAATAATTGGACCTAAAACGAAAGCAATGTTAGAAGAAGCGGATCATGTTATTCATGCACCAGAAACCAATCAAACTGCTGATTCAAATACATCAACAGTAAAAAATGAACCTTCAAATGAAAATTCAACCTCAAGTTCAAATGTTATACAAACAGCTACATCTTTGAAAGGAAGTCCTTATGTGTGGGGCGGTACTTCACCAGCTGGTTTTGACTGTAGCGGCTTTATCCAATACGTATTCAAACAACACGGAAAAAGTGTTCCTCGAACAACAAGCGACCTCTATCAACAAGGTCAGGCTGTTTCAAACTTACAAGTAGGAGACATTGTCTTCTTTACTACTTATCGAAGCGGACCGTCTCATGCCGGAATTTATCTAGGAAATCGACAGTTTATTCACGTTGGTTCTTCTACGGGAGTAGCTACCGCTTCGCTAGACCAATCCTATTGGTCTACTAGGTATTTAGGGGCAAAACGTTTTTAATAGGCAAAATAAAGGACACCCAAAAAGGTAACGAATCTTTTTGGGTGTCCTTAAATCTATATGCCTTTTTATGATTCATTCATCGATCGAGAATGGGCTTCTCCAAATGCTGGTTGTTCCTCTCGTACTTTAATTGGTGATTTTTTATAGCGTCCAATTATGGTACTTGCGACAAAAATAACGAAAACCGACAAAAGCGCATTTCCCCATCCTACTAATAAACCGGCCAACACAATAATCGATAAATCACTAATAAATATCGATACGCCTCGATTAATACCCCATTTTTGATCTAAGTACAAGGCTAGTATGTGTATTCCTCCAAGCGAAGAGCCGTTGTTTAGGACGAATGTTACTCCAAAACCTATACATAGTCCTGCCAGTACGGTAGCTAACCACATCGGAATGGAGAAAAATGGTAAAAAGTCTAATGCGTCACGAACAATAGAAATACCAATAATAGACATGAAACTAGATATCGTAAACCATTTTCCTAGTTTCATAAAAGACATCCAAAAGAACGGTAAATTAACTAAGAAAAACAGCACACCCCACGACCAAGAGCTCATAAATGTTAAAACCGTCGCAAGTCCTGCTGTTCCTCCAAAAGTGAGGTTATGCAAAGCTAAAAATTTCAATCCTAGTGCTGTTAAAAACAAACCTACTATGACAAGGGAAACCATTTTAAAACGTTCAGCCATATTTTCACCCCCATTTATCCTACTACACTCTCTACCTTACGCGAAAAAGCAAGAATGGTCAATGTATAAAGGTGAATTTTTATTCATCTGAATTATCTGAATAATATACAAGGTAAGAGTTTGTTAGATTTTCTATCAAAAAATATGCAGGTTTTTATGCATTGACATGCATAAAAAAAGAAAAAGCCATAGAATAATCTCCTTTCTATACTAGAACGGAATACTCGATGGCTTTCTCTCTTTACAGGATAAGTTGATCAATCGTTTCAATTAACTTAACAATTTCTGGTTTACTAACTTGTGCATCTGCTCCTACACCTTTTCCTTTATGGTACAAATCTTTTGTAATTAAAGATGAGAATATGATGACAGGGATCTTTGATAACAGATCATTTTCTTTGATTCGTTTCGTAAAATGATGACCGTCCATTTGCGGCATTTCAACGTCAGTAATGATTAACTGTACTTCATCTTTTATATTAGATCCAACCTGATTATGTAGAAATTCAAGGTAATCCCAAGCTGCTTTCCCATGTTCAAAAAAGGTCACTTGTTCATATCCTGCTTCAGATAGAGTTTCATATAATAGCTTTCGAAGCATAGCCGAATCTTCTGCTACAACAATCTTTTTTTGACTTCTTTCCCGTTCACCAAGCACTTTAACTTGTGAAACGTTAATGCCTTTTTCTGGATTGATCTCAACAACAATCTTTTCAAAGTCAAGCAATAAAATCATTTGTTCATCCATTTTCACGATGCCTGTACATGCATTTTCGATGCCTTGCGAAAGTTCAGCCGGTTTTTCGATCTGCTCCCACGAAATCCGATGTATTCGAGAAACATTATGCACCCTAAACGCGACTTTAATTTGATTTAACTCTGAAATGATTAGTTTATCTTGTTCAGGCTTTTCAGATGGAGCTAAGCCAAGAACGTTTGAAAGATTAACAACCGTTAACACTTCATCTCTTAATCGGATAATTCCTTCAACATGAGGATGACTATTGGGCATTGGTGTGACAGCAGGTGCTTGAATAATTTCCCTAACTTTCATCACATTTATACCAAATAAGCTTGTCCCCACTTCAAAAGCAATCACCTCTAATTCGTTCGTACCACTTTCAAGCAATATGCCTCTTTGTTCCACTTGAAGTCCCCCTAAGTCCATCTCAAATGAGTAAATGAAATAAGCTTTCGTCTTTATTAATTTCCTGATAATCGAAACCTTTTTTAACAAGACGATCAATTAAACCAGGGTAGTCATCCCGACATTTTAGTTCAATTCCAAGGAGAACAGGCCCATTTGACTTGTTGTTTTTCTTCGTGTATTCAAATCTAGTGATATCATCATTAGGTCCTAGTACGTCTTGTATAAATTCTCTAAGTGCTCCAGCACGTTGAGGAAACTGTACAATAAAATAGTATTGAAGTCCTTCATACATAAGGGAACGCTCTCTCATCTCTTGCATTCTCCCAATATCGTTGTTTCCTCCACTAACGATACAAACGACGTTTTTCCCTTTAATTTCATCTTTATAAAAATCAAGAGCACTTATGGACATGGCTCCAGCCGGTTCTGCAACAATTGCATTTTGATTATATAACTCAAGGATCGTTGTACAAATTTTCCCTTCAGGTACCAAGACAATATCATCTAAAATTTGTTGAGAAATTTCAAACGGAATTTGACCAACTTTTTTAACAGCTGCTCCGTCAACAAATTTATCGATTTTTTCTAATTCAACGACTCGACCTTCTTTTAAAGATTGTTTCATCGACGGTGCACCAGCTGGTTCACAACCAATCATCTTCGTATGAGGACTAATACTTTTTATATAGGTTCCGACACCGCTGATTAAACCGCCACCACCGATAGATGAAAATAAATAATCGATATTCTCATCGATATCATTCATAATTTCCATTCCAACCGTACCTTGTCCAGCAATGATTTTTTCTTGATCAAATGGATGAATAAAAGCCATTTCATGTTCATTGCAGTAAGAAATAGCTTCATTAAATGAATCATCAAACGTATCCCCAGATAACACAACATCCACGTAGTCTTTCCCAAAAAACTTCACCTGGTCCACTTTTTGTCGCGGGGTTGTGGAAGGCATAAAAATACGACCATTAATTTTTAATGTTCGGCAGGAGTATGCTACACCTTGAGCATGATTTCCCGCACTCGCGCATACAACTCCATTATTAAGTTCTTCTTGACTAAGGCTGGAAATTTGATGAAAGCTCCGCGAATTTTAAAAGAACGAACAACTTGTAGATCTTCTCTTTTTAAGTAAACATTGCATTCATATCGTTCTGACAAAACTTCATTTTTTTGTAAAGGTGTATGTGTAACGACGTCTTTTAAACGCTGATTAGCAATAATAATATCTTCTATATGTACGCTTCCCATTATCGATTTCCTTTCACTTAAGGTGCTTCTCTACTTTTTCATCACAATATATCTTATCTTACCATACCCACTATCATTGCGTAACCCCTCTTCCTTTTCATTCCTTTCCCATATCATTTTATATTGACGATTGATTATTTAGGCGTTGCTTACTATAATGGAGTAGATAAGCGAATGTACACAAATACATATGTTAATTCGAACATAGCTGTTAATTAAAGGGAGGGTTATTGATGACTAAAAAGATATCACTGTTTATGATTATTACGACTTTACTATTTGTATTGCCAACTCAAGTTTTAGGAGCTGGTGGCGGAAATGGTGAAGCGGCTAGTAGCGAACCTTCAGGCATGCTTGTTTTAGCCCTTACACTCATGTCAATTTTAACTATTATTACAATGATTTTTTTCTCATTCCGTGATAATGGATAAGGTTTCTACGAACGTGGACAAACAAGTCCACGTTTTTTTGTGTCAAATTTACAATGTGGAGATGAAATAAATGATTTGGGAAGGACTAACCTTTATTGGAACAGTAGCTTTTGCGCTAAGTGGAGCGTTTGTTGCAATGGAAGAAAATTATGATTTAATGGGGGTTTATATTTTAGGTCTTGTTACAGCCTTTGGTGGTGGTGCAATACGAAACCTCCTTATCGGTGTACCAGTTTCTGCCTTGTGGGAGCAAGGATCTTTTTTTATTGTAGCAATTGTTGCGATTACACTTGCTTTCCTATTCCCGTTTTTAATCTTTCAGCAGTGGATTAAATTTGGGCTTTTGTTTGATGCAATTGGACTGTCTGCATTTGCAATACAAGGAGCTATGTATGCAACCGAGATGGGGCATCCTTTATCAGCTGTTATTGTCGCTGCCGCATTAACTGGAACAGGCGGTGGAATGATTCGTGATGTCCTCGCTGGTCGAAAACCACTTTTCCTTCAAAAGGAAATGTATATTATTTGGGCGATGATCGCAGGTGCACTTATTGGTTTAAATTTAATTTACTCACCTATTGGTTACACTTTTCTATTTATAGTTGTCATTGTTTTACGAATGTTATCTGTTCACTATAAATGGCAATTACCTAGAAGGAAAATGAACCACTTTATCAAACCCAAACCGAAAAATCATACAACTTAATATGCAAAACAAGATGACGGACCTGTTATTAGTCTGTCATCTTGTTTTGCAATGCTCGGTATAATTGTTGTAAAACATATTCTACGGATTTAAATGTCTCCATTTGCCTTTTCTTTCCGGTTGCTTTATAAAAAGATTTAATAGCAACAATCTCTAAATTCTCTTCTGTCTGCTGTAACTGACTTGGGTGTAAATACAGTGGCTTTTCTTCTTGTACGAATAACAAGGCTAAAGGTAACCATTCAGCCCGAACCTTGTCCACTTTTTCAGCAAAAGGCTTAACAACATTAAAGAAGTCTGCTTCGTACTGATCATCTTCCTTAACTTGTTCTATATAAATCGTTTCAGCTTCTTTATTTAAACGTCTTAACTCTTCTGTTAAATGTACTAAACGTAATCGTCTTTCTTCATTCATTCCTATACCCCCTTACTTCATCTTAGCAGATTGTCTGCTTAAGTCAAAAGTATGAAGGCTGTAACTCGCACATTAAAAGGAAAACAGCTGCATAAATGATCTCCTTTTTTTAGGTTTTGTATTTCCTCCAACGACCATAGGTAATTCATCTTCGTTAATAGAACGAGGAGGTTGAATTTTATTTTCCATTCTTGTTAATCGATCCTCCAGGTTCTTAATCATGTTCATCATTTCTTCTAATTCTGTTCGATGTTTTAACAATTGATAGCTAACAACATCGTCTGCTTTTTTTGATATCTTCTCATCAAGTTCATCGAGTCGGGTGATCATGGCCTCTAACTTTTCTTCATAAACAGATGTTTGTATAAATGAATTACTCTCCGCTACTTCTTCCTCTTTGGGCTGATCAAATTGAATATCTTTCATTCGCTTGCCTTCTTTAAGCTGAATCTGAACGTTTCGCATCATTTCCACATGCTTTTCCGTAAAAACGTAATGACCATGCTCATTTGTTTCACACGCAAAACCGAAATACTTCGCCCACCGTTGTACTGTTGTTGGATTCACACCTAATCGTTCTGATACTTCCTTCGTTTTCATCGTCATCTCCATTAGACGTCCCCTCCTAAAATTGGTTGTGTCATACGAATTCAATAAAGAAACAGATAACCCTCCACTCTTGACAAAACTAGAACGAATTCGGCAAAGAAAGTGTCAATCTTCCACAAAGCTATTAAGCGCATTCGAAAATTGACAAAACTTGTTATTTTTTGATCAAACTCTTAATGAATGTCGAATTGTTATTTATCTAATACTAATATAGAAAGGAGGCGTCCGAACATGAACAAAAATCGCAAACAACAAAGTGAAATGAATACCCATGACAAAACAAAGCAACAAAGACAAGAAGGTTACACAGGTGATAAAAAGCTAGGTGGACCAAATCGTCCAGCAGAATAAGGTTAAAAAGGGTGACTCATGTAGTTACCCTTTTTTAAGTGACCAAAGTTGTGAACTTTTTTAGCAAATAAAGTTCTATCCATTTAATCTTTAACCAAGCCGTCCTTTCAATCGGTTGGGCTTTTTTAAGTGGAGAAAAAAATTTTTCTGTATTCGTTACAGAAAGGCTCCAATCTATTTTTTCATTCCAATGATGCTGAACAATTGGGTATGTAGTTCGAAGCGTTGGACTTGTGTTTCCTGTCGTCCAACCCATGTATTGTTCATAGTCTGCTCTAGATCCACTTGGAAGGGTATGACGAGAAAAATCAAAAATACTTTGATAAATGTCTGGATGAAACAACAAGTGGTACAACTGTCTCCCTAACCAAATTCTCGATGAAACTTGCTTAAAGTTACGTACATAAAGACCATATACCTCTCCCTTTATCGTTGGGAAAATAACATAGCTCATATGAGCGTGCTCTTCTAGAACATACAATATAGAAGAGAAAACTTTTCTTCTATACAAAGGATGTTTCATGACGGTTTCTTCGATCACGTGTTGTTCATTTACGATTAGAGCCGTACAAAGTCTTTCCACATCTCCCTTTTCTAAAAAATGCTTCCACTCTTTTTGCATAAAAGACGATACCTGTAATTTTTCAAGGAGGTTAAAGTCGATATTTTTTTCCTTTTTAACGTGTTCATACCAAAGCAATTGCGGATAGGCATCTGCAAAAATCGTCCAATTAGCTCGCTCAAAAGTATGAAAAAGCTTAGATCGAAATGAAGAAGATATAATTTTTTGAAACCATTTGCTTTGTAAATCCGTCATATTCCAGCCAGCATTTCTAGACACCATTCCCGCTAGCAAAGCCCAACGGATTTCTGGGTGTTTCTTGTAAAAATCTTCATACATTATGGTACGTGAAATATTATCTTTGTTGCCCGCTTTCATTTTCCGTAGAATGTTATCGACAATTGTCATCTGATGCTTCACCTACCTTTTACCTATAGAAAAAATTCACTACAACTTGACTACATATGGTAAGATAATGTGATGGAGTCACCTTTTACTTTTTCTTGTTTCATGTGATTCCATTCATATAAGTGATTTTCTTTGAAAGGTATGTGAAAGAAATGGCCATACGTTATCCAAATGGACGACGCTTTACGAAAAAGGCATCTACCCAAAACAACAAGCAAAATAAAGAGCTAACGTATAGCAATCGCGGGATGACCTTGGAAGATGATTTAAATGAGACCAATCAATATTACCTAGAAAAGTCAAAAGCTGTTATCCATAAAAAACCTACGCCTATTCAAATTGTTCAAGTTGATTATCCGAAACGAAGTGCAGCGGTCATTAAAGAGGCTTATTTTAAACAGGCTTCAACAACTGATTACAACGGAGTGTACAAAGGCCATTATTTAGACTTTGAAGCAAAAGAAACGAAAAATAAAACATCTTTTCCGTTACAAAACTTTCACGACCATCAAATTGCCCATATGAAACAAGTAAAAAATCAAAATGGGATTGCATTCGTTATTTTACGATTTTCACTTACAGATGAGATTTATTTACTTGATGCAGCCCATTTAATTTCCTTTTATGATCAAAAAGAAACATCGAGAAAATCCATTCGAAAATTAGATATTGAAAAATACGGGGTTTTGATTAAAATAGGATATCATCCACGTATTGATTATTTACAAGCAGTAGACTCACTATATTTTAATGAACAGTCTACTAAATAGAGAAAGGGGGACATACGATGTCAAATGAAACAAACAACAAAACACGCCAAGGGCGTCGTCAAGCCCGTGAAAAGTCAAAAAAAACAAACACAAATAAAAAAGGTTTATGGAAGAAAATCTTAATTGCTTTGGTTGCTTTAGGTGCCGTCGCTGTTATTGCTGGTGGGATTACCATTTTTGCTATCATTCAAGGTGCCCCACCGCTTGACGAAGAAAGACTGATGCTTACACAAGGTTCACAATTTTACGATCAGGATGATGTTTTCGTTTCTCAATTAGACTCAACCGAGCGAAGACAAAATGTACGTATTCAAGAAGTGCCTCAAGTTGTCGAAGATGCTTTTATTGCCGTTGAGGACATTCGTTTTAGGGACCATTTCGGGATCGATATTCGTCGATTATTCGGTGCAGTAAGAGCGAATATTCAAAGTGGTTTTGGGGCAGAAGGTGCAAGTACTATCACGCAGCAACTTGTCAAAAATTTATTTCTAAATGATCAAAAACAATTAACCCGAAAAATTCAAGAGCAGTATTTAGCGATTAAGTTAGAACAACAGTATTCAAAAGATCAAATTTTAGAAATGTATTTAAATCAAATTTACCTAGGTTCTGGGGTATATGGAGTTGAGCTTGCTTCTCGTACTTATTTTAACAAGTCAGTTGGAGATCTTTCTTTAACCGATGCCGCTTTACTTGCTGGAATTCCTCGTAGACCAAGCTTTTATGACCCTACGAAAAATCCTGAAGCAGCAGAAAGTAGAAGAAATCTTGTCCTTTCTTTAATGGAGCAACATGGAAAAATAACAAGTGAAGAAGCTCAAGAAGCAATGAATATCCCTCTCTCTGATCAATTGGTTCTTACAGAGCGCGAATCATATCCTTATGAAGCGTTTTATAACCAAGTGCTAGCTGAGCTTGAAGAGATGGATGGTATTACCATTAATGATATTTACAATGCTGGTCTAAAGATTTATACAACACTTGATGTGTCAGCACAAGAACAAGTCGAGAGAGTGTTGCAAACAGATGAGTACGTTACAGTTTACCCTAATAATGAAGACTTCACTGCGGCCGTTACGTTATTAGATACACAAACGGGTCAAATTAAAGCATTAGGAAGTGGACGCGAAGATACCGGATACCAAAGAGGTCATAACCTGGCGACTGATGAAAGAAGACAGCCAGGTTCAACGATTAAACCAGTATTAGATTATGGACCAGCGATTGAATACTTGCAATGGTCTACAGCACATCGAATCGTTGATGAAGCTCATTCTTATTCTGATGGTACTCCAATTCGAAATTTCGATCGACAGTTTCAAGGTCCAATGTCCATGCGTACCGCTCTCGCTCGCTCACGGAATGTGCCAGCCATTAAAGCGTTACAAGAAGTTGGTGTCGGTCGTGCACAAAGCTTTGCTGGAGGGTTAGGAATACCGTTTGAATTACAAGAAAATGAAACGACCATGCCTGAAGCTTATGGATTAGGTGGATTTAATACAGGGGTTACGACCAAAGAATTAGCTGGTGCCTATGCTGCCTTTGGAAACAATGGTACATATATTGAACCTTATACTGTACGAAAAGTTGAATTTCCCGATGGCCGTATTATTAATATGGAACCCGAATCTACTCAAGCTATGAGTGATTACACGGCATATATGATTACGGATATGCTAAAGACTGCTGTAACAAATGGAACGGGCGGCGTTGCTAACATTCCTAGTTTACCGATGGCTGGAAAAACAGGGACAACAAACTTCCCTGCTGAGATACGCGAATCACGCGGTTATCCAGACGGAGCGGTTCCTGACATTTGGTTCTCTGGATATACAACAAACTATACTATATCGGTTTGGACTGGCTTCTCCAGGCAACCAGTTGATATTAGTAACAACTATTTCCCAAGTGGTGCGAATGAGCGTCAAGCAGCTCAGCAAATTTTTAAAGCAATTATGCAAAACGTTTCAGCTGATATTGAAACGGCTGATTTCACTATGCCTAACTCAGTTGTACGTGTCGCTGTAGAACGTTCAACTGGTTTACTTCCAAGTTCATTTACACCACAAAGCGAAATCATTCACGAACTTTTTGTACGTGGCAATGAGCCTACACGCGTATCTGATGAGTATAGAGAACTCCAGGCTCCAACAAATGTAATGGCAAGTTATGAAGAAAACACAAATCAAATTATTGTCACATGGGATTATCCAGAAGATCTCGTGGACGACGTTACATTTGAAATTCGATTAGCTATTGATGGCGGAAATCAACAAACTCTAGACCGTAAAAAAGAAATGCAATTTATTTACGGTGATCCACAACCTGGTTCTACCTATGTATTTAGCATTGTAGCAATTTCTGACGAAAATTCTAACTTACAAAGTGATCCTGCTTCCGTTGAGGTAAAAATAGAAGAAGAGGAAGAACCTGTTGAAGAGGAAGAAGAAGAAGAAGAAATAGAAGAACCTGTTGACGAAGAGGAAGAAGAAACCATTCCTGACCCACTTGAAGATGTAGATGATGGAAATGAACCCGAGGAAGATCAAACAACAGAAGAAGAGGAAGTTGAAACGGAATAATTTTAAAAAGAAGCCCTCGGATTATCCGAAGGGCTTCTTTTCTATCCAACCTCAATGTCAAAAGCAGAAAGTGTTCGTAGTTCATCTTTCAAAGAGTCAACCTGATATGGGTCATTCAAAGCATCAAAACGGTCTATTTCTCGCTTTAATGCCTCGTACATTTCTTGTTTTGCTTTTTCAACTAATACCTCAAAAAACTGTTGAAGTTGTTCTTGTGCGCTCTTTTCTAATTCCCTTAAACGTTCATTCGATTTCGAAGCACCTACTTGAACAAGATCCTCTTTTAACTGCTTTACTTTCCCCTGCTCAAAAAACGACTTTAATGATTGAAAATAGTGAGCATATGATTCAACATCAACAGGAATGAATCGCTCTTTAGTCATCACTGTTAAGTCAATTTTTTCAAGCTGATAAGACAGAGAAAAAGCCTGAAAGTCATTACGTACCTCACGTATGGTTTCTACCACCCATTCTTCAATAGCTTTCCCTAAAGCTATTTCAATTCGAACAAAAGTAGCTTGAAGTTCTTGTTTGATAAAGTGCTCCCCTTCACTTCTCCATTCTTTCAGTGAGGAAAGAAGTGCTTGTTGTTGTGCACGTTTGCTACTACCGACAACGGTTGATACATTTACCTGTTCGCCAAATAGATCGCTTAACATGTACCGAACTCGGTCACGTAAATACAAAAATAACTGACTTACTTCTTGTGTACTCATTTTTTGTGCATTCAATGGTTTATAAGCTTCAATTTTGTTAACCCAAGAACGTACAAGTGATTCAATCTCTTTTCTTTTTACATCTTTTTCTTTCTCTTCCCCTGTTGCATATTCGAGCCCCTCTTGGAGAAGGGATACATAGCGAGTTCTCTCTTCCTTAACTAGCTCGAAACTTAACCGTTTTAGCTCGGTAATCGTTTTTTGGTAAAAAGCTTTTTCAAAAGCAGTAAATAATGGATCCTCTTGCTCACTGTTCTGTTTTCCGGCAAGCCCTTTCTTACTAGATAAAGGATATAACCTTGGACTCGTTACTCCATTGTGGACAAGCTGATCATATACATGTTTTTTTACACCATTTAGCTCTAAAGTACTACCTGCTAAATCGGCAGCATTTAAAATAAAGTACAGCTTATCTGTTCGAAAGCCTTCATTGACCTTAGCCATCTGTTGCAAAAACTGTTGATCAGACTTAGAAAAGGCATGGTTATAATAAGTTAAATAAAAGATAGCGTCCGAATCACGTAATTGCTTGAATGCTACATTCGTATGTCGACCATGAATTGAATTAACTCCAGGTGTATCAACTAAAATAATTCCTTTTTCTGTAAGCGGGCAATCATAATAAAGAGTTACTTTTTCAATTAAACAAGCATCATGTTCATTCGCAACAAACGGTTGCAATTGTTCTATCGAAACTTTAAACGAACTTCCAAGTTCCCATTTGCCATCAGCCAAACTATTTTTTAATGTTGTTAAGTACGCTTGATATGTTTTTTGCCAACTTGTTGTTGCTGTTTTGTCTTCTTTCCAGCTTTTAATTGTTTCAATATTAACATTTCGATCTAGCTGACTAGCAACAGATTCAATCTCTTTGTTTAGTTGGTCCTTAGTCTTCACTTTCACAACAGCTGTTCTGGACTCGTAACCTTCTTCGGATTTTTTCACAATATTGACCGTTGCTGTCGTTGGATGAGGGGAAACAGGAAGAACGGTTTCTCCTAGTAAGGCATTAGCAAAACTTGATTTCCCAGCACTAAATGCTCCAAATAGAGAAATCGTAAATGTCTGTTCGCGAAAACGAGATAATCGACTTTTGAGAACAGACCGTTCATACTTCATTCGTTCTTCTTTCTCAAAATCATTTACTACCTGTTCAACCTGCGCTACCCATTTAGCGGCTTCTTGCTCATTAAAGTTACTAGATTCCGCGGACTCTTCTTGCTCCCAATTTGTATCAATAACCGACTCCTCAGGCAATGTGATGGAATCAAAGGAGGAAGAATGAGAAAAGCGAGGAATTTCTTTCTTCATTGTTTCATCAATGACGCGTTCATAAGCACCTGCGTCTTGAAATTGCTCCACTTTTTCTCGTTTTGCTTCAATACTTTCGACATATCGATCTTCAATTTTCGTTAATTGCATGACAAAAACATCTAAATCATATAATTTTTCTAACTCTTGCTCTAATGATTTTTTTTCATGTTCCCAATACTCTTCCATTCCTTCTGACATTAGGTCTATGATGGTTGCTGCTTTTTGACGAAGTTGTCTAATAACCTCCATCGTACGATCTTTCGTATACGTATATACATATTCTCGATTTTTTGGCCCTGCTTGTAATGATTGTTTGAAGAACGGTTCATCAATGGTTACATGCATGTTCGTTAACTCTTTTTCGACATATTCTCGGTTTGTTAATTTTCCGAAGTCATATGCTTGAAATAGTTGATGTAGGTGAAATTCCAATTGGCTTTTCACTTTATCTTGCGTTTCTTCAATTAGTCGTTTTAATCTAGCTTCCTGTTCTTCTTCTGTTTTCTTTTTCGAAAACAAAAATCCTACTTTAAAACCTGGTTCCATACTTTCTAACCAGTTTCTTGCCAATTCGGTCGTTGTGTATGGGAAGATCGTTACATCCTTTACTATCCCCTGCCATTTTTTATTAAAATCTTCTTCAAATCGCTTTCTTGCGTGGAACATTTCTTCATATTGTTCAGCGAGTTCATGACGCTTTGTAAGTTGGTCTAGTGAAAACCCTTGTTGCTTCATACTTTCTTTTACATCGTCTAATTGATCTTCTTTTTCTTCCTCTAGTCGATGAATCATGCTTAAATAAAGTCCTTGTTGAAGACGCTGTCCAGCATAAGGCAAAAGTTCGCCACCATGAAATAAAATCGCTTTCATATCTTTTTCAAATTGACTCAATTGATTTAGATGATGTTCTTTTGCCTTCATGCTCGTATATGTTAGTTTAATCATATGTATTCCCCATGCAGAAAACGTGTCACGAACAGACTGATCAAATGCTTCAAATGGTAATTCTGATTCATCATGTTTATCAATTTGATTAACAACTAAATATAGTGGTTTTTTTTCATCAGACAATTGCTTCAAAAAGGTTAAATTGGTTTCAGATTGGACATGGTTATAATCCATTACATATACAATAAAATCTGTCGTATATAGAGCTTCAACCGTAACAGCCTGATGAGTAGGATCAGTTGAGTCAACACCGGGTGTATCGTAAATGATGCTATGATCTCCTAAAAAAGGAAGTGGTGCTTCAATTGTCAATGAAGAAATTTCCCCTCCATTCATCCCCCATTCACGAACTCTTTGCCATGGAATTTCCCCATTCCACTGTTTCTTCTCACCGTTTAATGACTGTACCGACAATCCTAATTCTCCATTTTTAATGCCTATAATATTAGCACTTGTTGGAATCGGGCTCGTCGGAAGCATTTCTGCTCCAAGTAAATGGTTCAAAATTGTTGATTTCCCCGCTGAAAAATGACCACAAAATGATACTTGGAATGCCCCACTCTTCTTTTTTTCATCGACCAATTGTTGACGCTCTTGTTCTGTCTCTGTTACTTCTATTACATTTACTGGAACGTCTACTTTCATGGCTCTACTCATGTCATCACCTGCTCCTTTTAAAAATCTATCTATGTATTCAGAAAATAAAGGATAAAGAGGAGCTAAAAATAAGCCCCTATTTTTCTTTTAACTCCATTATTTTTACTCGTGCATATAATTTTCTCACTTCTATAAACAATGATTTCAATTGGACATACGAATGATATTTACCGGCTTGCAAAAGGATAAACTCTAGCCGTTCTTCAACATTAACGGGTTTATATAGTAGGGATTGAACAGATGAAGTAAGACCAGTTAGATTCGTTACTTGTCTACCATTTAGCCAAAATAACGCATCAATCAATAATGCCAACATGCTGTTCATTTTTTCTTTTGCTGCAAGTGGGTTTCTATCTTTGTAATACTGTTCAAGTATTGGCCTTTCTTTGTCCCAACAAGCAAACAACATAGGAACAAAAACATCCTTTTCTTCCCAAGGTCGCTTTTCCATTGTTATATCATAATAGAAAGGAATAGCTTGGCATATGTCTAGAAAAGAAAGAGATTCAGCATCAATGTTCACAACAGTTTGCTGATAAAAGGGCGAAACTTGAAACGATTCAGGAATGGTTACATTCATTTCGTGGCTCTGGCTTTCATTCTTTTTTGCCCTTCCCGACACATCTCGAGCAATGGACACGTTTCACATTGTGGAGACTGTGCTTTGCAATGGTACCTCCCGAAAAAGATAAGCTGATGATGAGAATCGGACCATCGTTCAATTGGAATTTTCTTCATTAATGTTTCCTCCACTTGACGAACATTGTCTTTCCACCGACAAATGGCTAGTCGTTTTGAGACACGTTCAACATGTGTATCAACCGCAATAGCCGGGACACCAAAGGCTACAGAGGCAACTACATTGGCCGTTTTCCTTCCCACCCCAGCTAATGTAACTAATTCATCCCTATCTTTTGGAACCTCCCCATTAAAATCTTCAATTAGTGATTGCGCAAGTTTTTTTATGTTTTTTGCTTTACTACGAAACAATCCGATTGAACGAATATCTTGCTCCAGTTCTTCAAGTGGTACAGCTAAATAATCTTCCGGTTGCTTATATTTTTCAAACAATTTAGGTGTCACTTTATTTACAAGTGCATCTGTACATTGAGCAGATAATAAAACAGCAATGACCAATTCAAAAGGATTTGAATGAGTTAATTCACATTCTGCTTCAGGATACATCTCGGCAATGACATCTAAAGCTTCGATTGTTTGTTTCTTTGATAACATTTCTTTCTTCCTCTCCTACGACTTGTCAAGCCAACTAAAACTAGGATAAGATTCTGCTTTTGCTCTCTTTTGCTCTTGTTTAGGTGGATTTTGGTATTTGCGAAATTTTTCTCCATGCGTACGAGCTTGTTCCGCTGTTTTGACCCCATTACGCTTCCACTCAAAAAGAATACGATCAATATATCGAAAATTTAATTTCCCTGATACAACGGCCTCACGCAATGCCTGCGTAATAAGTTCAACTGTATGTTTATCTTGATCGATCCACATACCTAACGTTTCTGCTTCAATGGGAGACAATGGTCTGCAGAATTCTTCCTCAAATCGTTGGTACAACAATCCTTCTTGATTTTCTTTTTGTTTCTCTTCAAGTTGCGCTTCCTCTCCTTTTACAAATTGTAAAAGGCGGTGCCATAGCGGTTCAAGCGTATAATATTCAAACAAAATACCTTGTTCATCCCATTTTTTTTCAAGTGTTAGAAATCCTTTTCGAATTAATCTTCCTAAAAGCTCAGCGCATTCATTCATTGAATAAGACATTCGTTCACTTAAAAATTCAGGTGTTGGAAACCCATCACCATCATCGATAAAAGCTTGGACATGTAGCAATGCTACAAGCTCTTCTTCCTTTAGCCCTAAACGGTGATAATATTGCAACAACAAAGAAGGTATTGTGATATGTTTTTGAGTTGTCCATTTTACAAGTAAGTTTTGATCCATTTTTGAAACACCTCTGTCCTTTATTATAACACGACAGGACGAACTAGTCGTTTCCTTTTCCTTACACGTCTCTATGTAGCGAGAACACAAAAAGGAAGGGTGCGTTAAAAAGGTTTAAGCTACCTTTTTAACGCACCCATATATCTTTTCCTACTTCCTTTATGGATACAAGCGATTTAAAAGTCTTGGGAAAGGAATCGTTTCACGTACATGTTCGACACCGGAAATCCAAGCGACTGTTCGCTCAAGTCCAAGTCCGAAGCCAGAATGTGGAACAGAACCATATTGACGAAGATCCAAGTACCATTGATATGCTTCAAGTGATAAATGATGTTTTTCAATGTTTGCTTTTAACAATTCATAATCATGAATCCGCTCTGAACCACCAATGATTTCTCCATAACCTTCAGGGGCAATTAAATCTGCACATAGCACCACATCTTCTCTGTTCGGGTCAGGTTGCATGTAAAATGGTTTCAGTGAAGTTGGATAATGCGTAATGAAAACAGGCTTTTCATAATGCTCAGCAATGGCCGTTTCATGCGGAGAACCGAAATCATCTCCCCATTCTATATCATCAAACCCCTTATCTTTTAAGAACGTTATCGCTTCATCATACGTGATTCGTGGAAACGGTGCTTGAATTGCTTCAAGTTTTGAAAGGTCACGCCCTAACGTTTTCAACTCTAGCTGACAACTCTTTAAAACGGATTGAACAACATAAGAGACATATTGCTCCTGAATCTCTAGATTTTCATTAAATTCAACAAATGCCATTTCAGGTTCAATCATCCAAAACTCAATTAAATGACGGCGTGTTTTCGATTTTTCGGCACGAAACGTTGGTCCAAATGAAAAAACACGCCCCATCGCCATGGCTGCGGCTCCATGTATAACTGTCCACTTTGAGAAAGATAAGCATCTTCATCGAAATATTTTGTTGCAAACAACTCCGACGTCCCCTCAGGGGCACTACCAGTTAAGATAGGTGGATCAATTTTCACAAAATCATTGTTATTAAAAAACTCATATGTTGAACGAATAATTTCATTTCTAATTTTCATTACTTCATGCTGACGTTTGGAACGTAACCATAAGTGACGATGATCCATTAAAAATTCGGTTCCATGCTCTTTAGGTGTTATAGGATAATCAGTCGCTTCATGCAATACCTCAATATTTGTTACAGTTAGTTCGTATCCAGACGGAGCACGTTCATCAGCCCGAACCATTCCCGTTACATATATAGAACTTTCTTGTGTTAAATTTTTAGCTTTTTGGAACATTTCTTCCGCTACTTCAGCTTTAACAACGACACCTTGAATAAAGCCTGTCCCATCTCTTAATTGTAAAAAAGCAATCTTTCCGCTAGAACGCTTGCCTGCAAGCCAAGCTCCAATTGTCACTTCCTGCTCGACAAATTGTCCCACTTTTGCAATTGTTGTTTTCACTTTCATACCTCCTACTATGTATACCATTAAACATTATACCCTTGTCGAATTTTTCAAGTCAATTCATGAAATAAAAATTCGTTATAATATGGCAGGGGGTGTACGAAAGGCTAACAACATACCTTCTCGTACACCCCCTTTTTTCAAATTAATTCGAGTGTTTTTTTACGAATCGCTCAATACGTGTTAATGCTTCTTCTAATGCATCAAATGAAGTCGCATAAGATAAGCGTACATTTTGAGGTGTACCAAAACCTGAACCAGGCACTAAAGCAACCTTTTCTTCCTCTAAAATAGCTTCAACCCAAGCATCTACATGAGTAAAACCATTTAGTTTGGCCGCTTCACTAACATTCGGAAATAAATAAAATGCACCTTTTGGCTTCACGCAATAAACACCTGGAATCGAAATTAACTTTTCATAAACCCCATTTAAACGTTCTTCAAATGCTTGTCTCATTGTCTCTACAGACCCATCATCTTCTGTATACGCCGCGATCGTTCCATATTGTGCATTGGTTGTTGGATTCGACGTACTGTGACTCGCAAGATTGGTCATGGCCTTAATAATTTCAGCATTTCCAGCTGCATATCCAATTCTCCAGCCAGTCATTGAGTGTGACTTAGATACACCATTTACGACAATTGTTTGCTCTTTTAAAGCGTCTGAAAGCTGAGCAATCGAAGTATGTGAAGCTCCACCATATACAAGCTTCTCGTAAATTTCATCGGAAACAATTAATACATCGTGTTTGATGCAAACCTCTCCTAGTTCACGCAACTCTTCTTCGGAATACATAGATCCAGTTGGGTTACTTGGAGAGTTAAGAATAAATGCTTTTGTTTTTTCTGTAATAGCTTCTTCAAGTTGTCTAGCTGTTACTTTAAAATCATTGCTTTCTAGCCCTTCAATATAAACTGGTTCACCGTCAGCAAGCTTTACCTGCTCAGGATAACTCACCCAATAAGGTGTTGGAATAATACTTCATCCCCATCATCTAATATCGCTTGAAATAATGTATATAAAACATGTTTAGCTCCAGATCCCACTAGTATTTCAGCTGGTGAATAGGTGATTTGTTGATCGGATTTAAACTTACCTATAATGGCTTCTTTTAATTTTGGCAAACCAGCAGAAGGAGTGTATTTTGTATGACCTTCTTCCATTGATTTAACAGCAGCGTCAATTATGTATTGCGGTGTATTAAAATCTGGCTCTCCTGCTCCTAAACCAATCACATCATGGCCTTGTTCTTTCAGTTCTTTTGCTTTTGCTGTAATTGCAAGAGTCGTTGAAGGTGTTAATGTTGAAACTCTTTTAGCTAATTTCATATGTATGTCCCTCCCAAGTAATATACTATACACTATAAATTGTTGCTTATGATCCTTCAAGTGTCAAATCACAAATCTGTTCGCAATAAATACCTTTTCATAAATGTCCCATCCTCAAAGGTAACATAATAATACCCTTTTCGATTTTCATGGTTCACATAAGTGATTTCATAAACAGGTAAACCGCGTTCAAATCCAAGCTTGACTGTTTCGATCCGCTCAACATCCTCATTGGTCGTGACGATCTCCAATGCCTCTTCCTTCGTTATTCCATCCTGTGCTTTTTCGATATGATGAAAATCATAGTCTGCTGATACCCATACATATGTGTCGATCCCTTCGTCATCCACTCCACTAAAGACGTAATACGCATCTGTTCCATGAAAATACATGACATCTGAAATCATGGTTAACAAAGATTGGCCTTTTACATATCGCTCTGCTTGTTCATAATGATGTTCTAATGGCTCTCGTATTATTTGATACGCATAGACACTAAGACCCGTAAAAATTAAAAACAAAAACAGTATAATAATGATTATCCATTTTCTCATATCTGTCCCCAAACTACGTACGATAAATCGTAAAAACCATTGTAGTGTCGTCCGTTTTATCTAAAGACAACCCAAACAGGAAGTCTTCGTCTTTAAGAGTTCGATTTAAGGCATCAACAACTTTATATGTGTCTTCTGCTTTTTTTAATTTCGTTGTAGATAATGGAACGATGTGTTGATTCATTTAATCTCCTCCATAAAAAAATAGTTCTTTCCTTCATGCACAACTTTTGCTAAACATAGTAACGGTCATGTCGGCTATACTAAACATACGCCAAACAAAAGGGGGCGTAAACGATTGTCTAACCATTTTCAATCAATAGCAAAGCGATACCAACAAGAAAAGGAAGAAATCGCCTTGTTGCGCCGCGACGGATTGAAGTGGCATGAAGTTTTTCCAATTTCAATTCGTCAGACGTTATTTCCTGCTTATTTTGAAAGAGAACAAGAATAAAACGACGTATGTTCATCATACGGGAAAAACGGCTAAAAATACAGCCGAAATATGAAGCCTACTCACACCTCAAAATGTTCTGCACCAATGCCTCGTGCAGAACATTTTTTTATTTTTTTTACTTTGCCGCTTGAAAATGAACCGTTACGAGCTCATAATCTGTTTGACTCACTTTTACAATCACTGACCCATTTTGCTTCGTGCGGTACGTATCAATCCATGTTTCTTGTAATCGTTCCAACAATTGACCACTCACTTCTCCATTCTCTCTCGTAAATAGAATGGCGACTTGAGGATCCAATTCATTTAAAAACCGTTGAGAAGTTCCATTATTTGTTCCAAATTCTGCAACCTTTAATAATGAGACTGGAGAAAGTCCTTTTTGCACCCAATCTTTTTCAAGTTCTTCGTTTGCTTCTGAAGAGAAGAAAAATTGATGCTTATTATGAACAGTCACCAAAAACGATAATGTTGGCATAATGGACGACTTACTAGGCAAAATCTTTACTTCTACATGATCCGCTAACCTTTCTTCTTGTTTATCAGACCACCCGATAATATCAACGTCCAAATGTTCATATTGTGTCTTCGCTTGATTCATTCCTGCCTCTGGCACAATTAATGTCTTAACACCTAGACGAGACGTTACTTCTTCTACATTGCCACTATATTCTTTTTCAAACCGCGGTAAAATAATGGTTTCAATGGAAGAAACATTAAGCTTTTTCAAACGAAAAAACAATGATTCCGCACAATCATTAGATCCTGTACCAATCAAGACAGATTCCTCATTTGGTAGTTCAACATATGTTGCCTCTCCATTAGGAAGATCCAAAAACACGAACCCTATATCTTCTTCTTCTAATTGTAAATCTAATTCGACTTCTTCGTCTTGACCGTTTGATGTAATGACCATACGAACCTCTAGGCCTAACATCACACTTAAAACAACAAAACATAAAAGTCCAATAAAGAGTTTACGCATTATGTCAGATCCCTCCAAATCATTGAATCGAAACTTACATAAAGTCTTTATAGTTCTCTAACAATTCTTCCAATTTCCCTTCATAAACAGGTACATTCGGCAAAGACCGAATAAATTGTTTTCCGTAGCGAGTTGTTGAAATACGTCGATCAAAAACAAATACACAACCGCGATCATGAGTTGTTCGAATTAATCGGCCAAACCCCTGTTTGAAACGGATGATCGCTTGAGGGAGAGAAATGTCCATAAATGGGTTTCCTCCTTCTGTCTTCGCTTTTTCATATTGAGCTTGTAACAATGGCTGATCGGGAGGTGAAAAAGGCAGACGGACAATGACAAGTGTCTTCAGCTCATCACCAGGTAAATCAATGCCTTCCCAAAAGCTACTCGTTCCAAAAAGCACAGCTTGGTCTGTTTGTTTAAACATCTTCATTAACTTAGCTCTACTTCCACTTGTTACTCCCTGACCTATCATTTGAAACGTTCCAAGTTCATTCAACTTTTTCAAATGATGATACACTTGTTTAAGCATTTCATAGGATGTAAAAAGGACTAACATTTTTCCGCTTGACATCTCCATCATTCTCCAAATTTTGATGGCTACTTCCACTGCAAATTCCTCATCACTCACTTCTTTTATAGCAGGAAGATCCGTTGGTAAAAGCATCCGTACTTGATCAACATAGGAAAAAGGTGACGGAATAAAGCTCGTTTCTACACCAAAATCAATCAGTCCTAAACGCTTTATTTGGTAATCAAACGATCCATTAACAGCAAGGGTGGCCGATGTCATGACAACACTTTTTTTCTTAGCAAAAAAGTGATCAGCAAGAAGATCTGAGACATCAATTGGTTTACTGTAAAGAAAAGTTGCATTTTTTGCTCCTCTTGGCTCTACCTCGATCCAATACACCATATTAGGATCATGTTCAAGAAGCAACTCATATAATGTTTGTTCTTCTTCCATTAAACGTTCTATAAATCCAGTTGCATCTGCAATGAAGCTTCTGGCTTTAAATGTCATATCGTCCTTTTTATCAGAAAAAGGAGCTAACCAAGATTGTAAAATTTTCATACAATCTTTTGTTTGCATATGCACCCTCATGGCACATTCTAGAATAGCTTGCCACATAGAGCCCTTTTCCTTAAACGTTTCATATCGGTAACGCAAGCGGCCAACATCTGTCGAACTAGATTGATTTTTAGATAAAACATATCCATGTAGCATCCTAAACAATTCATCTATTTCATCTTTTACGTTCTGCACCATTTCTGCCATAACAGCAAGATTCATATTTGCATGAACTTGATACTCTTGGATAAGTTGGTCCAGTTGTTCAATAATGCTATCTTCTTGATTGACTCCTAATCGTTGAAACAAAAAAGCAAATGACAGGAAGTCGACTTTTGCGCCTAAGTGGTCACTTGCCGTTTCCTCAAGATGATGAGCTTCATCTAAAATGACATATGAATACGAAGGTAGCAACCTTTCATCATGGACGAGATCTGTACACAAAAGCGCATGATTTGTTACAACAATATTAGAATTCTGCGCTTTCTTTCTCGCTCTGTGATAAAAGCATCGCGAAAACCAAGGACTGTACCGACCAAGATCAGATGTAGCATCACTTTGAACTTCATACCAGTATCCCTTTCCACCAGATGGAAGGTTCAGTTCTTCAATATCCCCATTTTCCGTCTCTGTTAACCAAATTAATAACATCGCTTTTGTTAATAGAACATCGTAACTGTCTTCAGCGATGGTTTGTAACGATTGTTCAAATTTCCGTAAACATAAATAATGACTTCTCCCTTTTAAAAGCGTGATGGTAACTTGAAACGGGAGCAAATGATTTAAAAGTGGCAAATCTCGAGATAATAACTGCTCTTGTAAAGGGATGGTTTTCGTACTAATGATCACCGGTTCTTGAGTCGTGTGTGAAAAAAAGGCTGCCGGAAGTAAATAAGCCAAAGACTTTCCGGTACCCGTTCCAGCCTCAATTATTTTATGAACATTTTTTCTAAATGCCTCATTTACTTGAAGCATCATGTCTTTTTGACCTTGTCTGAGTTCATACTGCAAGAAAGCTGATTGCATTTTCCCTTTATCTGCATATAGCATTTCTAAAAAGTCCTCAAATGATTCAAATTGATTGCTTTCATTAGCAACCTCCACCTCTTCTACCTTTTTTAAGGCAAGTTGCCGATAACAATCATAAGAATCATCCGTTTCACCTTGAAGGAGTTTGTCTTGGATAACCTTTTGCAACATCGGTTCAAGATCACTTTTAAAACTTCGAGATATTGGTGCTAGCTGTTGAAGCGTTAATATTGGGAGTTGCTTAATCTTATGTAATAATGATAAAAAAAGAGCCGCTGTTACTTCTGCATCGCTGTCAGCTTGATGGGGACGGTCATGACTAAAACCAAGTTGCTCAGCTAATTGACCTAATTTATAACTTTCTTGTTTAGGCAACAGCACTCTAGACAGCTCGACCGTGTCATACTTCGGTATATTAGGAAATCTTTTCCCGATTAGTTCCAGTTGGTTCGTTAAAAAAGCATAATCAAAATCGACATTGTGAGCAACGAAGCTACTATTTTCAAATAGCAACAGCAGTTCATGACTAATTTCTTGAAAAGAAGGGGCATTTTTGACCATATCATCAGAAATACCCGTCAGCTCCTCAATAAATGCTGGAATAGGCTGTCCAGGATTTACAAATGTAGCAAATGTCTCGACAATTTCGTTGTCCTCAATCACAACAGCGCCTATTTGAATGACTCGATCTCCTTTAGCGACTGAATGACCTGTCGTCTCGACATCCACTACAGTATATCGTTCTTTCATAGTTCACCTCATCTACGTAAAACACTTATCAACATTTAAGTAGATCAGACATTTCGGGCCAACTTTCTTGTAGCCAGTTAAGCGATTGCTCAACCTTTTCATTGCCAGGATCCAATTTTATTGCTGCTTCAAATGCATTGACTGCATTTATTTTATCTTCTAATAAGGCATAATTCCAAGCTAAACCATGCCAAACTCGAACCGATTGTACATGTTTTTCCTGTACGCGTTTATAACAATGAATAGCAGCTTGATGATATCCGTGCCATTCACATACATACGCAAGCGCAATTAAAGCTTCTTCTGAGTCCAACAAAGAAATACTTGTCGTCCACGCAGTCCAAGCCTCATCAAGCTCCCCTTCTTCATAGTGACAGCACCCTAGAAAAAAGAATGCCTCTCCATCATCAGGTACTTGTTCGACGTAATCCTGAAAATATGGTTTTGCTATATGAAATACTTTGTTAAAGAAATAACAGATCCCTAAATTATACACGACATCATTGGAAGACGTAAGTTCATTTGCTTTTTCAAATGAAGCGATTGCCTCATCTAAACGCTCTTCCTTTGTATGAACACACCCCATACCTACATGTGCAAAATGTGTGATGATCGGGTAGGCACTCACCTGTATGAGGTATAGAAATGATTCTTTTGCTAGGTCAAAATGATTAGCAAACAAATAAGAAAAGCCTAAGTACAACCTTCTTATTTCGTCATTAGAGCCTGTGACCTTTTCTTTTTTTAACGTTTTGGCAGCTTGTTCAAACATTTCTAAATCATAAAAGGTTGTTCCTTTTGAGAAATAGGAAAACGTTATACCTCTACCGTTTTTTGGTTGTTTCAGATCATGAATTTTTTCGTCTAACTCTGTCCATTTATCTAAAAGGGAACCAGCTGTTTCCTCTAAATAGGCTAATTGCTGTTCTTGCTCTTTTTCTGACATGAATGCCCATTTCTTCTCTATATTTTTATATATGGCATTCCAAGATGACATCCAGTTTTCCAAAAAAAACCCTCCTCTCGATGACTATACTTAAAGTGTTTATCGAAGAGGAGGGGAATATGCGAATTATAAGACGGTAGAAGCTGGCTCTTGATTTAACATTTCAACAATTTCATTATGCTCATTCATAATGGCCACTTTTGGCTTATGTTCCAGAACGTTTTCATTAGCAACTAGCGCATAAGAAATGACAATAATCACATCCCCCTCATGAACAAGTCTTGCTGCTGCACCATTTAAGCAAAAAACATTGCTACCACGTGGTCCTTTAATTACATAAGTCTCAAATCTCTGTCCATTGTTATTATTTACAATTTGAACTTTCTCATTTTCTAAAAGATCAACAGCATCCATAATATCTTCATCAATCGTAATGCTACCGACATAATTCAAATTAGATTCTGTCACTCTCGCTCGGTGAATTTTCGATTTCATCATCGTTCGAAACATTTACGCTTCCTCCTTTAGTTCTAAAATATAATTGTCAATTAGTCGTGCTTTTTTATAAGCATAAGCAACGGCAAGAATGACCTTTCCTTGAAGGTTCTCAACGGGTTCTAAACTTGGATAAGTGAGTACATCAACATAATCAAGTGTTCCAGATCCTTTTTCTAATGATTTTTTCAGTTCAGCAAGAATCGCAGAACGACTCGTTTCTCCTAATTGAATCCATTCCGCTCCTTTTCTAAGTGTTTCATATAAAAAAGGCGCTTCTTCTCTTTCATTTTCTTCTAAATAAACATTTCGAGAGCTTTTTGCTAAACCATCTTCTTCCCGAATTGTTGGGCAACCTGTAATCGATATCGGAACATTAAATGCCTGAACCATGTTCATAATGATCGCTAATTGCTGTGCATCTTTTTGTCCAAAAAAGGCTTCTGTCGGTTGGACAATTTGGAGTAGTTTCATCACAACTGTCGCAACGCCGTCAAAATGACCAGGTCGGCTTTTCCCACAGAGAACGTCTGCTCCATTTGTAACATGTATCGTCATCGGCATGTTAGTCGGATACATCTCATGAACAGATGGGTAAAAAACAAGATCGGCCCCAGCTTCTTTGGCGATTTTTTCATCTCTTTCAAAATCCCTTGGGTATCGATCAAGATCTTCATTCGGTCCAAACTGTAATGGATTTACAAAAATGCTAACCACAACAAAATGTTTTTTCTTTTTTGCTGCATGAATAAGGCTCACATGACCTTCATGCAAATACCCCATCGTTGGAACAAAACCGATCGTTGTACCTGATTTCCTTACATGGTTCAATTCATTCCTAATTTCCTTTATCCTTTCAACTACTTTCACTTACTCACGCCTCCGTATAAGCCACTTAGTGCGTCTTCTGTCATCGTAAATGAATGTTCAGCAGCTGGAAATTTCTTTTCTTTGACTTCGTGGACATAGGTTTTTAACGCCTTTTCAATGATAGGTGAAATGTTTGCATAACTTTTAGCAAATTTCGGAACATGGACCTCTCCATAGCCTAATATATCATGATAGACAAGGACTTGACCGTCCGTATCGACACCAGCTCCAATTCCAATGATCGGAATGTTGCATTTTTCACTCAGCATTTTTCCAACCTGTTCAGGAACGCACTCCACAACGATTGCAAATGCCCCTGCCTCTTCCAAAGCTTTCGCATCAGCTACTAGCTTTCTTGCAGACTCAGGGTCCTTTCCTTGAACACGGTAACCACCTAATACGCCGACAGCTTGAGGTGTTAAGCCTAAATGTCCTACTACAGGTACTCCTGCTTCTGTTAGCTTTGAAATCGTATTTATTACCGAGCCTGCTCCCTCTAACTTTACAGCGTTTGCTCCACCTTCTTGCATGAGGCGCTTAGCATAGGAAAACGTCTCCGTCAAATTAGCGTGATACGATAAAAATGGCATATCAGCGACTATAAACGTATTACGTGCTCCTCTTCGTGCAGCTTTCGTATGAAGAAGCATATCATCGACCGTCACTGGAATCGTCGAATCATAACCTAATACGACCATTCCAAGAGAATCACCAACAAGAATCATATCCGTCCCCGCTTGTTCTACAAGACGTGCTGCAGGCGCATCATAAGCTGTCATCATGGTAATTTTCTCACTATTTTGTTTCATTTTCTGAAAATTTGCTGTTGTTTTCATTTTGCATTTCCTCCTTTTTTATGAGGAGTGCTTCATGACGTCAAAAAAAACCTGCTCTATCCACTACACTTATTGTGTATGACAAGAGGGCAGGCTTTTAGCTGCATACGAAGGCTATTCGTTTGCACTATAACGTATGAACATGAACCCCTCTGTCCTAGTCCTTAATTGGATCAAGGCAGATCCGCTTTAATTGTTGTTGCGGTGCAGTTCCAATTGGATACCGCCCATTCCACAAAAGTATAACAGATTATGAATCAGCTTGGGAAGCAATTTCAATATCAGCAGAGTAGATCTCATGTACTTTACCTTTTTCATCTTCTAAAAGTAAAACTCCATCTTCTGTAATCCCTTTTGCGAAACCGTAAATGACTTCACGCATCGTTCTAGCATAGATAAAAGTTCCTACACTTACGGAATGAGCCTCCCAAAGAGGCCGAATTAAATCAAATCCTCTTTCTATGTACAAATCGTATAATTGTTCAAATTCATTCAATACCGCTGCGATGATCTTCGCACGATCAACATTTTTTCCTTTGACAAGAGCAACTGATGTAGCAAGCTCTCTTATTTCAGGAGTGAAATCGTCATGATGTTGATTAATATTCATCCCAATTCCAATAATGATCGAGTTTACACGATCTGGATCAGCTTGCATTTCTGTTAAGATACCAACAAGCTTTTTTCCATTAATAAGAATGTCATTCGGCCACTTGATATCACAGTCGATTCCCGTCGCTTTTTTCAAACCTCTGACGACAGATACAGCTGTTAATAAAGTCAATTGGGGCGTTTTTTGAGGAGGGAGTTCAGGCCTAAGTATCAAACTCATCGACACACTTGTCCCTTTCCTAGAGAACCACTGGCGGCCAAGTCTCCCTTTTCCTTTTGTTTGTTCATTGGCAATGACAACATGCCCTTCCTTGGCTCCCTCTTGTGCAAGTTTATGAGCTGTGTACTGCGTTGAGTCCGTTTCGTCAAAATAGGTTATTTCGTGACCAATTCTTTTGGTTGTTAGTCCGACTTTTACCTCGTGGGAATGGATCCCATCACCTTTTCGAATTAAACGATATCCTTTACGCGGAGCAGACTCTAGCTCGTACCCATTTTTTCTTAATTCATCAATATGCTTCCAAACAGCCGTTCTCGTGCAGCCTAATTGCTGGCTGATTTTTTCCCCTGAAACAAATTGATCTGAGTGTTCTGCAAATATTTTTAGCAGTTTCTCTTTCATGTTTGCCCCTCCTCCCCAAACAAAACTTGAATTAATTCTTTCTTATCGTTTTGACATGTTCCTAAAACAACTAGACGCTCAGCAGTGTCTAGTGCCTCTTTCATCCATGGCCCTGGTTCCTTTTGATCGTCTTGTAACAGGTCACGGCCTGTTACAGCAAGCTCAGACCTATGGTGAATCGGCAAAGAATCCCACATGGCCTTTAGTTGTAATGAACTCTGCGTTTCTAGACCTAAAAGTGAACGGAGCCTTTCCACATCATACGCAACTTCTAACGAAGAATAATAAAGGTCAAGTGGCGTCCATACTTGATCGTTTCTCTTTTTAATATACGTTAGGCGAACTCGGATGTTTTTAGAAAGTTCATTGGATAAAGCAAGCCTTTTTAAGTAACCTTCATCTACATGCTCAAGGCAAAAACAAAAAGCCGTTAATGTAATAAGGTTTGATTCGTTAGACAATGAACTTAAATGACTGAGTTGTTCCAAAGAATGTTCTGTTAAGTTCATCTGTGGAAGTGACCGGTATAGCTCCGTTTGTTGAAGTATACATAAAGCTTGATTTCTATACTCCCCTTTTAACAGTTTGACCCATTCTTTCATAATACGTTCAATGGCAACAGTATAAATGCGTTCTCTCTCTTCAACAATGGTCTCATACAGCTTTGGATCGACTGAAAAACCTAAATCACTTACAAAACGACAAACTCGTAACATTCTTAAAGGATCTTCTGTCATACGTTCATATGGAAGAGTTGATCTCAATTTCTTTGTAGCAAGATCATTTACACCGGACACGTGATCAATTACTTTTTCATTTTGATCAAGCAGCAATCCATTTATGGTCAGATCTCTCCTCTTTACATCAGCTTCAATAGAATGACCTCGAATTGTGGTTATTTCAAATTGCTCTTTTCCCTCTCTTACAAGGATGGTCTCGTGTATATTGTTTAATTGATACGTTTTTGGAAATAAGCTTGCCACTTCTCGAGGCGTCGCAGTCGACACAATATCAACATCTGAAATCTCTCTTTTTAATATCAAATCGCGGACTGCACCGCCCACAATATAGGCCTCGTATCCATGAAGTTGTAATGTATGTAAGATCTTTTTGGCTTTTTCCCATCCACTTACCACTATGCTTCCTCTTTTCTACAATGACTCACTAGTTAAGATTCGGTCGTATAACTCTTCATATTTTGAGACAATAATTTGCGAGTGAAATACCTTTTTCACTCGTTCAATACCCCGAAGCGAAAAGGCTTCATAACTGGCATCATCTTGTAAGAGAGAAATAGCTTTTTCTGCTACACAGTCGATGTCACCTATGTCACAAAGATACCCTGTTTCCCCATCAACAATGACTTCAGGAATTCCCCCTGTGTTCGTTCCTATTACTGGTACACCACAAGCCATTGCTTCTAGTGCAACTAGTCCAAAACTTTCCTTTTCACTTAAAAGTAGCATAAGGTCACTCATCGATAGTAATTCAGCAATATGTTTTTGGTTCCCTAAAAACAATACTTTGTCTTCAATATGTAATTTCTTTGTCAATTGTCTCGCAATTGCAAGCTCCGGCCCATTGCCAATTAAAAGTAATTTGGATTTGATCGTTTCTGCTATTTTGGCAAAACTGTTTATCACATCAGGTATCCGTTTCACTGGACGGAAATTAGAAATATGAATGATGACACGCTCGTCATCCTGCAAATGATAATGTCTTTTTAAATCAGCTACATCGAGTTTCATGTATACACGCTCATCAATGAAATTGTATACCGTTTCAATCGACTTTTCCGTTGAGACAAGCTCACGAGTTTGCTGAACTAACTTATCTGAAACAGCTGTCACAAGATCGGATTGTTCAATTCCAAATTTGATAATGTCCTTGAGTGACGGATCATACCCTAACACTGTTATATCTGTTCCATGCAAGGTTGTTATAATTTTCACATCATGATCGACCATTTGTTTTGCTAATATGGCACAAATAGCATGCGGAACAGCATAATGAACGTGAATAAGATCCAACTTTTGGCGTTTTACTACTTCTGCCATCTTACTAGCTAAAGTTAGGTCATAAGGAGGATATTGAAAAACAGAATATTGATTGACTTCCACTTCATGATAATAAATGTTTGGATAAACACGATCTAGCCGAAAAGGAACGCTTGATGTAATAAAATGAACTTCATGTCCTCGTTCTGCTAATAACTTTCCAAGTTCAGTAGCGATCACTCCTGATCCCCCAACAGTTGGATAACAACTAATCCCAATTTTCAAGCTCATGTTAACGTTCCTTTCCCTCAAGCATGTTCGGAATGAGTAATGGTTTTGTCGTTTTAAAACCTTCAGCAAATTTCACGCCAACCTCTTTACCGAACAATCGCTCCCTTGATTCTACAGTTGCAATGTACCCATTTGTTAAAGGGGTTTCTACTGAATCTACAGATGAAGTAAATTGACTTTCATAAGCCTCTAATGACTTCAACTTGGTATGATATTCATTAGATACATCTACAACGAAATCGGGTCGGTCATACCCGTTAATAAAGTACATATGATGTTGATTTGGACGAAATGCTGCTAACCTCTTTGCACAGTCATAACGCTTTATTCCCGCATTAAAAGCCGCTTCTACCACAACGTTTGTGCAAGCCGAGTGGTCTGGGTGGCGGTCCACCGTATATGGAGAGAAAATAATTTTCGGTCTATATGTTCGGATTACAGAGACTACTTCTGCAAGCTCTTCTTTCGTTACATATTGTAAGCCTCGATCTGAAAGTGAAAGTTGAACTCGCTTTGAAAGGCGTAAAATTTCTCCTGCCCGTTTTGCTTCTTCTTGCCTCGTTTCAACCGTACCGTTAGAAGAATATTCCGCCATCGTCAAATCACAAATTCCTACTTTATAGCCAAGACCCGCATACTTAGTTAAAGTTGCACCCATCCCGATTTCAACATCATCGGGATGGGCACCAAAAGCAAGAATATCTAAACTAGTCATTGTATTCGTCCTTATCAGCTTCACGCCATGCAAAATCACCGCGCTCTAACCCTTTTATTAACACTTCAGCTGTTCCAATATTCGTTGCAAGTGGCACTTTGCGCACATCACATAAACGAATAAGAGCCGTTACATCTGGTTCATGAGGCTGAGCCGTTAAAGGATCCCGGAAAAATAAAATTAAATCAAATTTATTTTCAGCCACTAAAGCTCCAATTTGTTGGTCTCCACCAAGTGGTCCTGATTTAAAGCGAGTAACCGTTAGCTCAGTTGCCTCCATAATCCGCGTTCCTGTCGTACCTGTTCCAAACAATTCATGTTTCGCTAAAATATGCTCATAGGCAGTAGCGAATTGGACCATTTCCTCTTTTTTCTTGTCATGGGCAATAAGTGCGATTCTCATTCGTATTTCTCCCCCTTAACGAATTGTTCTTACTCAATAATATGTTCTAATCCGTATACTAGCGTATCAATGCGTAGCACCGATTCAACAGCTAATTTAACACCAGGCATAAAGGACGTTCGATTGATCGAATCATGACGAATCGTTAATGTTTGGCCGTCACCTCCAAATATTACTTCTTGATGAGCTACACGTCCAGGTAATCTAACACTATGTATTCTCATTCCTTCAAAATCTGCCCCTCTTGCCCCTTGTAACTCTTCTTTCTCATTAGGATGGCCTTGCGTTTTTTGTTCTCTCACTTCTGAAATGAGCTGCGCCGTTTTAACAGCTGTTCCGGATGGTGCATCTAATTTCCGATCATGATGTTGCTCAATAATCTCAACATCTGGCATGTATTTGGCCGCAACTTGAGAGAATTTCATCATTAAGATGGCTCCAATCGCAAAATTCGGGGCGATGATAGCTCCAAGTCCTTTCTCTTCAGCAAGTCCTCTTAACTGCGTAATATCTTCGTCAGTAAAACCAGTTGTTCCGACAACCGGACGGACTCCGTTAGAAAAAGCAATTTCCATATGCTTTCTCCCAAAGGCCGGAGCTGTTAAATCAATTAGAACATCTACTTGATTTTCTTCAAAACAACGTTGCATATCTGTATAAATCGGAACTTCAACTTGATGAAACCCGTCAAGTTCACTCAGTTTCATGCCATCATGCTTTGAGTCAACCGTTGCCACTAGTTCAAAATCATCTGTATGAACGACCATATTTACTGCTTCTTTTCCCATATTCCCTCTAGGTCCTGCAATAACAATTCTTACTTTACTCATTTGGTACACCCTCTTCTTCTATTCTTGTCCATCGATCTTTATCTCGTGTTTCAAACTTTTCCATTACCAGATCAAAAGCTTCTTCTAAATCAATATGTAATGAGTTAGCAAAGCAGATAAGAACAAACAAAATATCGCCCATTTCTTGCTCCATTGTACGCTCTTGTTCTGTCGTTTTTTTTGGCTTTTCTCCGTAGTAATGGTTTACTTCGCGAGCAAGCTCTCCCACCTCTTCACTCATTCGAGCAAGCATTGCAAGCGGGCTAAAATAGCCTTCCTTAAATTGACTTATGTATTGATCTACTTCTTCTTGCATTCGTTTCATTGACTTATCATCCACTTGTGTCACCTCACACTCTCTCATGTTAGCGAAATGTGGTTCATTTGACAAATAAAAAAATAATTTGCCGTTAAATGGTAATTTTACTATAATAGACGATATTGTGTTGATCTTCAAACGCTCTCTCTATTTTATAAGAGAAAGAGCATCGGATTTATAATTGTATTTTATCATATGGAGGACTAAATGGCTTACAAGGTTCGTTTTAAAAATATACTTTTTATTCTATTAGGTTCGGCTATATTATCGTTTGGCCTTGTTTATTTTAATATGGAAAACAATCTAGCTGATGGCGGATTTACTGGTATTACATTAATTCTTTATTTTATGTTTTTCATCAATCCAGCCATCTCCAATTTAATTTTAAATATTCCTCTTTTTTTTATTGGTTGGAGAGTTCTAGGGAGAGTAACGTTCATTTATACAATTATTGGTACCGTTGCCGTTTCGTTTTTTTTAGAAGTTTTTCAAAGGTACCGATTTCTCTCCATTCCTTTGCATGATGATTTAACATTAGCAGCCTTATTTGCTGGTGTCTTTATCGGTGTTGGACTTGGAATAGTTTTTCGGTATGGAGGCACAACCGGAGGCGTCGATATTATTGCAAAGCTTGGGTTTAAATATCTTGGTTGGAGCATGGGGAAAACGATGTTTCTCTTTGACGCTATGGTTATTGCGACATCTCTTATTTATTTGAATTACCGCGAAGCAATGTACACTCTTTTAGCTGTTTTTGTCGCGGCAAAAGTGATTGATTTTATTCAACAAGGTGCTTATTCAGCAAAGGCTTCGCATATTATTTCTGATAAAGTTCCAGAAATAGCAGAAGCCATTATGAAAGAGATGGACCGCGGTGCCACAATTCTGAAAGGAAAAGGAAGCTTTACAGGAAGCGACAAGGAAATCTTATACTGCGTTGTCGGGCGTAACGAACTTATTCGTTTGAAAACATTAGTCGAACGAATTGACCCACATGCCTTTGTAACAGTAAACGATGTGCAAGATGTAATTGGAGAAGGCTTTACATTAGACGAAAACAAAAAACCGTTACAACATTAAAAAGCTTGGAGCATAAGCCCCAAGCTTTTTAATCATCACCGTTCATACCGATATACATTAGTATAAAACGAACAAGCTCTAACAGAGCAACAAGCGCACCAGCAACATATGTTAATGCTGCAGCATTTAAAACTTTACGAGTATCGCGCTCTTCATCATTGCGGATCACTCCCGTGGAAACAATTTGTTCCATCGCCCGGCTTGAAGCATTGAATTCTACTGGTAAAGTTACCAATTGGAACAGAACAGCTGCTGCCATTGCAAAAATACCTAGTAGAAGAAGACCTTGGAGACTCATTAAGATACCAGCTATAATGAGAAAGAACGACGCATTTGATCCGAAACTAGCAACGGGAACAAGAGCATGACGGAATCGAAGAAAAGCATAATCTTCTGCATCTTGCATCGCATGACCAACTTCATGGGCAGCAACTGCAGCGCCAGCAACAGATGTACCATAGTAGTTGTCCGTAGAAAGACGAACGACTTTCGAACGAGGATCGTAATGATCTGTTAATGTTCCACGAGTTTCTTCCACTCGAACATCGTACAATCCGTTATCATCCAAAATTTTTCTTGCTACTTGTGCACCAGTTAGGCCAGAAGATGCGTGAACTTGAGAATATTTTTTGTAAGCACCTTTCACTCTCATCTGTGCCCAAATCGGAATGATGAGGAGAAGGATAAAATAAACGATAAACGCCATTGACATTGAATGTATCACCTCTGTTGTAAGTTCTTACTAACATTTTAAATTAGAACATCAAACAAAGTCAAACAAAAACCCTATCAAAGCAGTGGTTTCACATAGTTCTCACAAAATTGTCACACGATTATTCCTTCACTCGTACCTTCTGCTTTTCCGCTTTGTATTTACGGTACCCCACATACGAAAGCGACATCGTGATCATTCCACCAATTGTAAACATAACCCACCACAACGAAGGATCAGCAGCATCTTCTTTTACTCGCTGATAAAGATTTCCCCATTCGCTCTCCATCAATTCAATATGCGAGATGACTTTATCTTGATCCACTGACTCTGATCTCATGCGTTCTAAAAACGTCACTTGCGAATCAATTTTTTGCAATTGCTGTGGCTCAAGATTTATAAAGAGCGCTGGCCTAATCATCTCATAATGACGCAAAAATTCATTAAATCGATGTTGATAAGCTTGATTCTCACCATCTGAATACGCTTCTTTCATAGATGCAAGTGCATTCATTACAGATTTTTCTGTTTGCAACCAGAGTGGATGATGTTCGCTAGAGAGGGCGTCAACAGCTAAACGAAACGCTGTTACTTTATAAACTCGTTGATCCACTGCCATATCTATAGCTGTAACAGCATCAACTGCACTTTCAAAGGACCCAGTGACAGTTCGTAATGAAGTCATCGTTACGCCTTCTTCCTGAAAATCAATATCTAAAAACGATACAGAAAAATAATCCAACATTTGCTTAGCTTCATCATAATTCTCTTGCTTCACTAACTGAAGGATTTGGTCGGATATGTGATTTAATTCTTTCCATGTATGCTGCGATGGTGTTTCATCCGCTTTCATACTAACCGGAAATATAAAAACGAGTACGGCAACCATTGCCATAATTACTTGACGCATGTTTGTCCCTCCTTCTTCTCATAACATCCTATGAAAGGATGGACAAGAGTAGACCAAGAAAGAGAGACAAACTGTTATTGAATTTCAAGAGTAAGACGATTTTTTCTTACACTCAACAAATAAACAACCGTAATGGAAAAGATACTGAGCCAAAATGTAAAATAACCGATCAGCTCGATTTCCGGCATCAATCGAGCTGATACCCATGGGTGCATCATAAATACATAGTCGATGATATCATTATGTAAAGTCCATACAGATGCTACAATTAAATGCCAAGGTTTTATTCGGTAATATGGGGCATATAAAACGGCTTGAATGGCCATACCAGCATGGGAGAAAATTAACATATAATTGTTAAAAGTTAACGTATCTCCCGCCCAACCCCCTGCCAAGTTCATAGCTACAGCCCAAATTCCATACTTAATCAGTGTAACAGCTGCTAACGCTTCAAATAATGGCCAATTACGCCCAAATAAAAAAGCAATTAAGACAAACACAAAAAACAAAACTAGCTGTTGGACTATCTGGTACAAATAACAGGAAATGAGACGGTGTTAATTCAAGTTGAGATTGATACCAAAGATAACCAGCTATTGTACCAGGCACGTTAATGAGCAAGAGAAGCACAATCACCCATCTTTGACCAAAGAGTGAGAGGATATGTTTTCCCATCGTATTTCCTACCTTCTAATAAGTGATACTTACACATTTGTACAAAAAAAGCTGACTGAATCAGTCAGCTTTTCTCTTATTCATCTTCAGGTTGACCGTGAGCTGCAATGTATTCAGCAAGAATTTCTAACTCTTCATCTGATCCATCAAATAATCCAGCAGGCATGGAACCAATACCGTTAATAATAACGTCCATAACTTCTTCTGGAGTTTTCTCTGTATCTAGAAGAGATGGTCCACCCGCTCCACCAGTCATTGTATCACCATGACAACCAATACATGAAGCTTGTGCTGAGTAAATCGCATAACCTTCCGCATCAGTATTAATATCAGCTTCTTCTACAATCGCTCCTTGTTGAGCAGCCGCTTCCCAGTCATGCTGGTCAACAGACTCCCAAGTTAGATAGAAAATAGAAATGAAACCTAACATCATCATACTAGATGCAATAGGGCGTCTAAATGGACGACGCTCTTTCCCAGTATCTAACCAAGGTGCTAGTAAAAGCGCACCAAAAGCAAGTCCTGGCATAACAATTGTCCCGATCACATTATAGTCACCAGAAGCATATTGATATTTTAGTAACTGATACAAGAATAAGAAGTACCAGTCAGGCAATGGAATATATCCAGCGTCAGTAGGATCAGCCATACGCTCAAGCGGTGCTGGATGAGCAACCGTGATGAGAAGGTAACCCATTAAGAATACTGCACCAACCATCCACTCTTTTAAGAGGAAGTTCGGCCAGAACGCTTCTGTTTTACCTGGATATTCCGAGTAGTCTTTAGGAATATTGGGTTTGCGATTGTTTGCCTTGACACGAGAGTCACCGACAAACTTCATCCCTTTACCACGTTCCATCTCGTTCCCTCCTTTTCAATTGTCTGCTTTCAAAGCATTTGAGTCTTAAATCTTACAACGGTCCAGAAATACCTTGTTTACGGATCATGTAGAAGTGAGCCGCAAGTAAACCAAGCAATGCTGCTGGTAAGAAGAATACGTGAATCGCAAAGAAACGAGCTAATGTTGCAGCACCAATGATTTCTCCACCGGCAAGCAATGTCTTTGTGAATCCACCAACAATCGGTACACTTTCAGCAATTTGAAGTACTACCGCTGTTGCGAAGTATGCCTTCATATCCCAAGGTAATAAGTAACCCGTTACTCCTAATGCAAGCATAACAAAGAAAATAAGGACACCAACTACCCAGTTTAATTCACGAGGCTTCTTATAAGAACCTGTAAAGAAGACACGCAATGTGTGTAAAAACATCATAACAATAACTAAACTTGCGCCCCAGTGATGCATACCACGTACAATTACACCGAAAGCGACTTCATTTTGCAAGTAAGCTACAGATTGATAAGCGTTGACAATATCCGGAACGTAGTACATCGTTAAAAACATTCCAGATAGAATCTGAATAACTGTAATAAAGAATGTTAACCCTCCAAAACAGTACACGAACGCAGAGAAGTGGTGAGCTGGATTAACATGCTCTGGTACTTCATGATCGGCAATATCGCGCCACATCGGCGTAATATCAAGACGCTCATCAACGTAGTCGTAAATTTTTTGAAGCATCGATTACGCCCCTCCTTATGTTCGCTGATTAATTTGACCTAAGTATACTTTTCCATCTTCCACGACAACTTCATACACATCAAGTGGACGCTGTGGAGGTGTACCCGGAACGTTAATACCATCTCTATCAAACCTTCCGAAATGACAAGGACAATAAAATTCGTTAGGATCTTGCGTTCCATATGCAACCGTACATCCTAAATGCGTACATGTCGGTGATAAAGCAGTTACTGTATTATCACGAATGTAAATGAACGCTTCACGAGTCACTTCAGATTCATACCATGCATCAACTTGGTCAAAAGAAAATCTGAACGTTTGCGGCTCGTCAGTTAATTCGTCGACATCACATACATAAACTAGGTCTGTTTCCGCACCAGCTCTTAGAGCAGGATCAAGTGCAAATCGAGCCATTGGCATTACTGCTCCTGCTGCCATAAAGCCACCAACACCCATCAGTGTGTATGTTAAAAATTGTCTCCGTGAAACTTTGTGGTCTTTTTCACTCACTCGTTTTCCCCCCTAACACAATAAGGTCGCCCAAAAAGGGCATAAATTTAGCACATATAATACTAGGACATACCCATGATAATACAACATGAATGAATAAGCAACATTTTCCGCATTCTGGCACAAATTCGGCATATTTTTAATAGGGACAGCTAGTAAATGTCATTGACTATCATATCAAAGTATGTTCACTTATCAAAATTTAAAAATGGGTCAGAAAGCTGTTTCACCTTTTTAACGTCTTAAAAGGACGACTAAACGGTAACGATACACAAGTTCTTCGTTTATTTATTTCCCTTGCCACTGATTTGTCAAGATCGGGATCATTTGTTTCATTTGATCATTGATGACATCTTTTTTATGCTGATTGTCCATATGTTCAAGCGGGATGGTTGGCAACCATAGCAACATACCTTCTAACTCATTTTCTTTTGCTTTCCACTCTCCATCGGATGTTAAGAAGATAATATGGTTCATACCGCCTTTTTTTAATTCATCTACCCAACTATCGATACGGGCTAATCGACTATTCATATCTTCTGTCTTTACATACGTAAAACCAGGAAACTGTACGACTCTTCCATGAAATTGTTTCTCAACTTCCATCGTTATGATGGAAATAAACTCACCCATAGCCACTGTTTGTTTAACATCCTTTTGCCAAGACAAAGGAATGAGAGGAATAATTGCTGTATCAACGTACTCTTTCGCTTGTAAATAAGTATCCATTTCAGTTGCTTGCCATTTCATATGTATTACACACCTTTCAAAATTCTTGTCCTTTTTTGAACAATAAAAAAAGCAACTCTTTTTTTATTCCCAAACGCTGACAGTATACCATAACTGTCCAAGGTCAAAAAGAGTCGCCTTTGTACAAAACTATTCTTACTAACCACCAACACTCTCTATTAAACATCCTCCAAATGACGAAGCTCCCAAACTAATGAATGAAAAAGATCTTTATCTTGCTCATCAAGAGCCTTATCAATTTCCTGTAACAAACGTTCTTTCCTAAATGACTTTAGCGATCGATCAAGGAGCCACTCAGTTTCTTTTTGAAAGGCTACTGCCAACTCTATGTTCTCAGGAATATGAGGATTGTCTTCTAAGACAACAAGGTACGGTGTACTGCTTAGCTCCACTAAAATGAAGTTCAATATAAATATCTTCAGTTTGATTAAGGCGGATGTCATGAAACGCCTTTTCAGCGTCTGTAGTAATGTGCTTTTCTTTATGAAAAGAAAATGGAATACTGTCAACTCCTTTAGCCGATATAATTAATGCTTTAGGAGTATGCGCCGCTTGTTCAACAAAATGGACTCGCTCCATTAAATCGTCATCACTCATTAGGTAATTCAATAACCATGCACATTCTCGTCTCTTTAGTTCAAACTGCTGCAAAAAATTTTTTAAGAAATCCTTTTTATCTACAACTGGAATGATGTTGCCCACGCTTCACCCCTCCTATTTTCCTTCTTAGAATATGAGTATTCAATTGGTGGATTGTATGATGTTACTATTCGCTACATTTTTTCATTTTCCTTTTGAAAAAGTAAATTTCATTGTAGATTCTCAAGAAGTTCAACCACATCAGCACGTCCTGGCTCAAGAGTCAACAGCTTTCTAAAATGCTCAATTGCTCTTTCACGTAGTCCATACTCTAAAAGAAAGTAGCCATATTCTTCAAGGAAATCTTCATCTTCTTGAAGTTGTTGTTCAATCTCTTGGTAACGAACAAGGGCTTCCTCGAAATGATCCAATTCTTTCAATGCTGTTGCTTCATACCATGTGTAGATTAGATCTTCCTCTCCGATTTCGCGTATGTGTTCGATCAATTCAAGTAGCTCTTCATACAATTCATTATGCTTAAAGTATGCTGCAAGGGTTTGTACAGCTTCTACATTTGATGGGTTTATGGCGATTACTTTCCGTAACCAGTTAACTCCATCCTCTGGCTGTTGCTTTTTGAATCGTAATTTTCCTGCATGAATATATAAAGACTCATTAAATTCATCTACTTGTATGCCTTTTTCTAACGTCTCAAATGCTTCCTGAAGTCTTCCTTCTGCTTCATACGCTTTAGCTAAGTACGTATAAAGACTAGAATAATCCGGATCTAGAGATAATAAGGCTTCAAACTGTTCAATCGCAAGCACATAATCTCCAAGCTGAAATGCAGTAAATCCGTATCCAAATAACGCATTTGGATCCAAGTGTTTTTTTAATCCTTTTTCATAAAATTCTAATGCATCCTCAAACTGGCCACTTGCACTGTATGCATCAGCCAATAAGAGTTCAACATGAGTATTAGGAAGAGGATCTTTTGCGTACACAGCTTTTTTTAAATAAGGGATGCTTTTTATGTAATCTCCTCTTTCTAAATAAAATTCCCCAAGCCCATAAGAAATAATCGTCTCTTCAGGTGCTTCTTTAGCTGCTAATAATAGCTTTCGTTCTGCTACTTCATCAAGAGATTGCATTTGATAAAGATCTGCCAACAAAAGTTGAGCTTGCAAGAAGGCTTGGTCCCCCTTTTTTATTTCTAATAGCATTTCAATTGCCTCATCTTCTTGATCAAGATCAATCAAAAGCTCGGCCGCCATCGCATAAAGGCTCCCTTCATCTGGATAAAGCAATAACAACTCGTCAATGATTTTTTTCGCTTTTTCAACATGACCTAATTCCTGATATAATTCGGCAATGTCATACTTCATTTGATGGTCAGCTGACTCTTCAAGACGAGCTAATTGTGCAAGTCCCTCTTCAACATAACCACTTCCAATATCTTGCATAGCTTTTTCTAGTACATTCATATAACTCCCCCATTTTCATTGTTAGTCCATACTTTCGACATTCATTATTTATCCCCTTTTCAAAAATGAAGAAAACCATCATTCGTGTGAATGACGGCATTCGAAAAAGGTATCATTAAAATGCATTAATCTGCTGTTGCGGCATCATATCAGAAAAATGTGACAATGATAAAAATCTTGCCGGTTTCTTAACTTCTATTAGGCGACCGTAACCAGGCTTAAGCGATATCGACTCATTCGCTTTTACAATTTCACCTTTAATTACAACAATAGCCGGATCTTTTTTATCATAACTAATTCGTTGTTTATGCGCAACTTTTTGATCCAAGTCATAAAGGTGGTCACCAGCATCTTCGTAAAATAAAAGATAATCGACGTCGCTTCCAGCAAGCATCATTCCTTTAAGAGGATACAATCCAACTTTTTGTAGTAAAGGCTTTTCCCATTTTTCCATCGCTGTTAGCGGATTATGAGTATGGATTTGAAAATCCATACAATGATTTTCCCATTCTTTTAATAACGCAGCCTCCAATCGTAACACAGAGGAGGAGATGACCGGTATGAGAACAGTAGGATATGTTAATAATGTTTGCGATATATGTGTCCAAGGTACCGATCGAATTTGTTGAAATGATTCGATCTCGATTCGGACGAATGGAATACGAAGATTTTGACACTTCCTTAAAACAGCAGGGCGCAATAGGCTTATCGGTAACGTTAGCCCTACCAAATAATCCAACGTACTATTTGCCATTGCATGTTTTGCACGTTTAAAGTCTGAATCAATCTCTCTTTCATACTGTACTTTTTGCGAAACAGCTACAGCTGTACACCCTTTTTCGATAAGGTGACTCTGTCTATCTTGAAAAGCTTGAAAATCTTGAGACGTTAGCAAATGCTCATCAAACATAATTCGACCATTTGTCATGATCGTTCCCGACATGTTCACTCTTTGCTTGTTCCATTTTTCAAATGCTGTTGTTACATATTGAATTTGTCCTTCATTAATTAAATAAGACCGGATTTTATCCTTTTCTTCATCAACTTTCACCACTTTATCTAATAAATACATTCCCATTCCTCCTCAAAAATGATTTATTATAGACAAGCTATGTAAGAAAGGACAGAATGAGAACGAAGAATATACAAGAAACATAACAACATTTAAAGTCGGAATTTTTTAAAACTTACCATTGACATTCTTTTATAATTATATATAATAAAAATAAGCGTATGGTTTCTCTCCACTCCTATCCATACAATTTTAGCATTTTGCTAAACCTCTGTTTGTAAACGCTTACGTTTTCAAGCAGAGGATTTTTTTTATGAACGCTTATGAAAGAAAAAGCAAGTTCAAAAAAACAAGGAGAAACGAATTCCCCTTGTTCGATCTTAAATTGATTTATTTTATTTCGTTTGTAACTGCTCAATGTGCTCAAAAAAGTTCGGGTAAGATACTGCAATTGCTTCACTCCGATTAATGTGCACGTCGCCCTCAGTAATTAAGCCAGCAACAGCCATCGCCATTCCTATTCGATGATCCCCGAAACTACTAACAACAGAACCTGTAAGTGCAGCTTTTCCTTCAATAATCATCCCGTCATCTGTTGCTTGAATGGAAGCACCTAATTTAGTTAATTCACTCACAACGGTATCAATTCGGTTCGTTTCTTTTACTTTTAACTCCTCCGCATCACGAATAACTGTTTTTCCATGTGCTTGAGTAGCCAATACCGCAATGACAGGAATTTCATCAATTAACCTCGGAATAACATCACCACCAATTTCAATTCCTTTTAGAGTAGAGGTAGAGATAGTAATGTCGGCAATGGGTTCACCTCCAACAGTGGTTTCATTGTCAATCGTCATGGAAGCACCCATTTGATCGAGCACATCAATAATCCCTGAGCGAGTCGGATTCATCCCAACTCCTTTAATCGTGATCTTGCTATTTGGAACGATTGCTCCGGCTACTAAGAAAAAAGCTGCAGATGAGATATCACCTGGAACAACGATATGTTGAGCAGTAAGAGATTGGCCCCCTTCTACCGAAACCGTTAACCCATTACGCTTCACCTGCACTCCGTATGCTTCAAGCATTCTTTCTGTATGATCTCGTGACAAAGCAGGTTCTGTTACAGATGTAACCCCCTCACTTTGGAGACCAGCAAGAAGAATAGCTGATTTCACTTGAGCACTTGCTACTTTTGATTGAAAGTGAATTCCTTTTGTTGAACCACCCCGAATAGATAGAGGGGTAAAATTCCCATTTTCACGCCCATCAATGATCGTTCCCATTTCACGCAAAGGTCCTGTCACACGTGCCATTGGACGCTTTGCAATTGAATCATCACCAATAATAACAGAGTGAAACGGTCTTGTAGCCAGAATCCCCATTATAAGACGCGTTGTTGTTCCTGAATTCCCCACGTCCAAAATGTCGCTAGGTTCACTCAAACCATCCCAGCCTTTACCAACAATCTTTACTTTGTCACCAGCTTGCTCAATTTGGATTCCTAACTTTTTAAAGCAACTAATCGTACTCAAGCAATCTTCGCCTGGTAAAAAACCTTCAACAGTCGTCGTACCTTCTGCGATCGCACCAAACATAACCGCTCGGTGAGAAATCGATTTATCGCCAGGCACTTGAATCGTTCCATTTAAACCAACTTGTGATTGTTTTACTAAAGCAGTAGTCATTCTTTTCCTCCTCATATTTGATTAATGTTCTATCGTTTTCACCAGGTAAGCTGGTTATAAAACATAGGTATCATACAATTCCTGTTTTAAATGAATTTGCGCTCGCTCTCGATCATCCTCCGTTCGAAATGTTAACCGAAGGACCCCCATAATATCTTCACGTGTTTCCAAAATACGAATATTCGTTAAACTTATTTGATGCTGTGCCAATATACCTGTCACATCAGAAATAGCTCCAGGATGATCTGGCACATCTACAAATAAATCATAAAAAGAAGGGATTGCTCCTTTTTTTCGAGCCGGTAGACCATCTCGAAACTGCTTTGCTTGTTCAAAATATGTAAAGATCGCATCAGCACTTTCTTGTTCAATTAAATTCCTAACACTTTGCATTTCTTCAGTCCATGAGTCAAGCAAATCAAGTAAACTATCCTTATTATGCAAAAGAATGTCTCGCCACATCGCAGGACTAGCAGAAGCAATTCTAGTAATGTCTCTAAATCCTCCAGCAGCTAATCGAGAGACAAGAGGATCTTCGCCTTCTATTTTAGCAATCTGGTGAACAAGACTGGCAGCAATTACATGTGGAAAATGACTAATTGCTCCAGCTAAGCGATCATGTTGTTCAGGTGATAATTCAATGAATTTAGCTTTTGTGCCTTTTAACCAATTTTGTAGCTGAATGACGGAACGTACATCTGAACCTTGCCCTGGAGTTAAAATGTAAAAGGCATTTTCAAACAAGTGAGAACGCGCCGCCTCGACTCCACTTTTATGCGAGCCGGCCATCGGATGTCCTCCAATAAACGTTACATTTTTTTGTTGCAATCCTTTTGCTTTGTTCACAATCCGTACTTTTGTACTTCCTACATCTGTTACAATGGCTCCTGTTTTTAAGTTATATTGAATAAGTTCTTCCAATAGTTGCTCCGTTTTTAAGACTGGTGTGGCAAATATAATTAAGTCTGCTCCTTCCACACCTTCTTGTAAAGAAAGGACTGATTCATCTATCACTTTTAATGACATTGCCACTTTTGCCTGCTCAAAAGAGATATCAAATCCGCGAATATGGACATCATGCTCTTTCTTTATGGCCAGCGCAATGGAGCCACCAATTAATCCGAGCCCTATTATAAAAACCGTTCGCTTCATGCCAAACTCCCTTTCCCCTATTTAAGAAAAAACGTCCTTCATCAAGTGTGAAAGACGAATTTTCTCTCTATTCCTTACTGTCCTACTTTATTAGAATGTAATATTTCTTCTAATACAGCAAACAGCTCCTTATTCTCTTCTTCTGTTCCGACTGTAATCCGGACACATGTCGGGAAACCAAGTGCCTGTCCAGAACGAACAATAAAACCTTTCTTTAATAGAAGATCAAAAACTTCATCTCCAGAACGATTAAAATCAATTAAAATGAAATTTGTTTGCGATGGGTAATACGTAAGATTATGATTTTCACAAAATTGTTCAAATTGCTTCAAGGCAGCTGTGTTTTTTTCAACACAATCAGCAATAAATTGATCATCGTCTAAAGCAGCAGAAGCTGCCACGTGAGCAAACGTCGTGTTATTGAACGGAGGCCTTACTGGATCAATTAAAGAAATAAGATCTGGATTTCCTACCCCATATCCAATGCGTAACGCTGCAAGCCCATAAGCTTTAGAAAATGTGCGTAAAATCATTAAATTGTTATACTTTTTTAGTAAAGGCAATGTTTCTGGGTAATCCTTTGCCGTTACATATTCATAATAAGCTTCATCTGAAACAACAAGCACGTGTGATGGGACACGTTCTAAAAAGTTCGTAAATGCTGCTTCATTCACATATGTACCAGACGGGTTATTAGGATTGCAAACCCAAACAATTCTCGTTTGTTCATCAATCGCTTCTAGCATTGCATCCAAATCGTGCACGCCATCAACTGAAGGTACTTCTCGAACTTCAGCCCCCTCAATTGTTGCATTTAATTTATATTGAGAAAAAGTTGGATCAGCTGTTACGGTATTCGTTTCAGGCGACAAAAAGGCACGGCATAAAAATTGAATTACTTCATCAGATCCATTACCGAAAATGAGCTGATTTTCGTCAACTCCAATTTTTGTAGCAACTTTTTCCCTAATCATCGCTGCGTACCCATCAGGGTAAATAGCCGTTTGAGCTGCGGCATCTTGAATCGCTTTTGCAGCTTTTGGTGATGAACCATACGGATTTTCGTTTGATGCAAGCTTGACAACTTTAGTTAATCCTAACTCTCTTTTCACTTCTTCAATTGGCTTGCCTGGCTTATAAGACGGCAACCCATGTAATTGTGGTTTAGCTTTCATGGTTACACCTCATTTTTAAAATTTCGTCTCCCTATTATGTTACGACGAAATGAGTGAAGAGACAAACGTTTTTATTTTCATAAGTGCCGCTGGCCGAGTCTCCTCATTTTTTAGCGCTTCTTCTTGTTCACCAATAACTGTAACGAGCGCACTTCCAACAACTACCCCGTCTGCGTACTCTTGCATAACTTTCACTTGTTCGGCCGAAGATATTCCAAATCCTACAGCCGTTGGTATTGAACTTGCTTCACGGACTGTTTTTAAAAAGTCATACACTCGAGGATCAAGCTCATTTCTAGCTCCTGTAACCCCTAAAGATGACACACAATACAAAAAGCCTTTCGCTCGTTTGGCTATTTTCACCATCCTTTGTTTGGATGTAGGTGCTACTAACGAAATAAGGGAAAGATCATGATCATCACATAATTTATCTAAATAATTACTTTCCTCATATGGTAGATCAGGGACGAGCAATCCATCAATTCCAAGCTCAGCTGCCTCATTAACAAACCGTTCTTCCCCGTATTGTAGTAGTGGATTGAAATACGTAAAAATAATAACCGGAATCGTCAATCCACGCTCCCTCATTTTTGGAACAAGATTGAGTGCCGCTTCAAGGGTCATACCTCCGTTTAACGCTCGTTTAGAAGCAGCTTGTATAGTCGGTCCATCAGCCAAAGGATCTGAATAAGGGATTCCGAGCTCCAAAATACTAGCACCAGCTTCCTCTAACGTTAATGCAATATCTACAGTCGCTTCCCCTGTCGGGTCGCCTGCGGTTATAAAAGGAATAAATAACGGTTGATCTGTATTTGTTGCTATATCCATTCGCTTATTCGTCATTTGAATCACCTCTAAAATGCTTCATTAAAGTATGAACGTCCTTATCACCTCTTCCAGATAAGCACACAAGGATGGTATCATCTGGTGTTAGCTGTTTCGCTCGTTCAAAAGCTTTTGCAAGTGCATGAGCAGATTCAATAGCAGGAATAATTCCTTCTTGTTCTGATAGCAACTTTAAGGCATCAAGTGCTTCTTGATCTGTTACAGCCTCGTAAGATACACGACCGCTACTTGCTAAATAAGCATGTTCAGGACCTACTCCTGGATAATCAAGGCCAGCCGAGATTGAATATGGCTCCGTAATCTGGCCAGCTTCATCTTGTAAGAGATACGTAAGAGAACCGTGAATGACCCCTTTTCTTCCAAGGGTAATGGTAGCGGCATGCTTGTCTGAATCAACACCATGTCCTGCTGCCTCGACCCCAATCAATTTAACCTGATCCTCTAAAAACGGATAAAACATCCCAATCGCATTGCTACCGCCTCCGACACAGGCAATAATTTCACTCGGCAATTGACCTACCTTTTCTTGGAACTGCTTTTTTGCTTCATCTCCAATAATTCTTTGAAAATCTCGAACCATTTTCGGATAAGGGTGGGGACCAACTACAGATCCGATTAAATAAAACGTATCTTCAGCATTGGCAACCCAGTACCGAATTGCCTCATTCGTTGCGTCCTTTAACGTTTTGCTTCCTGAAGTTGCAGGGATAACCTCAGCGCCTAATAATTCCATTCTAAACACATTTAAGGCTTGCCGTTCCATGTCCTCTTCACCCATGAACACTTTGCATTCAAGTCCAAATTTAGCTGCAATTGTGGCCGACGCTACTCCATGTTGACCAGCCCCTGTTTCAGCTACGATCTTTGTTTTCCCCATTTTTTTAGCTAGTAATGCTTGCCCCATTGCATTATTAAGCTTATGAGCACCTGTATGAAGGAGGTCTTCCCTTTTTAAATAAATTTTTGCTCCACCAAGTAATTTGGTTACATTCTCAGCATAAGAAAGAGCCGTAGGCTACCTGCATATTCTTGCAAGTGGGTCATGTATTCGAGAGCAAAGGCATCATCATGACTCACCTCTTCTAACGCTGCTTCTAATTCTTCAATTGCATTCATTAATGTCTCAGGAACGTATTTGCCACCAAAGTCACCAAAGCGACCATTTTTATCTGGGTACGTTGTAGTCATAACTTTTCACCCTTTCTTCTAGCAGACTGATAAGCTCAGTAGACTTCATTCCATTCTTTTCAATTCCACTTGAAACATCGATTCCATCCGGTTCGTACTTTAATACTTCTTCCACATTTTCAGGTCGTATTCCACCAGCAATAAAGACTGGTACTTTTTGCCTTTTACCTTCTTTCAAATAGGAAGGAATGGTGGTCCAGTCAAACGAAACACCTGTACCTCCCCATTGGTTCCCCACTTTGCAATCGACAATATAGCCAGACGCGATCCCTTCAAACATTTTCATCCGTTTTAACGCATCTTCATGATGATGAATCGCTTTAAAAATCGGTAATGCGAGTCGTATTTTTATTTCTTTGACTTCTTCTGGCGATTCATCTCCGTGGCATTGGATCACATCAATTGGTAGACCATCGAGGGCTGCCTCAATTTGATCAGCTCGTTCATTGACAAAAAGCGCAACAATCTTTTTGTCATTCTTACTAGTGTTCGAAAGCCAATCCTGCACTTTCTCTCTCGTAACCTGACGTTTGCTTTTAGCAAAAACAAATCCAATGTAATCAGCAGAACTCTGTAATGATCGATTTGTATCTTGATTAGAGTGATTGCCACACAGTTTAAGAAGAGGACGCAATGGCTTCTCCTCCAAACAATGCAGCAATTCCAACTTCTGGGCTTTCAGCTCTCATTAATGACTCTCCTACCAAAATGCCAGAAGCACCTACTTTTCCTACCCTCTCAATATCTTCTCGGTGAAAGATCCCACTCTCGCTTACAAATAGGCTACCTTCAGGAATTAATGACGCCATTTCTTCTGTCTGGCTTAAAGACGTTTCAAATGTTTTGAGGTTACGATTATTCACACCAATTATTTTCGGTGTAAAACAAGCAAGAAGTTCTACTAACTCTTCTTTCGCATGAACCTCAACTAAACACTCAAGTCCAATTGAATATGCATAGTCGTATAACTGCTTTAAATCTTCGACTGGAACAGTCCCAACAATAAGTAACATTGCATCTGCACCAATCCGTTTCGTTTCATCTATTTGCTTTTTGTCTATAATAAAATCTTTTCGCATAACGGGAATCGATACTTCTTGTTTAATGGCGGTCAAATAGTCACGATGACCTTGGAAATAAGAAACATCGGTTAAAACCGATATGGCATCTGCTCCACCTTTTTCATAGCCTGTCGCAATAGTAACAGGCTCAAAATCCTCACGAATAATTCCTTTTGATGGAGAAGCTTTTTTCACTTCAGCTATCAATCCAACAGAACGATTGGGATGACTTAAAGCTTCAAAAAGCGAAAAGTGGCGGACGTTGATTTGTTCAGGTAATGTGGTTAATTGAACAATTTCTTGACGTTTCGTTTCTAATATTTTCTCAAGCATATTGCTGTTTCTCCTTTTGTAATGTTTGGTAATGACGATAAATCTGACCTGACTCAATTGATTTCTTTACTTCTTTTACACCATCTTCAATCGAACTCACACGTTTGCCGGCATACAACGCAGCAGCAGCATTCAGTGTGACAATCCCACTCGCCGCTTCGTTCGCTTCACCTTTAAATACTTGTTGAATGATTTGAGCACTTTCTAATGGTGTATTCGCTCGTATTTGATCAAGTGTTCCTCTTTTTAAACCAACATCCTCTGGAGTAATCGTATAGCTTAATTTCTCATTTCCATTAACTTCTATAATAGTAGATTCGCTTGTAATCGAGAGTTCATCCAAACCGTCACCACCTGTAACAAACAATGCTTTGGTCGTTCCTAAACGCAACAAGGTCTCTGCCATTTTGTTGGCGAATTCTTTATCGTAGACCCCAATCAACTGATGTTTTGCACCAGCTGGATTGGTCAACGGACCTAATAAATTAAAAACGGTGCGAAAGCCAATTTCTTTTCTAGGTGCGACAGCATGTTTCATCGACTGATGATAAAGAGGGGCAAATAGGAAACATAAATTTACTCTATCAAGAGCAAGCTTAGCGTCTTCTTTTGTTTGCTGAGTTGGAATACCTAGTACTTCAAGGACATCAGCACTTCCACTCTGAGAAGACACTGCACGGTTACCATGTTTCGCTACAGGCACACCCATTCCTGAAAGAACGATCGCTGTAGCGGTCGATATATTAAATGTGCTTAAATCATCTCCGCCTGTGCCACAAGTATCTACAACACCATGATCATTGGTTTGAATTCGAAGGGAATGAGATCGCATTGATCTCGCAAACCCTGTCATTTCATCTACCGTTTCCCCACGAAAACGCATGATCGTTAATAAACTCGCAATCTGACTCTGTGTAGCCTTTCCTTCCATAATATCATTCATTGTTTGCTCGGCTTGCACTTCTGTCATCGTATGTCCGTCCATACAAGAACGAAGAATATCTTTAAGCATTTGTCGTAACCCCCTTTTGCCCAAACATCTTTTCTGCCAATTGAGCAGCTCGAATTAACGCTTTCGCTTTGTTTTGAGTTTCCTCATATTCTTTCTCAGGGATAGAATCGGCAACGATACCCGCACCAGCCTGAATATATGCTTTTCCATTTTGAATAACCATCGTTCGGATCGCTATGCAAGAGTCAATATTTCCGTCATAACCAAGATAGCCGATAGCTCCTGCGTAAACACCTCTTCTCGTTGGTTCTAATTCTTGTAAAATTTCCATCGCTCGAATTTTCGGAGCTCCAGAAACGGTTCCAGCTGGGAACGATGCCATGAGGGCTTCAAGTGGCTTCGTACCAGTGCGAAGAGTCCCTGTTACTTTTGAGACAATATGCATCACATGTGAGAATTTTTCAATTGATAACATGGTAGGTGTTTTAACCGACCCATATTCGGCAATGCGACCCACGTCATTTCTAGCTAAATCGACTAACATATAGTGTTCAGCTCGTTCTTTCTCATCAGCAAGCAATTCTTCAGCTAATTGTTCATCCTCTTTTTCATTTCGGCCTCTTTTTCTCGTTCCGGCAATCGGGTGAATTTCAACATGGCCATCTTGAACTTGAACTAGCCTTTCCGGCGAACTACCAACAACTTCCATTTGGTCAAACTTTAAGTAAAATAAATATGGTGATGGATTCACCATCCTTAATACTCGGTATACATCAAGTGCAGAAGCAGAAACGTTCATTTCAAAACGTTGTGATAATACAGTTTGAAACACATCTCCAGCCAAAATGTATTCTTTTATTTTTTCAACATCCTGAAGAAACGCTTCTTTTTCGTAATTTGATGTTACGTGGTCAAAGGATACTTCTTCATTCGTATTCGGAATATTTTTTAGCATCATTCCACTTATCGGCTTTTCTAATAGTGAAGATAATCTATTTATTTCGGCTCTTGCCTTGTGGTACGTATTTACTAATGTCTCTTCTTCATTTGGCCTAACGTGAACGATGACGGATAATTCTTTATCTTGATGGTCGTATGCAATCAATGTTTGGCAAAATAAAAATTGGTAATGTGCCAGACGTTCTTGGCTATTCGTTTCCAATGTTGGTTCAATGGTCTCGATGGCATCGTAGCTCATATAACCTACAGCTCCACCTTTAAATGGGATTGGAATGTTTATCGGCTGTACATTAAGAAAGTTCATCGTTTCTTCAAAAGCGCCTTGAAACGTTCGTTCTTCAATTATGGTTTCACCATGCTTTGAATACGTACGGTATACACCACTTTCTTCAGTTAACTCAAACATCGGATTCAACCCAATAAAAGAATACCTAGACCATGAAGATTGTTCATCCTTGCTTTCAAGCAAAAACGAAACTTGTTCACCTAACTGATGTACAATTTGGACGGGTGTTAAACCATCGGCAAAAAAACGTTGGAAAACAGGGATAGTATGGTACGATTTGGCTGCTTTTTCAAACTCTAAGAATGTTGGGGTTATCATTTGCAATCACTCCTTTTTGGAATGAATGAAATGAGTGGGAAGATATGGGTAGGAAAATGTAACGTGCTAAAAACACGTTCTAGGATAAAATTATATAAACCTCCTAAACATGTTTAGGAGGTAATGGTTACACGTATCCCTCTACTAAACTCAGCTCTCCTCAACTCAATCTCATTCTCTACTAATCTCAATATTCATACAATTCACAGTAAAATTCATCACTCTAAACTAGGCTAAGAAGAATATACAATTCTTCATCTCATCTGCCCCCTAGTCTACCTGTTTCTTATTCATTCGTCAAGGTTAAATCAGGTCTTAGTTTCACAGCATCTCGTAAGTAAGCATGTTTTACCTCTTTTTGCTTAACATCTGTGTTTACTGTTAGCAATACTCTTATACAAAGAGGCAAGCTTCCCGGAACAGGTATTTCTTGAGCACACACGACCGGTACGTAGGACCATCCTTCAAACTCTCGTAAAACTTTTGCTGGAAAGGCTGCTGTGACATCTTCTGTTACCGTAAAAAGGACTTGTGCAACGTTTTCGGGTTCAATACGATTACTTGAAATAAGAACTTGCACAAGTTCCTTAGAAGCTTCTAAAACATCTTTCTCATTATTCGATTTGATTGTAATTGCTCCACGTATTCCTCTAACCATTCCTATTCCACCTCCAATTGTTCATCAAGTAACTCTTTTATACTGTTAGGTGGGATCTCTAATAAAATCGCTTCTTCTAGTTCACGTAAAAGAACCATTCGAATTGTTCCAGCTTCTGCCTTTTTGTCCGATTGCATTTTCTTTAATAGTTGAACAGGCTGCAAATGGCTAGGTATTTGGGTTTTGTATCCTAACAGCTGAAACCATTGCTCATACTTTTCTACTTCTAGATCTACTTTAAATGTTTTTTCACTAAGTTTTAAAGCATAGATCATCCCAATTGCAACGGCTTCACCATGGGTTACCTCGCCATATCCCAATTCTGATTCAATCGCATGTGCAAGAGTATGACCAAAATTCAAATAAGCACGAACACTTGATTCCGTTTCATCTTCGGCTACAATATTCGCTTTAACCGCTAATGACTGTTCTAATAAATCGTTCACTATTTGCACAGGAATATCGTTAAATGAACTCACTTCCTTTTGCAACCACGATAACAATCGTTGATCACGAATGAATCCATGTTTGATTACCTCAGCAAATCCTGACCGCCATTCTTTTTCAGGCAATGAATATAGAGTTTCTGTATCATAAAAAACGGCCTCAGGCTGATGAAAACTCCCGACCATGTTTTTGCCTAGAGGATGATTAATCGCCACTTTCCCCCCCACACTACTATCATGAGCTAAAAGAGTAGTAGGAACTTGAACAAAACGTATGCCCCTCATATATGTAGCTGCTACAAAACCAGCAAGATCACCTACAACACCGCCTCCTAAAGCTACGATAACAGATTTACGATCAAGACCGCACTCAAGTGCTTTCGTCATCACATTTTCGTATACAGAAAATGACTTTGATGCTTCCCCACTTGGAATGACTTCTGTGTGAATAGGAAGCTTTTGTTCAAAGCTTCCCACTACGTCATCTAAATAAAGGGGGGCAACTACTGAATCAGTGACAACAAAAACAGATGAAACAGGTTGTGTTACAATCGATTCGAGTAATGTCCCAATGGTAAAACGTAAACGAGCATCAATAAAAACTTTGTACGTTTTGGACTTCGTATCAATTAAAACTTGCTTCATTAAAACTCCCTCGCTTTAGACTGATGGCGTTCGACATTTTCTTGTATAGTCTCCATTTGGTCATGTCCAAATGCTTCAAGCAAAGCATTCGCGATTTCCCATGCAACAACAGATTCCGCAACTACGGATGCCGCTGGTACCGCACAGCTATCTGAACGTTCAATACTTGCTTCAAAAGGTTCTTTTGTATCAATATCCACACTTTGAAGAGGTTTATACAGCGTCGGAATTGGTTTCATGACCCCACGAACAACAATCGGCATCCCTGTCGTCATTCCACCCTCAAATCCACCTAAACGATTTGTTTTTCGCGTATAGCCTTTTTGCTCATCCCAAATAATTTCATCATGGACTTGACTGCCGGGTACATGAGCGGCCTCAAATCCAATACCTATCTCTACACCCTTAAATGCATTAATACTCATGACTGCTGCTGCCAATTTGGCGTCCAATTTACGATCATAATGAACATAACTCCCTAAGCCAATTGGAACGTTCTCGACAACGACCTCGACAATCCCGCCAATGGAATCGCCATCTTTTTTCGCAGCATCAATCGCTTCCATCATCTTAACACTAGCTTCTTCATCCAAGCATCGAACTTGAGAAGCTTCTGATCTTGTTTGAAGATCTTCAACTGATTCATAGGTAACATGCTCTGCCTTGACTCCACCAATTTCAAGGACGTGTCCACCAACTTTTATCCCAAAACTAGCTAAAATCTTCTTAGCAACCGCACCTGCTGCCACTCGTACTGTCGTTTCACGTGCAGAGGAACGTTCCAGAACATTTCTCATGTCACGATGCCCATACTTAATAGCACCATTTAAGTCAGCATGTCCAGGACGCGGACGAGTTAGCTTTCTTTTTACTTCTTTTTCTGCCTCTTCACCAATTGGTTCAGCACCCATAATTTTTGTCCAATGAGTCCAGTCTTTATTTTCAACGACAAGTGCAATTGGTGCACCAGTCGTTTTCCCATGACGTACTCCACTTAAGATTTGAACTTGATCTTTTTCTATTTGCATTCGTCTTCCACGTCCGTAACCACCTTGGCGACGTGCTAAATCCTTATTAACATCCTCAGCAAGCAATTCTAACTGAGCCGGAACTCCTTCAATAATTGTTGTCAATTGCGGGCCATGTGACTCACCAGCTGTTAAATATCTCATCTAAACTCCTCCACTTCCACAACGCTTTCTCTTTATCGCTTTTATGCGTTAAATTATAACATACCTTTCACCTATTGTCTCAAAAAATTTAGACAATTTCGGTATTAATTAGACATTTTATCAAACTTATGATCAAACGTCTAAGTATTATTTATGTTTCTATTTTATTTTTTATAAAAAAATGTATCCTCTGATTCAAAATCATACAACGACGGATTAAATATTTGCTCCGTACTTCCAACAAATAAAACACCACCAGGCCTAAGTGCTTTACTAAATTTCAAATATAGCTCATGCTTAGCTTCTTCTGTGAAGTAAATCATAACATTTCGACAAACGATCAAATCATACTGGTCATCAAACCGATCAGCCAGTAAATTTTGCTGTTTAAATTGAACCGTTCTTTTCACTTCATCTCGAACTTTGTACCCCATCGGATCCTTTTCAAAGTAAGCAGTTAGGATGTCTTTTGGCACTTCTTTTAAGGAGCGCTCTGTATACAATCCCAACTTCGCACGTTCTAAAATGGCTCGATCTAAATCAGTAGCTAAAATAGATACTTGTGTTAGCGGCATAAACTTAGACATGATCATAGCCAACGTGTAAGGCTCCTCTCCAGTCGAACAAGCTGCGCTCCATAGCTTAAGTTTTTTTCTTTCTTGTAAAAGTCTCGGAAGAATCTTTGTCTCTAAAACGTCCCATCTTCGTCCGTTTCGATAAAATTCAGAAACATTGATCGTCATGCGCTCGAGAAACTCATTAAACAGATCCTTATCTTTCGTCATGGCTTGAAAGAATGGTAAAAACTGATCAAATCCCTTCTTGTTTCGAAGTGACTCTAACCGACGCTTCATCTGTGCTTCTTTGTATTGAGATAAATCAATGGCTGTTTTTTTCTTAACTTGATCAATAAATTGTTCGTAATCTTGACTCATACTGTAACCTCTCCGTTATGTAATGGGTTAATCATACGACGAATACAGAAAAATTGCTATGTCATTTTTTCATTCAAAAGAAGAATAACACAATAACAGCTAAAAGATAAAAAAAGTCCGCCCATAATCGGACGAACTTTTTTTAGCGCTTACATTATACCCATTTACTAACTACTTTATCATATTCATTCAGTTCCTGTTCCTCAAAAAAGAGTGAAATCTCTCTTTCAGCACTTGCTGGCGAATCAGATCCATGAATAACATTCATTGAAACTCGCACTCCATAATCGCCACGAATCGTTCCAGGTGCTGCTTCAGCAGGGTTTGTAGAACCCATCATTGTACGGGCTGTTGATATAACATTTTCACCTTCCCATACCATTGCAAAAACAGGACCAGATGTAATAAAACTAACTAATTCTCCAAAAAATGGACGTTCCTTGTGTTCACCATAATGCGTTTCAGCTAACTCTTTAGGAATGGTCATTAATTTCGCTCCAACTAACGTGAAGCCTTTTTTTTCAAAACGTGAAACAATGTCTCCAATTAGATTACGTTGAACCCCATCTGGTTTAACCATTAAATATGTACGTTCCATTTGTTAATCTCCCCTATCAGAGTATGTAATATTTCCTTATTAGTATAACAAATAGTAGATAAGGGGACAATAAAAGTTGTGAATTTTTTCTAGGAAAACACTATCATTTCCATTTAGTAGACAAAAAACAAGAATGTGCCATAAGGGCTGTTTGACCCTTTGGCACATTCTTTAAAATTTGCGCTTCCCAATATAAGCTGCAATTTCACGCAAATACGTCTTTTCCTGTTGATCAGGTAGCCTTTCTAACGCCTCATAGGCTTTCTCTAAATATAAATCACTAATTGATATAGAATACTCGATTCCACCAGACGCTTTAACCGCTTTGAGGATTGGAGAAATATCAACGTCTTCAGGATAATTTGAAGCCAGCATTTTTGTAATAGCCATTTGAATCGACTCATCATGATGCATGGCATATAGAGCTGGTAAGGTTACGTTCCCTTGGCGTAAATCGCCACCTGCAGGTTTTCCTAATTGCTCTTCGGTTCCGACGAAATCTAGTACATCATCTGTAATTTGAAAAGACATACCTACATTATAACCAAATTGATAAAGATTTCTTTGAACTTCCTTATCAGCGTTTGCTGCTAGGGCACCAAGTTCACAACTAACCGCAATTAACAAAGCCGTCTTCCTCTTAATTCTTCGTAAGTAGACACGAAAATTTTGTCCCCAATTATATTGGTCCCGAATTTGTTCAATTTCACCAAGGCACATTTCTAACATGGCATTCGACAGTATTTGATGGATTTTAGGTTCAGTAAAAAATGTAGATGTTTCAACAGCTTTCCCAAAAATAAAATCACCCGTATACATCGCAACACGATTATCCCATTGTGATTTAATGGTTTTCTTACCTCGACGTAAATCTGCATCATCGATCACATCATCATGAACGAGGGAAGCCATATGAATCAATTCAAGAGGAACAGCAATATGCTTCAGGCCATTAATATCATAATGGCCAAATTTTGCAGCTAGAAGGACAAATACTGGACGAATTCGCTTCCCACCTGCTTTAAGTAATTGCGTGGCGGCCTCCTGTAATACATCGTTCCTAGCTTTAACGGTATCCTCGAGCTCTTTCTCAATGATTGTTATATCTGATTGGAATTGCATATAAATTTCTGCTAATTTCATGTCGTCCACCTTATATCATCATCACGACGATTTACTCGTCAGCTTAGTCTAATGTAAATTTATTTGCTTATTGCCCCATCCCATATTTGCAATTTTTCCACAGGATTTGTTAAGTACTTCATTTTGTATAGCAACTGATAGTAATAGAATAACCCTTTTTGTTCTTCTGGGCCAAAGTCATTGCAAAGCTTTTGAAAATAATGGTCCCAAAATGATTTTTCGCCGCCATGTGACTTAACTATTTCAGCAATCATGGGCTGATAATTTTTGGACTCACTTTCCAGCTTACTTTGTAAAAAAGAGCGATAAATTAAGCCAACTAAACTAGGATGATGACGTAACGTTTCATTTCTAACGGCAAAAACGGCAAACGTCATTGGCAAGCCTGTTTGGTTAAACCATAATTCACCTAAATCATAATGATGTAACGATGATCCATATTCGCGCTTGGCTACTATCGCATCATCCCCAATTAATAAACAAGCATCATGATCTTCTAGCATGCTCCCTACATTCGGATTCATTGTCGTATATGAAATCGTCATGGAATAAAAATGCTCAAGAATAATTTTCAACAAGTTTACTGATGAAGCCGAGCTCCATGTTAATGCAACCTTTTTCCCATTCAACTCATTGATTGGAACTTTCGAAAAGAGAAAAATAGAATTTACCGCTCCATAAGAAGTAACGGATAGATTCGGTAAAAGCGTATATTCTAATGCATGTTCTGCATAAGCAAAAGAAGAGATTCCACCTATATCCACTCTTCCTTTTGCCATTTCATTATTAAGTTGTGCAGGAACTTGCGGTACAAATTGACAGTTGTGCTCCTTTAGCATCGGTCGATCCAAATAAAAAAAGAAAGGACGTATATTTGTATAGGAGATCTCTCCAATGACTACACTCATCTTTCTTCCCCCCAGCGTGTAAAGAGCTGATGTTGAACCCCTAAACTATCAAGTGCTTTTCCAACAAGAAAATTAACTAGATCATCCATCGTTTTGGCAGATGATAAAAACCTGGCATAGCAGGTAGAATCTTTGCACCCACTTTGGACAAGCGTAACATGTTTTCTAAGTGAAGCTGATTTAAAGGAGTCTCTCTTGGCACGATTATCAGTTTCCGTCCTTCTTTTAACATAACATCTGCTGTTCGTTCTAAAAGGTTATCTGATGCCCCATGAGCGATTCCTGAAAGTGTCCCCATGGAACAAGGAATAATAATCATCCCGTCATTTTGATATGAACCACTTGCGATTGGAGCTCCATAATCATGTAAATCGTGTGTATGTAGCTCGCCACCAAAATTCCCAAACAATTCATCTAAGATGGCTTCACGATCAGATGTATCAAGTAAAAGTTCCTCCTGAAACACTCGCCAAGCTGCTTCCGTCAAGATTAGATGTACTTTATAAGAATTAGCTAACAATTCCTGAGTGAGCCGCACCCCATAAATGGCCCCACTAGCTCCTGTTATCCCTACTGTAAAGATCCCTTTAAACCCTTCAATCATAGCATGACATCTCCTATCGCGAACACGAACAATACAAGGCTTAAAATTCCATTCATCGTAAAGAAGGCGACATTAAGTTTTGAAAGATCATCCTCAGATACAAGAGAATGTTCATAAATCATAATGGCTCCAGCAACTAAAACACCAATGAAATAAAGCCAGCCAAGTGGAGTAAACAAAAACAAACTTACAAAAGAGAGGAAACTGATCACATGTAGATAACGTGCTATTTTTAAAGCTCGTCCAATTCCAAAACGACTTGGTATCGAGAACAATCCATGCTCGCGGTCATAATCAGCATCTTGAGTTGCATAGATTACATCAAAACCGGCTGTCCATAACGCGACAGCCAAGAACAAGAGTAACGCTTCCCACGTTAACGTTCCTGTTGCTCCAACCCAACCCCCAAGTGGAGCAAGTCCAATCGTAATCCCTAATATAATATGGCACATCCAAGTAAAACGCTTTGTGTAAGAATAAATAACTAAAAAGAACACCGCAACAGGTAATAAGTAGACAGCTAACATGTTTAACTGGAATGCTGCATAAAATAGTAATCCAAATGAAATAATAATAAAAAGCAATACTTCCACTTTTGAAACAAGTCCCGCTGGGATCGCTCTGTTAGCCGTTCTCGGATTATGTTTATCAATTTTTTCGTCGATAACCCGATTCAATGACATTGCCGCACTTCTTGCACCAACCATCGCAACTGTTATCCAAATCCATTGAGATAAACTTGGCACCGTACCATTCACAATAAAAGCACCCATAATTGCACCAAAGAAAGCAAAAGGTAATGCAAAAACGGTATGCTCAAACTTTATCATTTCTAAAATAATCTTCAACTTTCTAATCACGAAATATCTGCTCCAATTCTGTTATTTAGCTTTCATTCCTAGATGCATGGCAGCCACTCCACCTGAATACGCTTTTACTTGTACGTTAGAAAAGCCTGCTTCACGAAACATATCAGCTAATTTATCTCGATCTGGAAAAGACATCGTTGATTCTTGTAACCAAGAATATTCTTCATAGCTTTTCGCGAACATCTTTCCAAATAATGGCATAATTTGGCGAAAATAAAAAAAGTATAATTGCTTAAATACTGGAATTGTCGGTTGGGACGTTTCTAAGCAAACAACTTTTCCACCAGGCTTTACGACTCGGTGCATTTCCCGAAGCACCTGCATGTAATCAGGTACATTCCGCAAACCAAAACCAATGGTTACAAAATCAAATTCATTGTCTTTATACGGAAGCTCCATTGCGTTACCATGATGCAAGTGAACTTGGTCCAGTTTTTTCTCCTCGATTTTTTCCTGGCCTATTTTTAGCATGTTCTTACTAAAGTCCAAGCCATCCACACGCCCTGTTGGGCCAACTTCTTCCGCTAATGAAATAGCCCAATCAGCTGTACCGCAACAAACATCTAAAGCTGAATCTCCTTTTTGGACATTCATAATTTTCATCGTATCTTTACGCCATGCTTTATGACGTTGGAAGCTAATTACTGAATTCATAACATCATACTTTTTGTAAATTGATTCAAAAACTTGATGAACTCGTTCTTCTTTCGTTTGTGTCATCATGCTCACCCTTCTTCTGCTGCTATTTCATGATACGATGAATTTCCTAATAACTCATCTACATGCTCAATGACAAAGTTTTGAAAAGCGTGAAGGTTCTTGCTTTTAGATAAAAGTTGATCTTTCATATCTTCTACTCTTCTATCAATACTTTGGAGCTTGTCTTCATCTGGCAATTTATTTTGAATAATCGACTGAATAATGGAGTTGCTTTGGCCATCTAACCACTGACTTTTCGCTTGCAGCAACTTTTTTAAATAAAAGAAATCTTTGATGACCCCTTTCCAAGCCGACTGTTCAAAATAATCAGCCATGTTTTGCATTAACGCTGACTCAATCTGAGATGATATTTGTTGGACATCTTGATAAAGGAGCTCACCCTCATGGTCCGTATGATATAAACTCATCTTTGACTCATTAATTTCCTGAATCGATTGACTAAAAACTCGAATCATTGGAACATGGTTTTTCTCTGCAAGTAAATAATAATACAGTCCAACATAATAATCACCTGCGAGCACTGTTAATTGGCGGTTTTTCCGCAATTTATCAGAAGTAACGGGATGAAGGGAGACCTCATCGTGCATGTCTAATGCAGCTTGAAGCAATAATGCTGAAATTGTGATCAATTTTGCCTCAGAATTAGATAGTCGTTTGTTCAACATAGCATATAAAAAACGAACCTTATCATCATCGATTTTTGGTTCTGGAACATACGACTGTAGATATAAATGCTCTGTTAAACTGTAGAAGCTCCTCTTGATCTCTTTCACTTTATCATTAAACTGACTTTTACTCACCATATAAAATCCCCCAAATTCCGTCCTTCATTGTTGTCGTTGCCTATTAAATTCCGCATTTTATTATAACATAGGTTTCAACATTCAATAACCATAGATCTTTCCATCGGCCTTATTCTTCCGTATCAACTGTTCCATGGCTTGTTTGTATAATGGCTTTTCCCCTAATCTTCACAGCTGATGTATGCTCTGTAAATTGGGCGATCATCACTTCACCTTTATCCAATTTCTCTGAGTGGTGAAACCGTGTATCTGAACCTCTCGTTAACCCGATCACATTGACTCCATTTTCTTTCGCTTTTATCACGAAAAATTCATTTTGATTGCTCATCTCAACTCTCCTCTTCTCAGGAAATTCACCCTTTTCTAATTTAACAAGACTATCTTACCATGAATAAAAAAGAATGCCTATCAACTTCCATACAAGTTATTCTAATGAATCGTTATTTCGTACAGCTACCATTGGTTGTGTTTTCATTTTTAAATTTTAGCATAGAAAGAAAGAATAAAGCAAAAAGAACTCCCCTTTGGGAGTCCTTTCTATGCAACGATATTTATTATAAGATAATGGCAATAAGTCCACCAGAACCTTCATTAATAATTCGTTCTAATGTTTCTTTTAATTTGTATCGAGCATTTTCCGGCATGAGTGATAGCTTAGCCGAAATTCCTTCTCGTACAATTGAATTGAGCGAGCGCCCAAAAATATCAGAGTTCCAGATGGAAAGTGGATTTTCTTCAAAGTCTTGCATCAAGTAGCGAACAAGTTCTTCACTTTGTTTTTCCGTACCAATGATCGGAGCAAATTCAGATTCTACATCTACTTTGATCATATGAATAGATGGTGCAACTGCTTTTAACCTTACCCCAAATCTAGAACCTTGACGAATAATTTCCGGCTCATCTAAGCTCATATCCGATAAAGCTGGAGCAGCAATGCCATAACCGGTTTGTTTTACCATTCGGAGAGCATCAGCTACTTGATCATACTCTTCTTTTGCATGAGCAAAATCTTGCATTAATTGAAGAAGGTGATCTTTCCCTCTAATTTCAACCCCAACAACTTCTTTTAACACTTGATCATATAAGTCATCTGGAGCATACAAATCGATCTCTGCTATTCCGTGCCCCATTTCGATTCCCGCTAAGCGCGCATCATCAATAAACTCATATTCTGTAAAGTGGCCGACGACTCGATCAACATCACGGAGTCTTTTAATATCTTTAACTGTCTCGCGGACAGACTCTTCGTAACTTTGGCGTAACCAATGATCTTCTCTAAGTACCATAACCCAACTAGGAAGGTTCACATTCACTTCATGAACTGGGAACTCATATAATACTTCTCGAAGCACGTTGTTAATATCTTGATCTGTCATGCTTTCGATACTCATCGCAAGACAAGGAATATCATACTCTTCAGAAAGCTGTTTTCGAAGTTGTTCCGTATCAGGGTGATGTGGCCGAACACTATTTACAACCATAATAAACGGCTTTCCAACTTCTTTTAATTCCTCGACAACACGCGCTTCAGATTCTAAGTAATCTTGACGCGGGATTTCTCCAATTGAGCCATCTGTTGTTACGACAACCCCTAACGTAGAATGCTCTTGAATGACTTTTCTCGTTCCAATTTCCGCTGCCTCTTGGAACGGAATAGGCTCTTCATACCAAGGAGTGTTAATCATTCTAGGTCCATTATCATCCTCATAGCCCTTTGCCCCTGGTACGGCATAACCAACACAATCGACTAAACGAACATTCACATCAAGACCGTCATCCACATGAATGGAAATGGCTTGGTTAGGAACAAATTTGGGTTCCGTCGTCATAATCGTTTTACCAGCTGCACTTTGTGGCAATTCATCTTGCGCTCTTGCCTTTTCGGATTCATTCTCAATATTCGGGAGAACGACTAGCTCCATAAATTTTTTAATGAATGTCGACTTCCCTGTACGAACTGCACCAACTACACCTAGATAAATATCGCCGCCAGTGCGTTCAGCAATATCCTTGAAAATATCTACCTTTTCCACGTGATCCCCTCCCGATCGAGTAAAAATTTGAGTCTCCACTTCTTTCCGAAAACCTCTGACACTATCATATCTATGATGTTGTCCAAGGTTTATGACAACCTTTACTAGAAAGTAAGAAGATTCTCGTTTTTGGGCTACCGAGAAGGGGAAAAACAATAATGCCCCTTCCTCTGATATATATATCAGCGTGGAAGGAGCATTATACCAAAAAAATGAGAAATCTATTAATTTTTTATCTAAGTTCCATCGCATAAGCCGGTTCTCCGTTATCATCTAGCACATACGGAACACTTCTAAACGGCACAAAAGGGGTATCTTCATAAAGAAGTGATCGAATATCCTCACCTTCTTCAAAGCTATGATCCTTCTCTTGCAGCATCATATTTAAATCAATTCGATAATCAATAATAATCTCACCATCATTTGTTAACAATAATGGTAAATACGTATCATGATAAGGGCTTCTTACATGTGGTGCTTCTTTGTAATTCAATGCTTCATAATCAAGTTTAAAAAGTCCAACATCGACCATCTCATCTATTGGCGCAAAACGGTTTTTTCTCATATAATCGTTTAATTTTTGTTGAAACTGTTGAATTTGTCTCTGTGAAGTTAAATCAATTACTTTTATCTCAGGTGCTTCTTCTACATTGACTAGTACGTATTGAAAAACACCACCGTTTTCAAATGCCGTACCTGGTGGTTGTTGTAAATATCTTGGCACCAATTGATTAAAATCAATTATATAACGTTGATAAAGTGACGTGTTTTGATCAAACGTACGAATAGGCAACACGCCTGTATCTGTTTGAAATTGATCTACGGCATGTTGAACAGATTGTAATTGATCAGGATAAGCCAACCGATTTTCTGCCCGTTGATCATCCGGAAACAAGCAACCATTTAAGAACAACAAACAAGTGGTCACTGCTAAGAAAAATAACTTTTTCATGTGTATTCAAACTCTCCTTTCTTATTATAAACTAGCCGTTGGCCCAATGATTACAATAAGAAAGACTATCCATCCAGCTACAAGTAAACATACAAATGAAAAGACTAATACTACTTTTTGTAGCCATCCTTTCAATTTTGCTCGACTAAAAATAGCAGTTCCAGCGGATACAAACATTAATGCAAGTGCAATAAATGAGATCCACATATTCATCATCGCTTGAGACACGATTTATCATCCTCCATATTCCTATTTGCCCATCACATTATAGCACAGCTTGTCCAAAATGTCGGTGACAGTCTTACGTCAATTTGACTGACATACGAAATTGTCCTCTGTTCACATGAAAAATGAATAATTCATTTTATAAAATGTCAAAAGGTAGAGTAAAAGGAGTTAACTCACTCCTCACCTAAAAAAGCCTTTTCCTCAAAAAAATTGGAGAAGTGGGGGCACACTTCTCCAAACGACGAAACCCTTCGTCTAAAACACAGCCCTATAGTAATGTTCGTTCCTTACAAGTATATGCATGAACCACCATTTTGCTTGTGGCATTTGCTACTTGGTCCATTTATTTTTTATTGAACATTTTTGCAAGTGAAGCAAAGTCCATTGGCATTTCATTGTTTGTAATAGCCTTAACAATTTGATCTTCTTTCTCTTTTGAAACTGGTTTGCCTGCTAATTTTGCCACTTGTGCAATGAGCTCTCTAACAGCCGTTTCATCTTGAAGATTTGTGTTGCTAACCGAATTAGCTAGCTTCATCAATTCGTCAGGCTTTACATTTGTTTTCTTTTGGATTTGGTCCATGAAAGATGAGTCATTATTTTGAAACATGATGTGCCCTCCCTCTTTCGTAATATCAAGATATCATATGCAACGATAAGAAGAAGGTGCACAAATGACTTATTTTCTTCCATTAAAAATCAATATTCAGTTGTTCCACTTCATGTTTTTTAACTCTTCCCATTAATCGTTCCGTTGCTTGAGCGGGCTGTAGGCCTTCAAATAATACAGCATAAAGTGCGGACGTAATTGGCATGTCGACTTCAAGTTTAGTAGCTAATTCATACGCAGCCTTTGTCGTACGAATCCCTTCTACAACCATTCCCATTGAAGTTAATACCTCTTCTAATGTTTTACCTTGACCAATCATATAACCAGCACGATAATTGCGTGAATGCATACTCGTACATGTAACAATTAAATCTCCTAATCCCGAGAGACCTGCAAACGTTAACGGGTTTGCTCCAAGCTTCACCCCAACTCGTGCGATCTCTGCCAACCCACGTGTCATAATGGCCGCTTTTGTATTATCTCCCATTTTCATACCATCAGTTAGACCACAAACAAGAGCAATTGTATTCTTCAAAGCTCCACCTATTTCTACTCCAACTAAATCCGTGTTTGTATACACACGAAAATGTTGATTGATAAATAAGTCTTGCGCTAACTCAGAAGCCGCTAACCTTTTTGATGATACCGTTACAGTTGTAGGTTGACGAAGGCTTACCTCTTCTGCATGACTAGGTCCAGACAATACAACAACATCCTTTAACTTTCCGCTGTTATTCATCTCTTCTTCAATCATTTCTGATATTCGTTTATGACTACCTGGTTCAATTCCTTTACTCGCATGAATGATTGTAACTTCTTTTGATAACACAGAAGCCATTTCTCTTACGGTTTCTCGAATTGCTTTTGTCGGAACAACGAGTAAAACAACATCCACACCATCTAGAACATCTTCCATATTCGTAAATCCAACAATTCGATCAGACAGTCCTATATCCGGAAGATATTTTGTGTTTGTGTGATGTTCATTTATTTCAGCGATTTGCTCTTTTCTTCTCGCCCAAATGTTAACGTCTATTTCATTATCTGCAAGTACCATAGCTAAGGCCGTTCCCCAACTACCTGCTCCTATAACAGCAACCTTAGTCAATTGATTCACACCTTTCCTTTATGACGATTTCTGCCCTATTTTGCTTTCTGATCCTGCTAGTAAGCGTTTGATGTTCGTTCGGTGTCTCCATACAGAAAGAACCGCAACTATGACGGTTAAATAACCATAAAGAATAGGATAATCATAATATGCAAGAAAGAAAAAAGTGAAAACGGGTGTTAATACGGCAAACAAAATAGAGCCTAACGAAACAAACCTCGTAACAAAAATGCTTCCAATAGCAATGATTCCTGCAAACAAAGCTGGAAAAAACACCAACGTCGCTAACACTCCAATGGTTGTTGCAACTCCTTTTCCTCCTCGAAAGCCATAATAAACAGGCCAGTTATGACCGAGAATAGCAGCAAAGCCAGCTAGTGCAGGATACCACCCTAATTCATCCGGAGAAAAAATAACCCCAATCCATACAGCAACGATTCCCTTTAACACGTCGAGAGCTAGAACACATAAAGCAGGTCCTAGACCTAGCACTCTTAAAGTATTCGTGGCCCCCGCGTTTCCACTTCCATGCTGACGAATATCTACTTTTTTGATTTTTTTTGCAATTATATAACTAAAGCTTAGTGACCCTAATAAGTATCCGATTAAAATAACGAGTATTAGTCCAAATACATACATTTACCTTCCCCCACCTCTACGGCTCTCCTTATTACTAGATTTGAATGTTGTTTCTCTATGTTAAGCTTATTTTAACTGGTCTTGCTACATGTTTCCATTCAAATTAGTGCTATTCAAAAAGGAGTAACCTTTTTGAATAGCTCGTTAGGCATTTTTCTTTCTTGCAAATATTTTTATCGGAGTTCCTTCAAAATCAAACGTCGCACGTAGGCGATTTTCTAAGAAACGCTCATACGAGAAATGCATAAGCTCCGGCTCATTTACAAAGAAAACAAACGTAGGTGGTTCGACTGCCACTTGGGTAACATAATTAATTTTCAGACGTTTTCCTTTATCCGTAGGAGTAGGATTCATGGCAACGGCATCCATAATCATATCGTTTAAGACATTAGTTGGAACACGTAAATGGTGATTTTCCGAAACCTTTTTCACCATCGGCAACACATGTTGCAATCGCTGTTTTGTTTTAGCTGAAACAAACAAAATTGGCGCATACGTTAAAAATAATAACTCTTCGCGAAGCTTCGTCTCAAAGTTCTTCATCGTTTTGTCATCTTTTTCAACCGCATCCCATTTATTCACGACAATCATCACGGCGCGACCTGCTTCATGTGCATAGCCGGCAATCTTCTTATCTTGCTCGATAAGCCCTTCTTCGGCATTGATGACGACAAGGACAACATTTGACCGCTCAATCGCTTTTAACGAACGCAAAACGCTATATTTTTCAGTCGCTTCGTAAACCTTTCCACGCTTACGCATTCCTGCTGTATCAATTAAAACATAGTCTTGATCATCTTTTGTAAACGGAGTATCGATTGCATCGCGGGTGGTACCAGGGATATTACTAACTATAACCCGTTCTTCCCCTAACATCGCATTAACGAGAGATGATTTGCCGACATTAGGTCGTCCAATTAAAGATATGCGAATCGTGTCTTCATCATACGGATCTTCTTCTTCGTCTGGAAAGTGTTTAATAACATCATCCAACAAGTCTCCTAAGCCTAAACCATGCGAACCTGAAATTGGATAAGGTGTATCCATTCCTAATGAATAAAATTCGTAGAGCTCTTCTTGCATATCTGGATTATCAATTTTATTCACACCCAATACGACAGGCTTGTCTGAACGAAATAATATTTTGGCAACCTCTTGGTCAGCACTTGTAATTCCTTCTCTGCCATTTACAATAAAAATGATAACATCAGCTTCTTTAATCGCAAGTTCTGCTTGAGCCCTCATTTGTATTAATAACGGTTCATCTCCTAATTCAATTCCACCTGTATCAATTAAATTAAATTCGCGATTTAACCATTCCCCTTTGCTATAAATACGATCACGAGTCACCCCTGGCATATCTTCGACAATAGCTACCCGTTCTCCTACAATTCTGTTAAATATCGTTGACTTCCCTACATTAGGACGTCCGACTATCGCTACAACAGGCTTGGTCATAACGTCACAACCTTTCTCATTTACTATGTAAAATCATCCATTTTTCTTGCAACTTGTTTATTCTACTTGATTTATTCCATGTTGTCGACTCTACTTTTTAAGAACTTTGTTCTAGTATGGTTGTTTTAGCTTCTTTTAGCAGCAATCTTGATAACAGAATAGCCATCTTATTTAAACACCAAATGACACTATATAAAAAAACAACGATGGCAATGATATCAAAAAAATAACAAACTTCCTATCACATACTCCATCTTCAAATGGTGTTGACTCACTAACCCCGTTAATAATTCACCTTGAATTAATCCTCCAACTGCAATCAAAAGGCGGTGCTTAAATGAAGCAGTAAGAAAAAAAGCAATAACTGCTACTAACAACCCTGTCATCCACCGACTATCAATATACGCAACGACAGGGTCATAGATGAGCAACATTTGAAACCCAGCAAAAGCAGCCCCGATCGTTATCGAAGCAACAAAAGAATGGGCAAGATTAAATTTCTTTTCGTTGCTCATTTGCCAAAATACGTAAATAGATAAAAGGAAATAAACGAAATGGAATGAAATATTTGCAATCTCCATGGTGGTAGGCAATAGTATAAATAAGCTTAATAAAGACAGCGCTGTCCAAAATCTCGCTTTTGATTTTGACCAAAAAAAAGTAATGATAACCCATAAAGCCCATCCAAACCAATAGATAAATATTCCTTCCATGCTTCCACCTCCTTTTTTAAAAGTATCGACGAATCGTGAAAGTTCTAACCATATAAATACATAGAAAATCTAGTAAAACAAATACTAAATGAGAAAAAGGAGGGTACTAAATGGGAAGAGATCGCCAAGAATCTAAATTAAAGAAATCTGGTCGTGTAGAGTCCGATCGTGACCAAAACTTACATTACCCTGGAGCTAGCAAGATGCAAAGTCCAGAACAGGCAAGAAAACAACAAAGACCGTAACGCATGCGAGAAAAAAGGTCGCATCTACAAATGCGACCTTTTTTGTACTACCTCCGGCTAAAAATTGATACATCAAAGCCTCGTTGACTAGCCCAGTGGTATGTATCTCCAGATATTATCAGTGGTTTCTTTTGTAACTCGAATAACGTTTTTGCCTGCACTGCTGTCATGATTAAACGAAGCTCTTCATGGATTTTTTGTATTTCATCTATAAGTGCAAGTTGTCCGTGTTTCATTAAAACCTCTAAGAAATAGCCAGCAAATCCCCCCGCGGATGCACCCAAGGCAATTGATTTCGCTAAATCAATTGCACTTCTGAGTCCGCCTGAGGAAATAACGTAAACATCTCCAACAGCATGATAAGCTTCAATAAGTGAACAAGCTGTTGTAATCCCCCATTCATCAAAAAAATCAAGCTGATTGTTTCTGCGCCTATTTTCTACTTTGGAAAAATTGGTTCCCCATATCCCCCGACATCCACAGCCATCACACCAATAGATGTCAAAGTTTGAACCGTCTCTTTGCTCATGCCAAACCCAACTTCTTTGACAATAATTGGAACGTTTAAGGAGGCTACTATTTTTTCGATACGCTCAATTGTAAACGCAAAATCACGGTCACCTTCTGGCATCACTAACTCTTGAATCACATTTAAGTGAATCTGGAGCGCACTGGCTTCAAGCATGTCAACAGCGACCTTTGCTTGCTCTACAGTCGCCTCACTTCCTAAATTGGCCAGGATCGTTCCATGCGGGTACGTTTCTCGCACAATTCGAAAACTATCTTGCTGGGATGGGTCCCGCAACGCTGCCATTTGAGAGCCTACAGCCATTCCGATTCCCGTCTCCTTTGCGACTTCCGCTAACTGCCGGTTAACTTCTTTGGTGCGTTCTCCTCCTCCTCCTGTCATCGCATTGATAAAAATCGGCGAACTTAATGAAAGTTCGCCGATTTTGGTTGATAGGTTAATTTGTTTATAATTTACTTCTGGAAGGCTATTATGAATAAACTTCAAGTCATCAAATCCATGTGTTAGAGAAGGCCCTGTCGAAAGGGCGTGTTCAATATGATCTAACTTCCTAATAGATCGACTCACCATATCACCCTATTTATTAATTTTTGTATTTTTTTAATTGATCTCCAATCATATCTCCAAGAGAGAAACCAGATGATTCTTCTTCTTTTGCCGCCTCATAGGCTTGAAAATCAGCATCACTAGATTCCTCCTCTTCAAGTAAATCTCTAATACTTAATGAAATCCTTTTTTCCTCAATATTCACATCAAGAACCTTCACTTCAACGGTTTCACCTTCTGTCAATACCTCAGATGGGGTACCAATGTGACGGTTGGCAATTTGCGAAATATGAACGAGACCTTCAACACCAGGTGCTAATTCAATAAATGCTCCAAAGGATACGAGACGTCTCACTACACCTTCGACAACATCTCCAACAGCTACTTTACCTGAGTAGCTTTCCCAAGGCCCTGGCAAAGTATCTTTAATTGATAAAGATACACGCTCACTATCTTCATCTACCGACAGAATCTTTACTTGAACTACGTCACCTTCATTTACAACATCTGAGGGTTTTTCAACACGATGGTGAGCAAGCTGAGATATATGGACCAAACCATCAACCCCACCAAGATCAATGAAAGCACCAAAATCCGTTAAACGCTGAACCTTGCCCTCAACCGTATCTCCTGCTTTTAGTGATTGAAGTACATTGCGCTTTTTGTCTTCCACTTCTTCATCAAGAACAGCTCGTTGAGAAAGGATCAATTTATTATTTTCCTTGTCTATTTCTGCTACTTTCACACGTAGCGTTCGGTCTTTATAATCTGAGAAATCTTCAACAAAATGACGTTCTACTAATGAAGCAGGAATGAAGCCCCTCACACCAACGTCGACCACAAGACCTCCCTTAACAACATCTGCTACGGTTACATCTAGAACTTTTCCACTATCATAAGCGGATTGAAGCTCGTCCCATGCTTTCTCTGCCTGTACTGCTCGCTTTGAAAGGATCAGCTCATCATCCTCTAATTTAAGAACTTTTAACTCGAGCTCATCGTCAACTGAAAGAACATCACTTACTTTTTCGACATGCAAACTTGAAAGTTCACTTATGGGCACAATCCCATCTACTTTAAAACCGACATCGACAAACGCTTGTTTATCTTCGACTTTTGTCACTTTTCCTGTTACGACATCTCCCACAGAAAATGATTTCATCTCTGTTACTTCTTTGTTCATTTCTTCGACCATTGACTTTTGCCTCCTTCAATCCCCGCTATTTTTGCGGTATGTAACTAGTATTTTATCTATCTTTCACGCAAGCGAAAGAAAAGTAATAACTACTGTTTTGGCTCATGTTTATCAATGAGCTTTTTAATTTCTTCCATGATCCGCTCTGTTGCTTCCTCAGCCGAAGCCTTTTGCTCCCTTAGTTGAGTGAAATCGATAGGCGTTCCATATACTAATTTTAAAGATTTAAACGCTTTATATGGACCAATAATTGCACAAGGAATCACGACTGCTTCTGTTCTTAATGCGAAGAAACCTGCGCCAGATAACCCTTTTCCTAATTGACCATCTTTGCTTCTAGTCCCTTCAGGAAAAAGACCAATCATTTTTCCTTCTTTCAAAAATTTCATTGCTGTTCGGATTGCTTGTTTATCACTCATACCTCGTCTTACAGGAAAAGCACCTAGTCGTGGCAATAAGTTCTTTAATATGGGCATCTCAAACAGTTCTTGCTTAGCCATATAATGTAATTGGCGTTTAATGTATGCTCCTAAAAGTGGAGGATCAAAATTATGAATATGGTTACAACATAAAATAGTTGGACCATCTTCAGGAATATTCTCTTTTCCGATCACTTCAACTTTGTAAGATGTTGAGAGAAACATTTTACTAACATTTTGACCAAATTGATAAATCCCCATTTTATTTTGCCCTTTCCTTAGCTAACTCGATAATTGCTTTTGCTACATCTGGAATTGTAAGAGTTGTTGAATCAATCTCCACCGCATCATCCGCTTTTCTTAAAGGAGCAAAAGTTCGTGTAGAATCTAGTTGATCTCTATGGGCTATTTCTTGTTTTAACTTTTCTAAATTTACGGACATACCCTTTTCAACTTGTTCTTCATATCGACGTCTAGCGCGTTCTTCTACTGATGCAGTTAAAAACACTTTTACTTTTGCATCTGGAAGGACATATGTACCAATATCTCTCCCATCTAGCACGGCCTGACCTTTTTCGGCAAGCTTTCTTTGGCGTTCGACCATTTCAATCCGGACACCTTCATGACTAGAGACTTGGGACACATTAGCTGTTATATGATTCGTTCGAATTTCTTCTGTCACATCTTCACTATTTAAAAATACTCGAACACCCTTTTTTTCATGCTCAAGATGGATGGTTGTCCTTGATAACAATTCTGTTAGTACGTCTTCATCTTCAAGACTAATTTCTTCACGTAAAGCTGCTAATGTGAGCGTTCGATACATAGCACCTGTATCAATATAAAGAAACTCTAATTGTTCAGCAACTAGTTTAGCAACTGTACTTTTACCTGCTCCGGCAGGGCCATCAATAGCAATATTCATCTTTTTATCCATTACCTACACACACCTCATATACAATAAGAACAATTTGAAAGTGTTTACACTACCACTTTTTCCAAAATGTTCTCTACTTCATCTTATCATATTCTTACATTCCGGTCTAACTAAAGGTATTAATTATAAATGATTTAATGATTTTTTTCTACTTCTATATTCAATATTCTTTTTACAAGTCTTCATTTTTCCTTCGTAAAGCTAATTGTCGCTCAAAACAATATCGAATAACTTTTTGTTGATCACGTTCGTCAATGTCTAAAAATTGTAGAGAAACACGTTTCTTTGCGTCTAATTTAAGCCTAAACACACGAACAATTTTACATAATGCTCGAACATATACAATTTCTCCTGACTGCATATGCAAAACAAGAAAGACAAGTATTTGCCCCTCATCTATAAATGGTTGATCATCCGGTATAGAAAGCAAACAGCCACCGCCACTTAGATCAATTGTCAAAGTCGTGAAGGGAGGAAATTCCTCATTCACCGGATGAACGGCTACATCAAGCGACGTATCAACTCGTACATAGCTTCTCCTTTGAATCCTTATATATTTATCATTCCCTGGATCTTTCAAAAAAAGGACAGGTATGTTCCCCTTCATTCTTCCAACAATTTCTGTATCAAACGCATACATGGCTGAATCATCAGCTGTAATAAAAGAAGCCCGAAACTCAGTACCATCAAAAAAGAAACTTGGTTTACCAGTTTCATCACTTATAGGATAATCAATCACAAAAATATCTTCTTTCCTGTCTACTAAACGACATTTAAAACGCCTAGTTGTTTTTTCAAGTTCTTTTATTTCCTGCAGTTCTAAGAAGATGGTTGACCCTATTTTCATCAATCTCCTTACTCCCTCCAATTCCTACTCACTCCCTTATTATCTCATGAAAAAGCAAAAAGAAGAAGCATCATATGCTTCTTCTTCTACTTTTTCATTTAGGTAAAGTCATAAACAGGTTCAGATTGATTCAGACGATCAACTTTTTCTTCTGTTCCGTCGATGGCGTTAATAAACAACCGGTACGTCTCATCTTCAATCACACCGTAAAACTCATAGCAAAGTACTTCTTCACCTAAATCATTTTCAATAACAGCTAGATGATCTTCCATTACTTCTAAACGAGGATTTAACCTGTCTCTTGCTTCCTCATTTGTTAGTTCTGGCTCAGGAATATTTCGGTCTTTATGATTGATTAAATAACTCTTTGCCTCATATCCTAGAACATCGCCATCATCTAATGCCACTTCGAGGCGAATTAAATCCGTATATACGCGAACATTATCTTCTAAATGTACAAACTCTAACATTGCGATGGAGTCATATTGCCGGCTTTCTATTAGTTGCATGTTTTCTTTTCCATGTTCTTCTAAATAGTCTTCGGCAATTTCAACCGCTTCATTTAAACCAATTGTTTGTTCTTCAATTTGACGGTCTTGTAAAAACCAAATTGGCTCTCCACCATTTTGACTCAAATCCATGTAGTAATTTGTTTCATGCTCTGGATCATCAACTACGATTGTGTAGGCAGGATAAGCTAGGCCATTACCTGTCTCTGAAACATGGACAGCTGTATTCTGACTCACATCTAAGTATTGACGTGCTAATCTTTCTGCTTCTTCTTTTGAAACAGGCTCTCCGTCCAACGCTTCTTTTAATTCACCATTTAAATCGTCTATGGCGGCAAGCCCCGCTCCCCATTCCGTTTCACTGTAACTTTGAATAGACTTATTCATTACTTCTAGATTATGAACAACCATATTGTCTATTGGCTCTTGGGACGCGCGCATTTCTTCTTCAATATTTATCCATTGATCCCCATTAGCAAGCATCATAGCTTGAGAACGACGAACTTCTTCTCGTATATCTTTCGAATAGTCATATAATTTTTCTAATGTTGAGTATTCATCGTCGGTTAGTGGGTCTGCGTCTAAGTCTCGGATAGACGTACGATAACTAAACCTACCTAACTTGAATAGAAATTCTTCTGTCTTCCCTAGATCAACTGAGCTAAGTGGAAGTTGGCCAATGTTCTCTTGTGCTAAACTAACAACTCTCCAAACATCAGCTAACGCCGGTGTTAGTTGATGGCGTGAGTTCATCGCCAAAGTTGCTCCTAATTGGTCTTCAATTTGATCAATATGAAAGGCAAGCTCATGAAACGCTCTTTGATAGTTATTTTCTGCTGTCACTCTTAAGACTTGCTTTTCTTCACGCTCTTGAAAGCCCCAAATTCCAGTTGCGACAACAGCTACTGTTAAAAGACCAATCACAAAATTTCGTACCATAGTCAATCACCTCCATAAATTAATGACAGAAAATATGTTTTCCAATTCGCTTAATTTGTGGTCTTGTCCAAATCCAACCTGATGTAGCTGTATCCGGATTGAAATAATATAAAGCATTACCAGATGGATCTTGGCCATTAATTGCATCAAGAACCGCTCGGCGTGCTGTTTCATTTGGTTGCATATAAATTTGCCCATCCGCTACTGCTGTAAAAGCACGTGGCTCAAAAATAACACCAGATGCTGTATTCGGGAATGTCGGACTGTTAATCCGGTTAATTATAACAGCTGCAACGGCGACTTGACCGACATACGGTTCACCGCGCGCTTCTCCATATACAGCCTGAGCCATAATTTGAATATCATTTTCAGAGAAGCCAGCTGGAACATTCGTTGCCTTTTCGATATTTGCATCATTATCTTGCTGTTCTGGTTCTTCTGGATAAGGCACAGGTTCTTGCGCAGGTGCAGGAGTTGGTTCTGCTCCTGGTGTTGGTTGCTCTACCTGGCCTCCCTCAGGCGCTTGCTGCTGTTGCCCTCCAGGTTGTTGCTGCTGTTGTTGTTGCTGTTGCTGTTGCTGCTGTTGCTGTTGTTGCCCTTCTGGTTGCTGCTGTTGCTGTTGTTGCCCTTCTGGTTGCTGCTGTTGCTGTTGTTGTTGTTGCCCTTCTGGTTGCTGCTGTTGCTGCTGTTGCTGTTGTTGCCCTTCTGGTTGCTGCTGTTGCTGCTGTTGTCCTTCTGGTTGCTGCTGTTGAGTTGCACCATCCCGACTTCCTTTTGGTCCTTTTTGAATTTCTTTTGGTGTCCCACCATAATGTGTAAATTGACGACCTTCATTCAAAGCCTTTTTTACAAATTCTTCATTATAATTTGTTGCCCGCTCCAACATGTCTTTCATTTTTGGCCCTACTAATCCATCTACATCTAGACCGAATTCTTCCTGGAAATTTCGTACGGCCCAATACGTGCCCCAATCATAGACCCCATTAATCGTCCCTGTGTAAAATCCGTTGTATTGAAGTCTAGCTTGTAATTCAACAACATCGTCACCCGTTGCACCCCTTTGAATCACCTGATCTGAGAATGCATGAGTCGTTGCCATATTCATTGAAAACCCAATACATATGATCGCCATGATGAGTGGAATCTTGAATGAAAACAGATTACGTTTCATGTTGTAGACCTCCTTGTGTTCGTGGTATCTGTTTCATGACTTGGTCATGATTGATATGGATAGTGTTTGTTTTCAACCTAGTTTTATGCAAATTTAAATCAAAAACTTACCAATACACTTCTAACCTTCTCCTTTTAAGCCTTATATGATCATGTTTCAAAACAAAAAAGCTGATGAGAGTAGTTTTTCTCTCATCAGCTTTTACTTATCCTAATACATTGAAATATCGTCCTTCTGGGTGAGCAAATACCATAGCTGTAACCGAGGCTTCCGGCTCCATCATATGCCCTTCCGTTAACTGAATACCGATTTTCTCGGGCTTCAGTAGCTCAAATAACTTTTCTTGATCTTCTAAGTTAGGACAAGCTGGATACCCAAACGATACACGCACACCTTGATATTTTGCGGCAAAACGTTCATCCATTGTCAAGTCTGCAGAGTCCGGAAAGCCCATTTTATCGCGCATTTGTTGATGAACACGCTCAGCAAATCCTTCTGCAATTTCTAATGCAGCTGCTTGTATTAAATGACTATATAAATAATCTCCATCACGTTTTGCTTGATCGGCTAACTCACGAACCCCATGTCCAGCTGTAACAGCTAAAAATCCAACATAGTCCATTTCACCACTAGAAACCGGACGCAAGTAGTCTGCTAAGCATAAAAAGGGTTTGTGACTTTGACGCGGAAATGTAAATCGTTGAATTTCTTTTTTCTGATTAGTTGGATCATAAATAATAATATCATTTCCATCTGCTTGTGCAGGGAAGAACTGATACATTCCATGAGCTTGAATAACTTGATTTTTCTTTGCTTGCACTAAAAACTCATCAACACGTTCCTTTAATTGAACAGCTCTCTCATCTTTTTCAGCAAGAAGTCTGCTCACCTTGCCTTGTAAACCTAGATGTCGTCCTAGTAACATTTGCATATTAATATATGGCTCAAGGTGTGAAAGCTTATAATCACGTAAAATGTGTACATCCAAATCTGCAGGAGTATAGATCGGACCATCACGTTTGACATCTGAACGTACACCCTCAGCTACCGTGCGCTCATTTAATGGTTTGCGCTCTGGAAGGCGAACAGCATCTTTTTTCGCTCTAGCCTCTGCTAGTTCTGCAGCCAGTACTTCTCTCTCCTCTGGTTTTGATAGACGATTAGCAATTTCTAGTCCGTTCATCGCATCTTTGGCATATAACACAAGTCCATCATATTCAGCTGCAATTTTCGTATCCGTGAATTTTCTCGTTAGCGCTGCACCGCCGACTAAAATCGGGATCGATATTTCTTGCTGCCGTAAATCTTGAGCCGTTAACACCATTTGCTGTGCTGATTTAACAAGTAAACCTGATAAACCTATTGCATCAGGGTTTTCTTTTTTGATTGCTTCGATTAATTCATTCGATGTTACTTTAATTCCAAGGTTCACAATCTTAAACCCATTATTCCCTAGTATAATTTCAACTAGATTTTTTCCTATGTCGTGAACATCACCTTTTACGGTCGCAAGCAGTATTTTCCCTTTTCCGTTATCATTTTCTTTTTGTTCCATATGAGGCTCTAGGTGAGCAACCGATGCCTTCATTACTTCTGCACTTTGAAGAACTTCCGCCACAATCAATTCGTTGTTATTAAATAATCTACCAACTTCATCCATGCCATCCATAAGTGGCCCATTAATAATATCTAAAGGATCGCTGTACGTTGCAAGTGCTTGATCTAAATCTTCTACTAGTCCTTCTTTTGTTCCTTCGACAATGTAAGAAGCAAGGCGTTCTTCAAGTGTCAAGTTCGAAGTATCCACTTTTTTCTCTGCTTTTTTACCACGATAAAATGCCGTGAACTCAGCAAGCGTTTCATCTGTTGTTTCAAACAACAACTTACTTGCCATTTCTTTTTCTTCATCAGAAATCGATGCATAACGTTCTAACTTTTCCGTATTCACAATCGCATAATCTAAGCCCGCTTGTGTACAGTGATACAAATAAACAGCATTAAGGACTTCACGCCCAACTGGAGGCAAACCGAAGGAAACATTACTTACTCCTAAAATGGTTAAACATTTCGGAAGAGCTTCTTTAATAAGTCGAATTCCTTCTACCGTTGCATTAGCTGATCCAATGTACTGCTCATCACCTGTTCCAACAGGAAAAACCAATGGATCAAAGATAATATCTTCAGGTTTCAGTCCATATTTATGAACAAGCAAATCATGTGAACGTTTCGCTACTTCTAATTTTTTCTCAGCGGTAACAGCCATTCCTTCCTCATCAATTGTTCCAACGACTACAGCAGCACCATATTTCTTAACAATAGGAATAACTGCTTCAAAACGCTCTTCGCCATCTTCCAAATTAATTGAGTTGATTATCGCCTTTCCTTGTGAATATGTTAAAGACTTCTCAATTACTTTTTCATCCGTAGAGTCAATCATTAATGGCACTTTCACTTTATTGACAAGAAATTGGAGGAAATTTTCCATGTCTTCAAGTTCATCTCGATCAGGGTCTGCTAAACAAGCATCAATAACATGCGCTCCCTTTTTTACTTGAGCTCTCGCAATTTCAGAAGCTTCTTCAAATTTCCCTTCCGCGATCAAACGTTTGAATTTTCTCGAACCAATAACGTTTGTGCGTTCCCCGACAAAAAGTGGACGCATGCTATCATCATAAATAAGGGGTTCAATTCCCGATACAGCGTGAGGATGTGTCGACTCAAACGTTCTTGGTGCAAAATCTTTAGTTGCTTCAACCATTGCTCGAATATGATCTGGTGTCGTTCCGCAACAACCGCCAACGACGTTTAACCAGCCTTTTTCAGCAAACCCCTTTAGTTTTGTTGCAAGAGAATCTGGTGATTCATGATAGTGCCCTTCTTCATCTGGTAGCCCAGCATTTGGATAACAACTTACATATGTTGTAGCTAGCTCAGATAATGAACGAATATGGTCTCTCATAAACTCCGGTCCTGTTGCACAATTCAACCCAACCACTGCTGGATTCATATGTTCCAATGACAAGTAAAAGGCCTCGATATTTTGTCCTGCTAGCGTCGTTCCCATTGGTTCAATTGTACCTGAAATAAATATTGGCAACTTCACATTTAGTTCCTCAAACGCCCGTTCAATTCCAATATACCCGGCTTTTACATTACGCATATCTTGACTTGTTTCAAGAAGCATTATATCGGCTCCACCACGAATAATGCCTCTAGCCTGTTCATGATAAGATTCCACTAATTTTTCAAACGTAACTCCACCTGTTACCGATAAGGATTTCGTAGTCGGCCCCATCGCTCCCGCAACAAAACGAGGCCATTCTGGCGTTGAAAATTCATCCGCTACTTTTTTTGCGATGGCTGTGGCCAAACGACTTAACTCTTCTGCTTTATGGCCAAGATCATAATCATCAAGGACAATATCTGTCGAACCAAAGGTATTCGTTTCAATAATATCTGCCCCTGCCTCTAAATAGGCACGGTGAATATGTTCAATGACATGAGGAGCTGTTTCGTTTAAATATTCGTTACACCCTTCATATTCTTCTCCACCAAAATCCTCTGCAGATAAGTCAGCTTGTTGCAGCATGGTCCCCATTGCTCCATCAAGGATTAGAATTTTCTTTTCTAGCTGTTTTTCAAACAAAGACTTAACCATATGTCCGTCCTTTCTACTTCACACATCAGTTTCCTTACTTACTTGTCTGTATAATTGGTTTTCTTGACTCAATATACTTAGTTAATTCTACTGTCATCTCATAACGCATAAATGGAGTGATTAAATAAATACCATTAAAGAAATTTAGAGTTGCATCAATAAGATGTTTGGCTATTTTTATTCCCTCTAAAGTCGCAGCTTCTTTGTCTTCTCCACATGCTGCCATAGCACTTCGAATGTCATCCGTTAATTTAATACCAGGTACTTCATTGTGAAGAAATTCTGCATTCCGGGTTCCTGTTAACGGCATAATTCCAATGTAAATAGGTTCTTTTATATGTTTCGTTTCATTTGCTAATGCTTCGATTTGCTCAATGCTATAAATAGGTTGTGTCATAAAGTAGTCTGCACCACTTTCAACCTTCTTTTCCATTCGTTTTACTGCTTTATCCAAATGCCTAACGTTTGGATTAAAAGCGGCTCCGATAGAAAAATTGGCTTTTTGGCCAAGCTCCTTACCAGAGAAAGAAATTCCTTCATTTAATTGTTTCAAGAAAGAAATGAGTTGAAACGAACTTACATCGTAAACGGATGTAGCACCCGGGAAATCACCAATTTTTGTTGGATCCCCTGTGACAGCCAACACATCATCAATTCCTAAAGCATCGAGACCCATTAAATGTGATTGAAGACCAATTAAATTCCGATCGCGACATGTAACATGCACAAGCGGTCTAGCACCAATTGAATGTTTCATCATGGATCCAAGAGCTAAATTATCGACGCGAGGTGAGGCAAGTGAATTGTCTGCCATCGTAATTGCATCAACCCCAGCTTCATGTAACGCCTTAGCTCCCTCCATAAAACGCTTCGTGTTTAACTTCTTTGGGGGATCCAATTCAACAATTACTGACTTTCTCTCTTTTACAATATCCGGTAGAGGTATTTCTTTTCTAGGAATCGAAATTGGATTGCGTTCAACACCTAAAATGGTTTTCACTTTTTTGGTCGTAATTGGTTGCGTTACATCTCTCATTTTAGCAAAAGCACGTATATGGTCTGGAGTTGTTCCACAGCAACCACCTAGCAAACGAACTCCCTGTTTAATGAACTTCTCGCCCATATCTTGAAAATAATCGGCATTTGATTGGTAAAATACACGTCCATCACGATAATCCGGCAAACTAGCATTCGGGTATGCAGATAAAAATGCACGCTCTGGTAAGGCAATGGTTTCAAACGAACGCAACATATGAAAAGGACCTGTCCGACAATTCAATCCTACTACATCAGCACCAATGTCTGTTAATTGCTCAAAAGCATTTGAAACGGCAATTCCACCGTTCATGACACCAATTTCACCAAGAGATAAATTAACAACTATTGGTTGAGCTGTCAATTTACGCGCAAGGGCAGTGGCCATCTTCGCTTCCTCCAGATCATAAAACGTCTCAAGCAAAAGACCATCTACGCCTTCAGTTAAAAGTTCATTCATTTGTTCCAAGAACGCAGATTCAATTTCCTGCAAATCCCACTCTTCTAATTGAAACCTACGAATGCCACCAATTGTACCTAAAACAAACGATTGGTCCTCAGCTGCTTTTTTTGCAATTTGAACACCAGCCCGATTTATCGAGTGAACCTCTTTTTCTAAATTGTATTTTTCTAGTTTTAATCGATTGGCTGCATACGTATTGGTTTGAATGACATCAGCTCCTGCAGAAACATACTCAGCATGCGCACGATGAATTTTTTCAGAATTGGTTAAGTTTACTTCTTCAAAGCATTGATCGACACCTCGCTCATAAAGCAAGGTTCCCATGGCTCCATCACCAATCAATACTTTTGATGCTAATTTTTCTAAAAAACTCATCCATTGTCCCTCTCTTTCACATGACGGAATGCTTGATCAAGATCAGCAATTAAATCAGCGGCACGCTCAATCCCTACAGAAAAGCGTAGCAGTCGATTACAAACTCCATTTGCAATACGAATCTCTTCCGGAATGTCCATATGGGTTTGAGTTGCAGGATACGTCATCAAGCTCTCGACTCCCCCCAAACTTTCAGCAAATGACACCAGTTTTAAGTGTTGCAGAAATGGGTTTACCCACTCTTCCTTAAGTATTCTAAAAGAGATCATGCCACCTTTGCCCGGATACAGAACATCAGTAACTCCCTCTTGTTCTTCTAAATAGTTAACGATTGCTTTCGCATTTTCCTGATGTTTATCCATTCGAAGAGCAAGAGTTTTCATTCCTCTTATTAATTGATACGAATCAAAAGCAGATAAAATGGCACCAATGCCGTTATGATAATAACCAATTCTCTCACAAAGGTCTTCTCCTTTAGCTGCAATGAGTCCAGCGATGACATCATTATGCCCTCCTAAGTATTTAGAAGCACTATGTATAACGATATCAGCACCATCAACTAATGGCTGTTGCAATAAAGGCGTGTAAAATGTATTGTCAACAATGAGTAAAATACCATGTTTTTTAGCCAATTTAGCTAGATCGGGGATAGATGCTTCCTGCATTAACGGATTCGTCGGTGTTTCAATAAACAAGGCCTTTGTATTTTCGTTAATGTTGTTTTCAAATTGTTCAAGGTTGCGTGGATCTGCAAATGAAAATGTTAAGCCCCAACGATTCCAACCTTGCTCAAACAAACGATATGTACCCCCGTATAAATCTTGAGATGCTAATATTTCATCTCCTTGCTCAAATAAAGATAATACCGTTTGAATAGCAGCCATGCCTGAACTGCATGCAAATCCTCTATCTCCTTCTTCTAACTCAGCAATCGCTTTTTCAACAACCTCTCTTGTTGGGTTTCCAGTTCGCGCATAATCATACCCCGTTGATTCTCCAATTCCCGTGTGCCTGTAAGCAGTTGAAAAATACACAGGTGTATTAATCGTCCCAGTTGGATTATCGGAACGGTTTCCAATTTGTACTAAGATTGTTTCAAGTTTCTCACGGTTCATTTCATTTCCCTCCATACGATCATTAAGTATAAAAAAACACCTTCCTCATAAGAAGAAGGCGGTTGATTTATCAAACTCTTCTCCTTATCTCTCAAGTCATGGACTTGATGGATTTAGCACCTGACCAGATCGGCTGGTTGCTGAGACATCTTAGGGCCAGTCCCTCCGTCTCTCTTGATAAGAAATGAATTATTCATATTTTTTCATTTAATCAAAATTACAACAAATTTCGGTATTTTGCAAGAGAATTTTTCAAAATTGATATTACTCTTGAG
>NZ_BAUT01000005.1 GCF_000513095.1 Halalkalibacter wakoensis JCM 9140
CATCTAAAATCAATGAAATATATTTTTTAAACGATAGTTTTGGTGTCTCTAGAAATATTGAATTTAAAGCATATTTAAGCAATTTTACTGACTATTTTATAGCCTTAGACAATATTTACTTTTGGGCTAATAAGGAAAACCTTAATGAAAGGCAAAAAGCCTACCATATTAGTAGGTGTTTTGAAGATGCTCATAATAGTAGTGAGGAAATAGTAGACTATATTTCATACTGGCAAGTTAAATTAGCTATTTCAGAGAATGATTACAATTCTATTGACCCTTATACCGTTCCAGAAAGAGCAACTTATAAATTCGAACCAACCATCCCAATAAATCCAGATGGAATTGAAGTGGATTTTAATGTTGAAGTTGAATTAATTGAAGATAGGGCTTTACATATCTTCGGAACAACAAACCTATTTAATCACGCATCTTTGCTAATAAATGTACGAAAACAATCCGGACAACTTTGCGGTTCCAATAAAGCAAGCGTAATGGCTGGACATTTTGATTTTGGTATTTTTAACTTCAAAGGAAATGGTTATGTAGCTGGACTCTATTTTATAGAAATGTCATTATCATTGCCAAGCATTCAACCGAAGCTGTTTCAAAACAAAGCTGGAATTGAGTATGAAAACCTAAAAGGTCCATATGTTGACAGGACCGTTCCTATGGTAAAGTACAGAAAAGAAATTTCCGTTGAGTAATTTATTTTGATCTAATGTATGTTAACACTTTTAACTAGTGCCCAGAAACTCTCTAATATTCTGGGCGTACACTCATCAAAATTTATGATACAGTAGCCTAAATGCAGAAGATAATAAGTTTATTCAGATGATTTGCATCCACACCTTTGACACTTCCATACATCATCGTCTATTTCCTTATGGAGTTCCAGACAGTCACAATTCCAACAGTCAATTTCTTTATAATCAGCCATACCAACTCACCTCCACACATTTAATTAATTGAATATGGAAAAATTAGTAAACCGCTTCTTGGAACAATCAACAACTCACCTAGACTTTTATTTTCAAAATTCGCTCTACAATTACAAAGTTTAGCAAAAACCTTCATTTTAAATAGAAATTATGGACAAAATTATATTTAAATTTAAAAAGCGTCCTAATTAAGATTAATTCCAATTTCCGTTAGCCCCAACCTCCAAAGGAATGTAATTAAATTATACAATAGGAAATTAACTCTAGTTATCATTCCACAATATTCCACATTTGTAGACCAACGTTAAAAAGATAAGTGTTTGTATTATTAGAATATCAAACATTAAGCTTTCCACGTAATTTACTTTTATATTTGTATATAAGTTTGTGTCATTTTCATTTTATGTATATAACTTTGGTTCATAAAAAAATGAAGCAAAGTTATATACATAAACTAAAAATGCCTTTCTCATAAGTATTTCAAATAATAATAATGTATATTCTTTTGATTCAACGTACATCATTATGTAAATTCCATGCTGCTAAAGCATGGAATGACATACTCATATTAGCTTTTATCTTTTCTCTGTTTGGGATCGATTACTTTCATTGGACGCATCATATCATGATCTTCATGTTCTAGAATATGACAGTGCCAAACATAGTTTCCGGTGTACGGAGCAAATGTTCCGATTACACGAGTAATCTGACCAGCCGGTGCCGAAACAGTATCTTTCCATCCACGCTCATTTGGTTCTGGAGCTCTTGGCGGTCCTGTATAAATGATTGTTCCATCATGATTGTATCTTTCTAAATCAAAAGGCTGTCGATCTAATACCTGAAAATGGATTAAGTGTATATGCATCGGGTGTGCAAAGTCCGTTGTATTAATGAATGACCATACTTCTGTATCCCCTACTTTCGGTTTTTCTGTCGTTGGATCTGCCCACTTTTTATTATTTAATAAAAGAAGTGGACGTCCAAAGTCATCTGTTGAACCAACTAATTTCAAGTTTCGATGTGTCGAAATTTTATTGTTTCGTAAAGAACGAATTGTAGATAATCGCTTAGGAATAACACTAGTATCCTTTTCTTTTAATGGCTTTGATACTTTAAATTTCATAATCTCATTTGTTTCATCTTCAGCATCCGCATCAGGACCAAGATCGTTTTTTAATACAATTTCATCTCCGTCGCACTGAGAAAAGTCGATGATTACATCAATCCGTTCAGAAGATTCAATTGGGATCTTGTTCATTTGTACAGGCTTTTCTAATAATCCCCCATCTGATCCAATTTGATATACTTCTTGATTGGAATCTAAATGCAGTTGATAACTGCGTGTGTTGGAACCGTTTAAAATTCTAAATCTATATTTTCTTGGTTCAACCTCTAAATATGGCCATACTTTTCCATTCACTAAAACCGTATCTCCTAAAAAGGCAGGCACAATAGAAGGATTTGGAAGATCCTCTCCTCCATCCTCAGGTCCTGTTGGATAAAAAAGCGAGCCATCTTCATTAAACGTCCTATCCTGAATAATAAGCGGAACCTCATATTCTCCTTCTGGCAAATTTAAAGATTTCTCATGTTTATCCCTAATGATATAAGCACCAGCTAAACCAGCATAGTTGTTTAGTCGTGTGATTCCCATTGTGTGGTCATGGTACCACAACATCATAGCCCTCTGTTCATTCAAATACCTATAAACCTCTTCTTTAAAAAAAGAGCCTACCTCTTTATAGTCTTTCGTGTACCATGCTTCGGGATAACCATCGCTTACCCAAGGAGTTCTCCCTCCATGTAAATGTGTAACATGGCGTACTTCTGGAAGGTCTTTATTCATAATCGACCAATCAACTGGAAGGAAGTGTTTATTCGGTAGCTCATTGATCCACTTCACTTCAACAGGTTCATTGCTATTTGCCTCAATAGTTGGTCCAGGGAATTGTGCATTATATCCCCATAATGTTGTTGGAGGCAGATCTCGATGTAACTTTTTCTTGAATTCCTGAATTTTTACTTCATAATAATTTTTCCCTTTTGTTTTTGGTTGTAGCGTTTCCATTATCGGTAAGCTGTCAACAAACTTCTCTAACTTTCGCCTCATGTCATCACCTCTAGTCAATGTAATTAGTATTAGTAGATGGGGCAATGAACATTTTTGGAAGGGCTATTGCAATAGGTTTTAAGTTATCGGGTTTTAACCTATTATCAATATTTATTTTACATGAGTTTAAGTTGAGATTTAAAAAAAGGAACACCACACAACAGGTTTCTTTTATAGACGTTATGGATATTCCTTCTAGTGATGGTTAGTTACTTATTCGGGTTTGCTCTAAAATTTGAGAGTAGGCATTCGAGAATAGTTCAGGGTTCGGGTCTTTTCCCATAAGTTTAGGTATGTTAAAGTCAGATAACACAAAATGATGCTTGGGCTTAACTTCATGCCTTGATAAAGAGCTTTTGCAACATGATAACATGCAACCGTCAATAGCGATGATCTCTCGACCGGATTTCGCCATTTTTACTAGTGGCTTCACATCACCACCAACCCCAGCAATACAGGACATCTCAGCTACATTTTCCCTATCCATTTTTACTGCAATCATGTTGGCGGTTTGAGCAGCCGAAGAACACCCTGAACATGAATAAACAATAGGTAATTTCGTTCTATTCATCATGGTTCCCCTTCCTCTTTAAGAGAAATTTAGATTTTTGCCCGTGGTCTTTCTACCCTTTTTCCTTTTAGTTTTTAGGCTTTGCAACTTTTTCTGTCGTTTCAGAGATGAATCTGTGTGCTCCTACTTCTATGTTTTTCACTCTTCTGTTTTCTTAATGTTTTCGGAATGTACACACAGTAAGGTTCACTTTCCATGTAGTCCCCTGTTATGGCATATGCTCTAGATCTAGATCCTCCACAAATATAGCGAAATTCACAGACACCACATTTCCCCTTATATTTATCAGGATTACGTAAATTTTTAAATATAGGAGATTCACGGTAAATCTCCGCTAATGGTGTTTCTCTGACATTCCCTGCTCTTACAGGCAACAATCCACTCGGATAGACATCCCCTACATGCGAGATAAAAACAAAACCGTTCCCATCATTCACGCCTTTTGGTGCTCGTCCGAGTCCGTCGAATGGGCTCGTTATTCCCTTGAATAGTGCATCCTCATAACGAACTGTTTGATCAAAAGTTGACGTTTCTTTCATTTTCTGTTGAATAACAACACGACGATAATGCTGCGCAGCTGTTGTTTTAATATCAAAGGTGACGTTTTTATTTAGTTGATGAAGCCAGTGAAACACTCGTTCATGTTCTGCTGGTGAAATCATATCCTTTTCACTGCCTCGTCCTATCGGTACAAGGAAAAACACACTCCATAAAACACAGTTTAACTCTTCTACCACCTTTGCCATTTCTTCTAGTACATTCACGTTATATTTAGAAACAACCGTATTAATTTGAACGGGAATATTCAGCTTATGAAGATAATGGATCGCCTTGATTGTTAATTCGAACGACCCTTTAGTTCCCCTAAAATGATCATGTATCGAAGCTGTTGGTCCATCTAAACTAAACGCCCATCTTGAAAGACCCACTTCTTTTGCCTTTTGAATGATCTCTTTTGTTACATTTGGAGTTGCACTTGGTGTTATCGATACTCGTACCCCCTTTTTTACTGCATAATCTACAATGTCAAACATATCTGGACGCATAAGTGGATCCCCACCAGTAAATACAAGCATCGGGTTATCCATTTCATAAATTGAATGAATAAGGTTCTTTCCTTCATCAAACGTAAGCTCATGAGGGTGTCTATGATGTTGAGCCTCAGCTCGACAATGTAGACACTTTAATTCGCATGCTCTTGTAAGTTCCCAAATAACAATAAATGGATTTTTATGAAAATCACGATTAAACACACAATCCCCCCAATCAGTTATGTCTAGTATAATCCTCTTTCAAAAGTTCTGATGTGAGGTACATCACGTTGTTATAGGAGGGTTTCTTCATAATTACGATCTTCTATCAAAAAAAGTGAACACCAGGGTAGAGTCCAAGTGTTCACTTAGTCATTATAGTAGCTTTTCTAATCGGTGTTTTTCTTCAATAGTTAAAAGTTTTTCAGCCATCGGAAATAATATCTCTTCTTCTTTCACAAAATGTCCTTGTAATATATGATAGGCTTCGTTATACAGCTGGGCGATTGGTGGTAATTCAGTTATAGTCGCATCCAATTCGACAGCCGCACTTCTTTCTAAAAATTTTTTCAAATTAGCTTTAGCTTGATCATGCTCATATTCCATAACAAATATAGGACCGAAATCTTTCCCTATATAATTTGCAACCATTGGGAACAAAACACCTTCCTCTTTTTCTGAATGAGGATCTAGGTGACTGACGAAATTAATGACTCCGTTACGAAGCAGCAATAACTTTTCTTTCATTGCTCCAATGTCCTTTTCTTCCTCCATAGAAATGGACATTTCATATAGGTTTTCCATTTGTTTTCTTAAAGGTATATGTTCACCTTTTAGTTTTTGAAGAGGTGCACATAGTGTTATTGATTCATTGCCTGCAAGTCCGCACAATTGACTCATGATTGAATCCCCCTTTTTTTAAGGGTAACAGAATATCCAATCAGTCAATGTGATTGGAATCACATGAACAATAACTGTCTACGTCCTAAATCGCAAAAACCTCCTTAACGCTACTGTTTAGGGTATCCTATAGATTTTTATGAAATTTTAATTTGGGTATTTAGGCATATGTCCCTTCCGATGAGAGCATTAGCTGAATAGACTTTAGTACAGATGAAAAAGTTTTTGCCTTTATAAAAATTTCAGGTGGTGGATGAAAAATGAAAAAAAATGCAATATATAAAGAAATGGAAAATAAGTTAAAGCCTTCTATCGTGATTGAGCCAGAAATGATGGTAGGAAACGAAAAGGTTGGACCTATGTTTACGGACGTAGAATTCCGAGATCTAGTTAAGCATTATCAGACGATTATGTTTGATAATTACCTTGAAGCAATAAAAAAAGGCTCCAATAAATGAATACAATTAGAAACGCACCATATATAATTGTTAACATTTACTAGGGGTAATACTAGTTTTGGAGAACAGCCTCTAGTAAATGAACCTTTTTTTAAAACGTTTTGTTTGTGATCTATGGCTGTAAGACAACTTTAATACAATCATCTCTTTTAGTATCAAAAATATCATATCCAAATTTCGCTCTTTCAATTGGAAGTTTATGTGTAATAATATCGCTCAAATCTACTTTCCCCTCAGAAATTAAATCATGTAAGTATGGCATGTAATGAATAACAGGTGCTTGTCCGGTTCGTACTTTACGTTACGTTGAAAAATATCCCCATAAGGAAATGCGTTATAACGCGAAGCATAGACCACTGTAACTTGGATATTGCCGCCCTTCCTTACAGCTTACCTTGCCATCACTAACGCACTCATAGAACCACCCTGAAGTTTCTAAGCCAGTTATAACGAATTCTAAATCTGTCATTTCCCTATCCATTTCAACACAGTCAATGACGACACCTGCTCCGCCGTTTGTCATGTCATGCAGGAATGCCCCAACATTTTCATAATCCTCAAAATTTACGATTTAAAGGACCACAACCAAGAATCATAACTGTATCCCTTTCTTTCATGCCAGAGTTGTCTACACTTTTGTAGGCCATCGCCCCGGCATCAGATAGTAATGCTAGATATCCCTTCTTCTTTAAAAGTTACACCATTAGTACTTGGTGTTCTCCCTTGCATATTAACCGACAAACATAACCATCATATAACTAAAATCCTAAGGAGCGATGACCGTGTTTACTAACAATGCTGATGAAGTCCGTCAAATGATTAAAAAAGCAAAAACAGATGAGGAACAAGCAAAAGTTGCGACGAACATTGTGAATCATGCTGTAAGTGAAATGGACCCACAACGACGACAAGCCAATCAATCCTATAACCGCCGTTAGGTTAACGGAGCCATCTTCGCCTTGTATGACATTAATAACATTTTAAGCGAACGTAATAAACTTCTTAGCATAGTATTAGTAAGAAGGGTTATCGAAACTTAATCGTTTTGTTTAAATTTAAAGGAATAACCATTTTCTTGTGGTTGCACAGTCATATGGGGCGGTTCTTTATTTGTTTTTATTTCTTCTTTTTTTCCCCTTTTACGAATCTGTTTGTTCATTTCTTTCTCGAGCTTTTTGATTTTGTCCTCATTTACACGCACACCGAAATTATTGCCCAAATTTAGTGCACCACTTAAATCTTCTATGTCTAATTGATCTAACCGAAATGTTAAGTTTTCTAAATTGGGTTCATGTATGTCTAATTGGTTTACTGTAATATTGTATTCAACTTTAGTTTCTTTTTTTTGTTCAATGAGTTCTTCTAGCCTTTCAAATTTCTTTATGATCTCTCTAATATCGTGATCGGGCTGTCTCTTTACTTTCCCAGAAAAAAGTTGAAAGAACGTTTTTACATTCATTCTTTTAAAGCCTTTCCAACATTGAAATATAGAAGATAGCTAGTCTTTTGCTGGGTATGATTAATATCAGTTTCACTTCTAGTTTCATGTTTTATTGAGATTTGATTTCTATGAGAATTCATTGAACTCACACCTCTCTACAACCGTTACATTATATATATGCTTGGCCTAAGAAAATATTATTAAAGGGGTGAGAAACAATGAATTGGGATAAATTTAATCCATTGAATAACTTTTTACCTAATATGGATAATAAGAATAGTGTAGTCTCAGGTATAGATGATTATGTTCAAAATATGTTATCACAGTATTTAGGTAATATGACTAATCCAAACGAGCAGCAGGAACAAAGAGAAGAACCTGCAAATCAAGAAGTAGTTGGTTCTCAACCCAATTCCAATAGAAGTAAGCCTAATCCCACTTTGAGTCTAGTCACTATTGAGCCAAATGTCATTGAGATACATGGTTTTATAATTATCCAACTGGAAATTCCGGATTATGAAGATATCAATCATGTAACGATTGAATACAATACTACTAAAGTGATTATATCCGGCTTTCACCAACATGATTCAATAACGATCAAACTTCCAAGCCTAGTTCGCAATAAAGCAGGGAAAGCCTTGTACAAAGACGGCATATTAGAAATTAGTCTAGCGAAACAAGAGGAAGAATTCATGAACCAGCTCTCCATTAAAAGAAAATAATACGAAAAAACTACCGATCTTTTCCGTTACGGTAGTTTTTCTTTTTGGTTATTCATAGACTATATTCACTTCCTGAAAAGGAATTGCTTCTTCTTTTGGTATGTTAACTTCAAGAACATTATTTTTACAGACAGCCATTACACCCTCTCGTTTGCCAATTGTCGGCAATTGGATGATTTCAGGCCCTTGATTTGGCAGACCGTCAATTCTTATGAGATGGAAGGCATGATGAATCTGTAACTGTCCTGGGTGAACATGATCCGGTAGCAATACTTTTAAAATCATATGGTAATGTCCTTCAAAAAGTTCCTTTTGTATCGTAGAGGTTGGCTTGTTCATACTCCTAGTAGGATAATCTGATTCAGGCTGATTAGCATTTTCACTTATTCCAGTTTGACTTTGTGATACAGGACCCTCTCCGTTCATATTGGGTAAAGAGTTTTTTAGAATATCTTGAACGTATTGTTCAATCCATTGTGGATCCTTAGTATCTTTATCAAAAAGGGATTTCCCATAAAATTTTTATTTTTAAATATATTTTGAAATTGATCCCAATCCATAGGTCCTTTTCCGAAGCTGTCATTATTCATTACATCACCTTCTCTTCTTTCATTACAGACATACCGTTTTGTTTTATCATATTACTTTTATTTTAAAATAGACTATGTATTAAGAAGGATGGTGGTGAAACAATGGTAAAAATTACGTTTAATAGCCTCTCTGTTCAAGAGATACGAAAAAGCTCTGCTATTTTTTCAGGTAGGAACATTCACTTAAACTGGAAGAGTGCGTCGAAGCAAAATGAAGGATTTGGCAATATTCAAGGCGAGAACAATGTATCGATTAATAACCATAGTGTGACGTATGATGAGGACTATGTAGATATTCTTCAAAAGAAATAAAAAATAAACATTAGTTTCTGTGATTGGAGTTGTTAACCTGATGCCATCAAATTTCTCGCCAACATTTTATATTGGTTCCATTCGCATCGGAACAGTTGAAGGGGCTTCTAGTGTTAATTTAGGCCATAATACAAATGCTGGTGTAAAAAGCGAGAAGAAACACAACAAGGTTTTGGATCAATTAGCGGAGATGGAAATGAGTTTATCGATGCTCAAACCCTTTTAGACGATGGAGATGCACTTGATATGTTTAATGGGGATTCAAATGAAGATATTCCCGAATGGATGAAAGAAAAGATTCTTGCTTCGATACAAGAAGAAATGGCTGACACAAGTATCGAGCAAGAACCTGAAGATATAGATGATGACGAAGATAGTAAAAAACCTAAATCGTGATCATTCGTTAATATGATTGATTCATATATCCAGGCTTATAGTCTTGGTCGTTAATTGGAGCATCAATAAAATCATTATCTTCTACCGAGGTAGAATAATTTGCATGAAGGCTTTTTCCTGTGAAGGAACCATTTCCATGATTTCTTTTACTATGGCCATTCCAACCAACTTGGTTATTTTCTCCAATCGCAATCGACGAGTTATTAATTAGGGAGTTGACATTGATCGATTGAAAATCAACATTAATATCCCTTTCATCCGGGTAATTAGGACACAAGTAGACATCGCGGTCATCAATTGGAGAATCAATGAAATCATTATCATAAACATAAGATAGATTATTTACGATAATGGCGTTGCTAACGGAACCAAACCCACTGTTTTCTTTATGAATTGTTGTCCAGCCATTGGCAATATTGGAACCTGAATAGATACCTGAACCATCTTGGACATTATTTATATTTAAGTTTGCAAAATTCACTTGTATCATCGCTGTATTTGCCAGTTTACTCCCTCCTACAGTTGCTGATTTTGAACACCCGGCTTAACATCTTGATCATTCATTGGTGCATCAATGACATCTGTATCATTTACGATATTCATATTGTTCGCTGTTCCATTCATACCTAGAAATTGTCCATTTCCAAAACTGAATTTAGTATGTCCATCCCAACCTGTTTGATTGTTTGAACCAATAAATAAACCAGAATTGTTAGATTGAGTATTAATATTAACCGCAGCAAAGTTTACAGATACTGCCATATCCGGTAACCTCCCTTTATAACTGTTGATTTTGGATTCCTGGCTTGATATCTTGATCATTTATTGGTGCATCGATCACATCAGCATCATTTAAAATATTAATATTGTTTACTGATCCGTTAAGCCCAAGAAATTGCCCATTTCCCATACTAAATTTTGTGTGACCATCCCAACCAACTTGATTATTGACGCCTATAAAAACACCTGCATTGTTTGATTGAGAATTAACATTAATCGCTAAAAAATTAATAACAACTGCCATCATTTCCCCTCCTAGTCCTGGCTTTCTATAATTGCTAAGGCTAGAAAGAACTTAATTTACTCTTTTGCAATTAAGTTAAAAACCTAATATCCTTATCGTTTACTTTATTCATTGATAAAGGGATACGTGACCGTTTTAAAAAAGAATCATTTCATACCACTAGTCAAATATTCGTTAACAATTACATTCATAGAACAGAGGCGAAATGTCCAAAATAAGAAATGACCGAAAGACATAGGGGTGATTTTATGCCAAGGAAAACAGCAGACGCAAACGTTGAAAAAGATCTTGGTTCAAGTGAAAAAGAGGAAGAAATACATAAACTATCAGAATGGTTAGCTGCTGTATTGCATTACCTTGCTGATGATGAAGTTGAGGAAATTGATATCGAGTACCTTCTTTCCAATACCGAAGGATTACGTAACTGGTGGGACCAGTATCGTGAAAATAATCGAAAAAACATTGAGGAAGAAATAAAACAATCATTAGCAAATTTAACTTTAGAGCAACTAGAGAGTATCCATGAAACCGTAAAAGCAAAACAATAAGGATGATAGTAGAAACTAAATCAATTCATATACATGTAAAAGAGAACAACTAATAAAGAGGAATGTTTCCTGTTTTAGCAGTTGTTCTTATGTTTATTAACTTATAAAATGTAGCTTCCCATTCCAGATAACGTAACGTAAGTAGACTCAATCCACTGCCATGATCCCCTTTATCTCCCTTCCTCTTTTCTCACAAAGAAACAAGGTACATTCTCCTCTTTATCTCATAAAGTAGTAGTATCTTTTTTTTGGAGGAATGCCTATTATGCAAGCTCAAGACTTCATTAAACAAACATTGCAGTTGCATTCAATCTCAACAATCCCATCCGATCTTCCATACATTATGAACGTGATGAATGACATTTATGAAGCTGAACAATTTTTACGAGTGGATCCAGACCTTCATGAAGAAGTCCCTTTTGTTATACTTGATAAGGATGTGATTCGACATGACTGAGTTACATGCCCTTTCAGCTACAGAACTGGCTCCTTTAATCAAAGGAAAAAAAGTCTCGCCAGTAGAACTTATCGAGACAATACTTTCTAGAATCAATCAATTAGATGGTGAGGTAAACTCGTATATTACAGTTCTTCCAGAGCTAGCTCTTGAAAAAGCCAGGCATGCAGAATCTCAAATTATGAATGGTGTCTACGAAGGACCACTTCATGGTATCCCAGTTGGAATCAAAGACAATTATGAAACAAAAGGAATTAGGACGACGGTTGGATCAGGCATTTTATCTGATTATATTCCTCATACTACTGCAACAACTGTCAAAAAACTAAGCTGTGCTGGTGGGATCATGACTGGGAAATTAAACATGCATGAATTTGGTGGAGGGTTGACGAATACCAACCCAGTCTATGGACACTCACGTAATCCATGGAATATCGATTATAGTCCAGGTGGCTCAAGTGGAGGTAGTGCTGCAGCCTTAGCTGCTGGATTAGCCACGCTAGCTACAGGTACTGACACGTTTGGGTCCATCCGAGTACCAGCTGCTATGTGTGGCATATATGGATTGAAGCCAACATACGGACTTGTCAGTACAAATGGCGTCCTCCCACTCGCTTGGTCTTTAGACCATGCGGGCCCAATGGCACGTAGTGTTTCAGATGTAGCACTCATGTTGAATGTGATGGCCGGTTATGATGCAGAAGATCCTGGAAGCATCAAAACACGTGCAACAGATTATACTCATAATCTATCAAAAGGCATAAAAGGTTTAAAAGTAGGTGTTCCATCTTTCTTTCTACAAGGCTTAGATCCAGAAGTTGAACAATTGTTTCAACAAGCATTGCTCAAACTAGAGGAACTAGGAGCTATGGTTAAAGAAATTTCAATTCCTCAACTAGAAATGTCATCGTTTTCTAATTATGTTATTACAACAGGTGAAGCCGCCACCTATCATTATGAAAAATTACAACAGATCCCAGAACAGTACGCTTCAGATGTTCGAACTTTCTTCACGGCTGGAGTCTTAACACACACTCCTCAATATGTAAGAGCTCAGCAAGTTCGTCGCTCGTTAACGGAAGCAATCAAAAAAGAATTTGAGGATGTTGATATGATGGTTGCCCCTACGATTCCAATCACAACTCCGAAATTTCAGGACGATTGGATTGCGCAAAATTTAGCAATAACCAAAAAATGCATGCCATTTACGTCACCTGCAAATGTAACAGGAACACCTAGTCTATCAGTACCTATGGGTAGGTGCAGCAAAGGGCTTCCTGTTGGGATGCAGTTCATAGGCAATCATCAAACAGAGAAATTATTGCTTCAAGCTGGTGAAGCATGGGAACAAACAGACCCCCTTACTAATACTTTAGAAAAATAGCACTTAAATTTTAGAAAAGTAAAAAAGAGGTTGGTTCAAACATAAAATGTTCTAATGACGAACAAATACGTTTGTATACCAACCTCTTATTCCTTACCAGCTAGCTTTCTTCATACCAGGAATCTGACCTTTATGAGCCAATTCTCTGAGGCATATACGGCAAAGTTTAAATTTACGCAATACAGAATGCGGGCGACCACATTTTTCACAGCGAGTGTATTCACGAACACCGTACTTTTGCACACGCTTTTGCTTAGCAATCATTGATTTCTTAGCCATGTATTTTCCCCTTTTCTATTTAAATTTCATCTATATAAAATGTGTTTATTTTTGAGCTAGAAGGAATATTATATAACAAAATATCCCTTGTTTCATTAGTGGTTTTCTGGAAATAATCGATAAAAAAACCCAGAAGGTTTGTTTTGGCCTTCTGGGACATCTTTTATCGATCATCCACAGGATCTTCATCCCAAGAGAGATAACCTTTAAATCAAGAAAATCATTACACTCTAGATGGAGTGTTGCGACTCAAACATTTGCTTTGGTCTAGTTGATCGATACCACTGCAAACAAAGAATAAAAATGATCACAATATCTACAGCATCTCCCCCATAATACATGAGCATGGATCCTTTTTCAGCGTCAGTAATAGCAACACCTGCTGGAGGATTCGCATAAAGAAACTTTGACAAAATTCCATGACCTGCAAGGGCGATAATTAAAATAATAGAACGATACATATAACTTGTTCTATGTGGAATGGGATCGATATAAATCATCGATATCGTAAATATATATCCAGCTAAAAACACATGCGCATGAATCAATACATGAATAAAAGCATACTCATGCATAGCTGTATACAAACTTGTCGTGTATAACAGCCATAACCCTCCTATGTTTAAAATGGAGGCTATGAACGGATCTGTCAAAAAACGGAAAGGTTTCGTTTTAAGAACTCGCATTACGTTCCTAGCTCTGCTTACAGAAAGAGTCCGAAGCAATAAAGTCATTGGTGCAGCAAGAGCCATCAACAAGGGTGCAATCATCCCAAGAAATAAATGACCAACCATATGTACGGTAAAATCCATATGCGCTTTTTCAGCTAGTGGTCCAAAAACCGCAACGGTTGCAAAGAGAATACCCGTTCCCCAACATAACGTTCGGTAAAGAGGCCACTCTTTATACGTGCGATTTGAAACAATAATTGCAAGCATATATGCAAAAAACGCAAGAACGAATGGAATGACTAAAATAAGTTGTGGTCCTACTCCCATCGTATGTGAATGATCATGCATGTTCTGAAACACTTCCTTGCTTTTTATTAGAGTTTGTTCGTCTAAGAAGAATGACCCCAATTGCAATCAGGACAATGGCACCAACATTCCAAATGACATCATAGATCATTACATTCTCGACATATCGAATTTGATGCAGGCGCATCAGCTTGTGTTGAACGATTCCATCATACAGTTGAAATACTCCCGCCCCTAAAAAAACACCTGCCCACCAACGAGTGAGCCAAACAGCCTGTCTTCTCCGCAAATCCGCAAACAAAAACAAACCACCTATCGTCGCAAACCAACTAAACGCATGAAATAACCCATCTGAAATAAGGCCAATATCTGTCGTAGATTGATCGTAAAAATGGTGCCACCTTAATAATTGATGAAAAACCATTTCGTCCAAAAAAGCAATAAGGCCTAAACCAAATAAAATACCAGACCAGAGGTTTCGCCTTTTATATGTGTCTTTTTGATTTTCAAAGCTCATTTCCTACTCCTCTTTTCTTGAAGTTACTTCTCTTTCAATCATTGTTGCCTTCATTTAAAAGAATCAACCGTATCCCACAAGAAAAAAGCCCTTATAGATTCAACAAGAATCTTAAGGGCCTAATTGATTATCCAATTAAATCACGACGTTTATAGCTTAGAAAACCAAGTATCATAAAGGCAATAGATAGAAAAGTTAATAAAACAACATTGAGAACATTCATTTCTTCTACGGGTAATTGAGGGATATACCATAGGGGGAGAGCAGGCTTAGCCATTCGGGGAATTGAAGCATCCCCCCTAGATAAACGACAATGAAAGAATATCCTAAATACATCCAAGTAAGACTTGTAAGCTTCGGGCGTATTCCAATAGTAAAAACACCTAACCCAATCATAAACCACATTGCCGGTAAATAAATCATCAATGCTTGTAACATTAAAGAAAATGAGATGGGTTCTTCCATAACGACCGATGATGCCCCCCATAAACCCAATAGAGCTAAAAATAACATGACAAACCCAAAAACAAAGGATAGAAGAATGTAACTTCCCAACACGCTACCACGAGATACCGCGCGTGAAAACAAGTGTTCGATCCTCTCTTTCTTTTCTTCACTTGAAAGTTTCAATAAAATTATTAATGGAGGAACTGTGCATATCATAGCAATGACCGACATTAACATCGTTAAAAACTGCTCCGTCAAGGACAGTCCCTCTATTGGTGGGAAAAGTTGGCTCATCATTTCATTCGTAGCAAAAAAAGAATCCAAATCACCAAATACCGAACCATATGAAGCTCCTAAAACAAACATGCCAAGCGCCCAAGAGAGAACACTCGTACGTTGAAGTCTGAATGCTAATCCCAAAGGGTTGGTCAGCAAGGTAGAAGCTTGCTTTCTTCCAGGTTTAGAGGGAAGTAGTCCTGACCCGATATCCCTAGTCGCATTTAAATAAAAAGCAAGACAAAATAAAACACATGAAAATCCAACCGTTAATAATACCGGCCACCAATTATTTGTCACATACACTTCTGTACGTAAAATCCATCCGAGTGGAGAAAGCCATGATATCATCTCATTGCTTACATCACCAATCGCTCGAATTATATAGGATAATCCCAATACTGCTAACGATAAACCAATTGTTCCACGTGAATGATCAGATAATTGAGCAAAAATGGACGTAATCGCTGTAAAAAAGATCCCAATTGATCCTAAAGCCGCTCCGTACAATAACGAACCTTGTACATTCATGCTTTCTTCTTGAAGACTAAATAAACTTAAACCAATTAAAATAGCTATTATAATATGAAGCCCACATAAAATGCTAACAGTTGACATTAAATTCGTTAACCTACCAACTGGTAAGGAACGAAGCAATTCCAATCTCCCTTCTTCTTCATCCGCTCTTGTATGCCGTGTAACAAAAAGAATGCTCATAATCGCCATGGCAATGGCTGTAAACAGCAACATCTGGTGTGCCATCATGGCACCGGTCGTGTAATTATCTAATCCATAACCAAGTCCAACCATTGCTGTCATAGCCGGATTTTTCATTGTTTCTGCCATCACCTGTCGTTCCGCATCATTTTGGTATAAACCTGAAAAAGACGTAGCCGTCACAACCGTCATTAGCGTTAACGAGAAGATCCATATTGGGATTCGCACACGATCTCGGTGCAAAATAAAACGCGATAAGATTTTTGTTTGATAGGTTAGTTGTTTCCCCATCACGATTTCCCTCCCCCATTGTCAGAAGGCCCTTCATAATATCGCATAAATAAATCTTCAAGGGTCAAAGGAGTGCTTTCCAATTTCACAAGCCCGTACCGGCTAACATATTTCATAATGTGATCAAGTTCCTCTGTGTCAACTTGGAATGACGCCGCATTGTCTTTTACTACTAAATCATGCACACCCTTTTGTTGAAGCAATTCAGGAATCTGTTGTTTCGTTTCGATTTGAAGATTTGTTCTAGTTAAATGTCTTAACTCTTGCAATGTACCCGTCTCAATCATTTTCCCTTGACGTATAATACCGACTCGGTCACAAAGCCGTTCTACCTCCGATAATATGTGGCTAGAAAGCAAAACACTTTTTCCAGCGGATTTTGCTTCAGCTACACATTCCTGAAATATTCGTTCCATTAACGGATCAAGACCTGACGTTGGCTCATCTAAAATATAAAAATCTGCATCTGAGGCGAAGGCGGAAACTAAGGCCACTTTTTGTCGATTTCCTTTTGAATACGTTCGACATTTTTTAGAAGGATCTAAGTTATACCTTTCAATATACTCATCACGTCGGTTTGTTTGGTCCCCTCCACGCAATTTAATGAACAAGTCAATCACTTCACCACCAGTAAGATTTGGCCATAAGTTCACATCCCCTGGTACGTAAGCAATATGTTTATGAATGCTAACAGCCTCTTTCCACACATCTTTACCAAAGATCTTTGCGTTCCCTTCTGAAGCTTGTAACATACCAAGCAAAATCCGAATCATTGTTGATTTTCCCGCACCATTTGGACCAATAAAGCCAAACACTTCCCCTTTATTCACTTCAAAATTCACATCGTTTAATGCTGTAAATTTCCCGAATTTTTTCGTTACATTTGTTACCGTAAGTACAGACATGAACGACCCCTCCCACCAAAGTACTCTCTACTTATAAAGTTTTGAAATATTTGAACTTATATAGTTCATAATATACAAATGAATGCCTTTTTGCAAGATATTTTGAACTATATTATTTGTTATAATTCAAAACTTTGTTTAAAATATATATGAGGTGAACGGAATGGATGGGTTCCAACGACGAAAAGAACAAAAAAAACGAAATATACTTGAAGCTGCATTAACCCTTTTTATGGACTTCGGAATTTCCAAAGTTTCCATTGCTGAAATAGCAAAAGAAGCACATGTATCACAAGTTACGATCTATAATTATTTCGAGAGCAAACATCAACTAATTCATGATGTATTTATCTATTACGTAGACAAAGCATCTAATGATTTCGAAAAAATTGTTTACAGTGACCTGCCTTTTCCAGAAAAAATTAAAGCAATCGTATTTAATAAAAAGGAAGTGGCTGCTCAAATAAATGAAGAATTCTATCAATATTTAATGAAGGAATATACAACAGAGGGAAATTATATAGAAAAGATCTATGTTGAGAAAGCTGTACCTTATTTTACCGTTCTATTTAAAGAAGGAAAAGAACAAGGCTACATCCATCCTAACCTATCTGATGAAGCGATCCTTTTCTATGTCCAAATGTTAAAGGATTATATACAACGTGAAGACATCTATGAGAAGATCCTACCATTAACTGAAGATATCACGAATATATTCTTTTATGGGATTGTTGGTAATCAGAATGATTAGCCTTCATTAATCACAGAAAAATCGAATTAAAAATACATATAAAGTGAAGTGCTATTAAAAAGTACAGGGGGGAATCGCTTTTGATTGTACGTGAAAAGGGAGATGCTTTTGTTTTAATTTCACAACATAACCATGCGGCTGTTTCGGGAGAATTTGCGAAAAAATGGAATCATTCTTTTTATGAACAGGTTGGCAGAAAAGACGATCTATTGTTTAGCGTATATGAACATGACCGGGGATGGCTCGCATTAGACCATACACCTTTTTGGAATGATGCAAAACAAGCTCCCTACTCGTTTCTTGACTTTCCCACTGTCCCTAAACTCGTCCACTATAAACACGGGATTGATGAAGTAGAGCAAATGAATCCCTACGCAGCATTATTATGTAGTCTTCATTTTTGCGCGTTATTAGGCGAAAAGAATGATGAGTATCAATCATTCTTAGCACATGAACACAAACGCCAAAACAAATTGAAGAATCTTCTTCACATAAACGCAACAGTTGAAAAAAAACAAATTTTTCCTCACTTAAATCTGCTGCAACTATGCGATCACTTATCTTTATATATATGTATGAATAAACCAGGCCTTCAAAGAAGCTATGAGTTTAGCCATTCTCATTTCTTACTAGACTCCAAAGGGAGAAACATCGTTGCGAGCTGGCAAAATATGAAGGAAATGTCCTTGATCCCTTTCCCATTTCAAGTAGAATTTGAAGTTAGCATCCCGTTTAAAGAAGTGAAAAAGAGGGATATTCAAAACTTAGGCTTAGCTGAATCGTATGCAAAGGCAAAAATCCAATCTTATAATATAAAAATTGTAAAATAAATAAACCTACAAAAAAATCCCAATTTCTTGGAGATTTTTTTTGGTAGAATTGATTAGATTACTACTTTTCCCGCATAAAACGAGTTAAACATTGTTTACATATACAGGATTTTTTTCGTTGATCAGAGGGAATCAACGAAAAAATTTCTTGTGGAAAAGATTCATTCAGGCACCAACACGAAGGTAAGCTACATTCATTATTTCCTTTGCAAATAGGACATTTTTTCGTATCGTTTTGTTCGTTTTCCAACCGAATACACCGCTTTCATGATTATGAATAATAAAATAACCTCGCATTAGAAATCTAATGCGAGGAGTTCGTATTTTTTGTGTGTTAAGTACGCTACTTTGTTATAAATACACAATACATGTTTGCTGTCACTCTACTACTTAGAAAAACGAACGCTTACGCGTGAAAATTTGTTCCGTCTGTTGTTGCCTTTATCACACCAGCACGAACAACGAAATCTCCGAAATGTTCACCATCTTCACGCTCTTTCGCATAGCGAGGAATCAATTCATTAAGCTCTTTTAGAATCTCATCTTCACCAATGTTTTCACGATACATTTTGCTCAAACGACTTCCGTCAAAAGCAGCTCCTAAGTACATGTTGTACTTACCAGGTGCTTTTCCGATAAAGCCAATTTCAGCAAGCGTAGGACGAGCACAACTATTTGGACAGCCTGTCATACGGATGGTAATCTCTTTATCACGCAAGCCATTTTCATCGACAATGGCTTCAATTTTATCTACAAGCTTTGGTAGGTAACGCTCTGCTTCAGCCATAGCCAAACCACATGTAGGAAGCGAAACACAGGCAAGAGAGCTGCGTCGAATGGCCGAATGATGCTTTCCATCCGTTAGACCGTATTCTTCAATCAGTTCAGTGATCTTTTTCTTCGTTTTACTCGTTACGTTTGAAATCACCAAGTTTTGATTCGCTGTTAAGCGGAAATCACCTTTATGAACTTTTGCTATTTCACGTAAGCCCGTCATTAATTTGTAGTCATCATAATCTGTTACACGACCACCTTCAATAAATAACGTGAAATGCCATTTGCTCTTCGTTCCTTTGACCCATCCATAACGGTCACCATTATGATCGAAGTGGAAAGGTTTCGCTTCTTCTAATTCCCAGCCAAGACGGTTATGAAGTTCTTCTTTCACCGTGTCTAACCCAAGACGATCAACTGTATATTTGAAACGAGCATTTTTACGTTCTGAACGATTTCCATAATCACGCTGGATCATAATGATTTTTTCAGCAACGTCATATACTTGCTCTGGCTTACAGAAACCAATTACTTTTGCTACTTGAGGATATGTTTCTTTATCACCGTGGGACATCCCCATTCCGCCGCCGATTGTCACATTAAAGCCTACTAATTTGTTATCCTCAACAATGGCGATATAGCCAAGATCTTGTGAGAAGATATCGACATCATTTGAAGGTGGTACGGCTACCCCAATCTTAAATTTACGTGGCAAATATAAAGCTCCATACATCGGCTCTACTTCTTCCACATCTGGTGTACTTGCCACTTTTTCTTCATCTAACCATAACTCATGATACGCTCTCGTACGCGGAAGCAAGTCATCACTTAATTGTTTTGACCATTTAAATACCTCAGCATGAATGTCTGATTCATCCGGATTTGGGTTACACATGACATTACGGTTAACGTCCCCACAGGCTGCAATTGTATCTAGTAATGATGCATGAATTTCTTGAATTGTTTTTTTCATATTCCATTTTAAAATCCCATGCATTTGGAATGCTTGGCGAGTTGTTAACTTTAATGTGCCATTGCCATATTTTTGAGCTAGATCATCCATCACAAGCCATTGTTCTGGTGTTGATACCCCACCAGGAGTACGAACTCGTAGCATGAATTGATAAGCTGGCTCTAACTTTTGCTTTTGTCTTTCATTACGAAGGTCACGGTCATCTTGTAAGTAGCTTCCGTGGAATTTCATAAGACGGTTATCATCATCTGAAATTCCTGAACTAATCCGATCCAACATTGTCTCAGCTAACGTACCGCGCAAATAATTGCTTTCCTCTTTAATGCGTTCTACATCACTTGGAGGTCCTTCTGGCGCTTTTAGTAATTTATTAACCATCTATAAAAACTCCTTCCATTCCAATCAATATACATCTCGTTGATAACGTTTTTGCTGCTGCATGTCAGCTAAATAGCTTTCTGCTTGCTCACGGCTCATGTTGCCTTCTTTTTCAATAATAGCAAGCAACGTTTCATGGACATCATGTGCCATTCTTTTCTCGTCACCACAAATGTAGAAAAATGCGCCTTCTTCAAGCCACTCAAAAAGGTCCTTGCTGTTTTCTAGCATGCGGTGTTGCACATATACTTTCTCATCAGTATCACGGGAAAACGCAACATCCATTCTCGTTAGTGTGCCATCTTTCAGCCAATTTTGCCATTCTGTTTGATACAAGAAATCAGTTACAAAATGTTGATCTCCGAAGAACAACCAAGACTTTCCTTCTGCTCCGATTTCTTCACGTTCTTGCATAAATGATCGGAATGGTGCGATGCCTGTCCCAGGTCCAACCATGATAACCGGACTGTCAGGGCTTTCTGGTAATTTGAAATTTTGATTGTTTTGAATAAATACCGGCAAAGTATCACCAGGCTGTAAACGTTCTGCACATAAAACGGAGCAAACGCCGTTTCTTTCACGGCCATGTGCATCATAACGAACAGCACCTATTGTTAAATGTACCTCATCTTCATTTGCTTGTAAGCTGCTTGCAATTGAATAAAGACGTGGAGGTAATTTTCGTAAAATTGAAACTAAGTCATGAGCTGTCCCGTTCCATGGTCCAAAGTCTCGAACTAAATCTAAGAAATCACGGCCATAGATATATTCTTTTACTTTTTCACTATCTTCTAAAAGTGGTTGTAATTCTTTATTAGCTAAAAAGGCTGATGCTTTCTCCAAAAGTGGCTTTGTTAAGACAGTAATTTCAAATTGTGTCGTTAAAGCCTCTTGTACTGAGTAGCTATCATTTTTTATCGTTACCTTCTCATTTGCATCTACTTTTAACTCTTTGATTAATTCAGCAACAAGCTCGGGTTCATTTTCAGGGTACACACCAAGACTATCTCCTGGCTGGAATGTTAAACCAGATCCTTCTAATGACAATTCAAGATGGCGAGTCTCTTTATTGGATCCACGTCCATTTAAGTTTAGATTTTCAAGTACTTCCGCTCTAAAAGGATTTGATCTTGAGTAAACAGACTCTGTTGCTTGCGCCTCGGCTGTCTCAACAATAGCTTGCTGACTAGATCCTTGTGTTTGATTTAACCCATTAAGAACGCCTTGTACCCACTCAGCCGCCGGCTCTTCAAAGTCCAAATCACAGTCAACACGGTCATGAAGACGTGTTGCGCCTAATTCTTCTAGTTTTTGATCAAATTCTTTCCCTGTTTGACAGAAAAATTCATAAGAACTATCACCAAGAGATAAGACAGAATACCGAAGATCATTTAGCTTTGGAGCACGTTTTCCGTGAACAAATTCATGGAACGAAATCGCATTATCAGGTGGTTCTCCTTCTCCATGTGTACTTACAATAATCAGTAAATTATGTAGCTTTTTTAAATTGTTTGGTTTGAAATCACTCATAGATGAAACTTTTACATCAAACCCTTGTTCTTTAAGTTTTTTTTCTGTACTCTTAGCTAAATTTTGAGAATTTCCAGTTTGAGATCCATAAAGAATCGTAACTTCTTTAGAAATTGGTTGTTGTTCCACAACAGGAGCAGCACTAGGTGTTCCCGCTGCATCAACTTGTGCTGTTGGAGCAACTGTAGCAGTTGATAGACTTGTAGCTGCTAAATACCCAGTCAACCATACTTTTTGAGACTCTGTTAATGTTGGCAGAAGGCGATTAAGGAGATCTGCCTGCTCCTGATTAAACGGACTGTTCATTACCTGAAGTTGCAACTATATCCACCTCACAAAGTATCTTTTTCTTGTGTAGTTCATTTTCGTAGGAATGACGACTTTCAACAAAATTCACCGTACAAAATGACTATTTTCATCCTATCTGTATAATCCCTATAAGTCAAATAGGATTTTATTATACTTATCATAAGAAAAACTAATCATTAACAATTTTAACTTATTATTATGTTGCCCAATTGAAAGTACAGATGAAAAAAAGGTGCCTTCTAAGTGATCCACCTAAAGGATCTCACTCTAAGACACCTAACATTAATGGATAGGCAATAAAATCGTAACAGACGTTCCTTTGTTGACAACACTAGCAAAGGATAACGTTCCGCTATGTTCTTCAATGATTTTTCTTGATATCATTAAGCCTAATCCAGTCCCCTTTTCTTTCGTCGTGTAAAAAGGTTCCCCAAGATGAACTAATCTTTCCTTTGGTATTCCTTTCCCTTCATCACAAACGATAAGTTTTAGGTTATGCTCTGACTTTTCAACAGTAATGTAAATTTCTCCACCTTCACTCATCACTTCCATTGCATTTTTAATGATATTAATCAAAACTTGTTTGATTTGATTGCTTTCACAAGTGATTTTCGGCAGGTCTAAACTAAAATTGGTTACAATCTGTTGGTTGTTTAGAATAGCTTGTGTATTGAGCAACATAATCACTTCATTAATGAGGTCCAATATATCATGCTTCTCAATCTTATAGACTTCTGGCTTAGCAAGGTAAAGAAATTCATTAACAATTTCATTTATACGTTCGACCTCAGACATCATCACATCGTAGTAAGAATGATGCTCGTTTGTTGTTGCTTTTAAAAGCTGAAGAAACCCTTTTATTCCAGTCAATGGATTCCTAATTTCGTGAGCAACGCCAGCTGCCAGTTGACCCGCTACCGATAGTTTTTCAGATTGATTAATAAACTCTTCCATTTGTTTTCTATATGTAATATCGCGAATCATGATTTGAGTTGCTTGTTCACCTTTATATAAAAGAGGTTTCTCAATCGTTTCAATAGGTAAAGCTGAGCCATCAGCTTGAATTAACTTCTTCTCCGCTGTGTTTTGCTTTACTGCAGTTGAATCTTTATAAAGGTGAGACTTTTCGCTTGGAAGGACGATGTCTGTTACTTTTTCTCCAATTAAATTTGTCTCTCTCCCATATAGGTCACGAATAGCTGGATTGGTATAAATTAGTTCTCCATCTTTTTCAACCATAATGCCATCAGGCGACTTTTCGACTAATTGCCGATATAAATGTTCAGATGTCTCTAGTTCAATATAATGAGCTAGAAACGAGGCCATTGATTGAAATAACGCAATATCCTTTTCTTCAAAAGAATAGTAAGTTGTTGCGATTGCACAGAGCGTCCCATAAATGTAGCCATCTTTTAATATAATTGGTACACCTAAAAAACTTTTAATGTTTAATAATTCGGTTACTTCTAAAGTTGAAGCAACTGGATGCTTAGACGTATTATCAATAATAACAGGATCCCGTCCTGCCCCAATGATCAGACTTCAGTAAGCATCTAAAAAAGGTAAGCTTGTCCCAGCGTCAAAAAGGTGTTCGTCTTGGTGCAAGGCACTAAAAATAAGACTGGTTTCTCGGTCATTACTAGCCACGCAAAACGTATTCACGTTTATTTGTTTGCTGATCACTTCTAAAATATGATCGGATGCCTCTTTTAGAGTCTCATGAAATTGATTATAACTAGACATATTTTTCATTCTTTCCCACCTCCTTTAAGTAGCACTTAAACAGGTTACCACTGTAAGTATACAGGAAATGATAAATGCTTCCAGTACAAATTTCAAAGTATTTGTACTGGAAGCATGATTTTAGGTTTGATCTGTTCTTGTATCAATGTAGACATTTCCTTGTTCGTCTAGCTGTGCATAAAAGACGTCTTCAATTTTGCTCACATTTTTCGCATGAAGAACGGTTCGAACCCAGTTCATATCTTTATCAAGAAGTTCTAAACTTTTTTTCAATAACTTTCCATCAACAATAAAAGCTTGTCCCACTCCTCTTGGAGGCTGTACGTTGAACACATCCTTTTGCATTGCAGGTAAATATGGTGATTTTCTCAAGACAGAAACTGTTCCATCCGTTTCTAAAATAGCCGTGTCTACTTCATCAATATTAAAAATATTTTTCTTTCGTAAGTTTGTTAACAAGCTATCCATCGTAAGCCTTGATTTTTTCAATCCATCTTCAAGTACTTGTCCATTTTTCATAACATACGTTGGTTCATCTTCTAGAATTTTTCTACCTCGGAGACTTTTGATTGCAATAACACTTGTTAAGAAACTGTAAAAACAAAACAAAATTAGCCCAAACATGCTCATATAAATAGGAACGTCTTTCATAATGATTCCACTTGCTACAATCGAACCAATTGTAATACCCGCAACGAAATCAAAGAACGTCATTTGAGAAATTAATTTTTTGTTAAGCAACCGGCATAGAATATAAAGAATAATAAAAGCGACAGTCGTTCGAAAAAGCATCTCAGTTATGGTCATAGGATCTATCTCTCCAACGATAAAAAGTTAATGGTAAAGATAGATTGTCCTATCACCTATTTAATATTCTCCATTATTATTCAAGCAAATTAAATTTACATATTGCCTCGCAAAATTGTCTGCTGCTTTTTCATGTGGGATGTTTCGGTATTTTTTCTTTTCTTTATGAGATGTTCCATCAGTCATAGAATCGAGAAAACGCTCATAATAATACTCACCTTTATCAAAATAATCATACAGCCGCTCTTTTTTGTCTTTGCCACTTCCTCCAATTAGCGCATGAACATAATGGCCAACTTCATGTAACAGGACAAATGACGCATATTCAAAACTAGTAGCATGATCCTGTTTTAAGTCAATGGTATATTCCTTATTTTGAAAGCATTCGGTTATAGACATAATATTGATATAAATAACAGGCTCAAATGTTTCTACATCATCGATGGCCAGTTCGCCGGGGAAGTTGATCGGTTCATCTGTTATATAACACGTAAGATCATTGATGACATTTTTAAATATAGATGAACGTAGCCATATTACGGTTTCGTATATTCCTTCTAAAGCGCTATGCACGTGCTTTTTACAAATGTTAAACTGTCTAAGTAAGAAATCTTCCTTCTCATAGATGAAATTTAGAGATTTCTTCACTTTCATATTGTTCCTCCTCAAGATGAACTGTGACATAACTACTAATATCATCATATGAGGGAGGAGGAAATTGAATGAGTAGGTATAGAAAACAGTAGTAAAATGAGGGGGATTTCGATGATCGATTCACATATTCACTTGCATCAATACGACCCAAGTACTTTAAGTAAAGACATAGAACAATGGCAAGAGGTTGGAGTGACAAGAGTGATGGCCGTAGCAAATGATTTGTCTTCCTCTTATAGAACATTAGAACTCCAACAAAAATTCCCAAATTTTGTTCATGCATTAGTGGGGTTCCATCCTGAACTACCACAACCTCCAGAAAGAGATATTGAGGAATGGCAAAGGTTAATTTCAAAAGAAATCAAAAGAATTACAGCAATTGGCGAAATTGGTTTGCCTCATTATCACCTTAATGAAATGGAAACTTCATTCGAACAACATTTAGAGTTGTTCGAGTTTTTCTTGCATACAGCTAAATTACATAAATTGCCTGTTGCTCTACATGCTGTTCATGATAAGGCGGAAGTCGCTTTATCCTTAGTAAAAAAATATTCAATCACCAACGCACACTTTCACTGGTTGAAAGCTCCTGAACAGGTTGTTGATCAAATCATCCAATCTGGTTATTTCATTTCCGTCACACCCGAAATTTGTTACCGAAAACGAGATCAACTGCTAGCAGCATCTGTACCTTTGTCTCAACTTTTAATCGAAACAGATGGACCATGGCCGTTCGAGAGCCAGTTTAAAGCAAAGGAAACAACTCCTTTATTCCTTATCAACATCATTGAACAGCTCTCAAAAATAAAAAGCACCTCTATAGATCGTGTTAAATCAAGTACAAGTAGCAATACGAAACGTTGTTACAATATTCCGACATAAGCATAGAAAAATCTAATATGCATTGAGTCGCCAAAACAAGTTATAACATGTAACGTAAAAAAAGTGTTTCCTTCAAGTTTGAACTGAAACAAACGAAAGGAAACACTTTACAAGCCTTATTTTTCTCTTATATCTCTTCCTTCAGCCCCGACTGAAATTCCCGAGTTAGTCGATGCATTCTGGTCTTCTACTCCCAGTTTCGGTTCTTTCGCACCAGCCAAATAAGGTGATTTATGCTTCTTTTGAATTTTGCTGATTTTATCATAATCTTGATTCATATCCTAACCCCCTTTTCTTGTTTTGAATATCCCCTCATGGAATTAGGATTCATGTTTCTAGATTATTTATACCGACATCTCATAATGAAAATAAGCTGCTTTTTTTTAATCGATCAATTGCTGAATACAGGACTTCCTCGTTTTGAACAAGCGAGATTCTCGTATACCCTTCCCCTTCCGAGCCAAACGCATTACCTGGAATTGTGACAATTCCAGAGTCGTCCATCAATTTGTAGCTAAATTCAGTTGAGTGATAAGGATGTGGTGTTTTCGCCCAAATAAACATCGAGGCACGCGGACTCTCAACATTCCATCCGAGTGAATGTAATCCTTCAACAAGAATATCGCGACGTTTTTTGTACGTATTTCGTAATTCCTCACTAAAATGATCTGTGTTTTCAAGCGCCCGGATGGCTGCGTATTGAATAGGCAAAAACACACCAAAATCTAAATTCGACTTTAACCGATTAAGAGCTTCAATAATGGATTGATTCCCGACAACATACCCAATTCGACAACCAGCCATGTTAAAGCTTTTCGACAAAGAGTTAAATTCAATCCCAACCTCTTTTGCCCCATCAACTGACAAGAAACTTAACGGTTTTTCTTCATAATACAATTCAGAATAAGCAAAATCATGTAGCACAACTATTTGATATGTACGTGCAAATTCAACAACACGTTCAAAATATTCTTTCGTTGCCATGGCAGGAACAGGATTTCCAGGAAAGTTTAAAATCATCATTTTGGCTTTTTGTTTCACTTCCTCAGGTATCGAGTCAAAGTCAGGAAAAAATTGATTTTCCTCACGAACAGGCATCGAATATGGAACAGCTTCAGCCAAAGAAATCCCCGCAGCATAAGCTGTATAACCAGGATTCGGGACAAGAATAATATCACCAGGATCTGCTATAACTGATGGAAGATGAACAAGCCCATCTTGAGAGCCCATTACCATTAACGTTTCTTCCTCTGGGATTATGGTGACATTATATTTTTTCGCATAATACGAAGAGATAGCCTTATGTAAATCAAAAATACCTTTCAACGAATAGCGATACAACGATGGATCTTTTGTTTTGTTTGCTAGTTCATCCATGACAACTGAAGGAGGCGGCAAGTCAGGGCTTCCAATACTTAAGTCAATCATGTTATGGCCTTGTTCATGTTTGTATTGTTTATAAGCTGCTAATTCGTTAAATATACTCGTTTGGAATGCATTCATTTTTTTCGAGAATGTAAAAGTCATATTAAATATCCCCTCTTGTTTAGCGCGTTTAATTATCTATAACTAATATTACAATAGTTTAATAGTGAGATAAATGGAAGAAATACAGTGTCAATAGTAAATCAAAAGGTTATTTTCGTAAAGATTATTGAAAGTTTATCTCACATAGTGAAGTGGCGGAAGTGTGTGAAAACAGGCATTCAAAAAAGCAGTTCAATTGATACAATTTGTCTCAATTGAACTGCTTTCTAATCAATAATGATCATACCTCTTCCAAGTATTCTTCTGTTGTAACTGCTTATAGTGTTTTGGTAAATAATAGCTCGGTGGATGCTGAGGAACCTGATACTGAGAGGCTGGTAAACAGGTTCATCATCAAACTTCTCTGCTGCATGCGTCCCGTTTTTCGGATGTGGATGAGTATAATCTTGTGAAGGCCAATGAGTAATATTCAACTTCTTGTAGTGAACGGGCTCATCTTGTACATACGCACAAACATTTCCTTTATTTTTCAAAAACTGATCATCTTTAACAATTCCTTCTATACCCATGACTGATGGAATCGTAATATGGGTGTTCCCTTTCATATACGATGGATCTTTTATATGTTTATTTAATTGCTGTAAGACATCAACCTGTACATTACAATGCTTTGCAACATCATACAATGATTCACCTTCATACGTGACATAAATTTTCATTCGTCATTCCTCCTTACGTTAGTTAGCACTATATGTGTATTCAACAATAAACAATTTGCTATAAAATAATCTGATAAATTCCCCATAAGCGATAACATATCATTGCCCTGCGCATACGATAGCAATATATTTTTCTTGATTTAATTACGAAGACGAACAACGATTAGGAGGAACTATTTTGTTGACACACATGAATAACATTTTTGGGATTCGCATCAATAACACTTCTAATAACGCATCGATGAATTTAGGTAATGCCTTGCACAAAGGACACCAGGCAAATGTGAAAGCTAATTCTGGTTATGTTCAACCTGGTGACGCCAACTTCTCACCATTACAATTTAATAATGCTAACTTAACAAATGACCCTGACGTAGCAGATCAAACTCAAGCTCAAGTATAAGTCTCTTTATTCTTAAATGTAAAACAGAATAGACTAGCATCACATCTGTTCTGTTTTCATTTGAGAAAGTTTAAAACACCATTCACAAAATAGGCTCCTTTTACATAAATTAACATATTGATAACTTTGTGACAGAGGATATTTAGCTACGAATAAAATGGAATAAATGGGGGGAACGACGTTGACACATGTAAATAATATTTTCGGTATACGAATTAACAGCGCCTCCAACAATGCATCAGTGAACTTTGGTAATGTGTTGCATAAAGGTCACCAAGCAAATGTAAAAATGAATGTCGGTTATGCTCAAGCTGGGGATGCAAATTTCTCACCTTTGCAATTTAACAATGCGAATTTAGTAAATGACCCGGATCTTACAGACCAAGGCCAAACTCAAGTTTAGTTTAGAGAGGACTGAACCTTATGCAAATAAATATTAGAAACATACGTATCAATTCGATTAGCACAATCGGATCTTTAAATATAGGAAAAACCGTATTAGCTCAAAACAGAACTACGACTGCTCAATTCCCAAAGCCATATTATGAGGAAAATGAACCTGAAGAAAATGGTGAAGAAAACAATGAATCAGGAACCTATTTACCAATTGTTGATGTTCCCATTATTGAATTACCGCCTGGCACTAACTAACATGTACATTGATTGATACCATGTAAGGAGATGATTACATGAATAATTGGTATACGAACGTTCCAGCTCATTCGGTTTATCAAAACTATATACCTTACACATCTGAATCGTATCCACAACAAGCTACCTATTCAGAACAACCACAGCATCCTTTCAACCATTATAATTATCAACAAGAACACCAGACTGGTTACCATTACTATCCAACTACACATAAATCATTTCCACTTCAACGTCCGCATGAAAACGATGAAAACAACGAACGAGATGATTCCCTGCAACAATCACAGCAACCGGAAATGGAGCAGCCTATTGAGGAGATCCAAGAAGCACCCCAGCGTCCCAAACATTCTTATCATTCAACAAACCAAGACTTCCACTACTTACAGCTACTCCAACAAGTGTCTAAACAAGTAAAAGATCTTCAAGACAAACTAGGACAAATGGAAAAAGAAAAAGAAGAATTAAAAGAAAAAAGTTGAACAAATGAAACCTATTAACATTGAAAATATAAATTATAAGATACAAGAATTAACCGTTGAAGAGTTGTCAGGAAATTTAATGATAGGGATGACCGCCCTAGGTGACGCAGAAGACTTAAAAGACATATTAAGCAATAATGAAAAAATCCAATTCAATGATATTGATACGAATAATTTTGAAGAACAAATGGAAGATTTAGAGTTTCCTAATGAAGGCTAGGTACAAGTTTAGTTCCATTGTTAAAACGTTTTATTATAGTGAATCATTTCATATAACATTCTAGCTGCTTCTTGTTCTGTTCTTGGCATTTTTTTAGTATCCAGCATACGAAACAACCGCGCGATGACAGGCAAATGCAAATTAGCTTTTCTAATCCACTCTTCATCTACTAACAATTCAGGACCTCCTGTTGCTAGTATTTTTCCAGCCTTCATCAAAATGATTGTATCAGCCCAGGAAGCAGCAAAATCAACATCATGGGTCGAAAGGAGAATGGTTTTCCCCATGAAGTTTAATCCTTGTAACAAGGCAGCCACTTCATCTCTCCCTTGTGGGTCTAGATAAGACATAGGTTCATCTAATACGACAATGTCTGGTTTCATTGCCAGTATGCCAGCAATCGCTACCCTCTTTTTTTGACCGTAGCTTAAATGAAATGGTGCCTTCTTTTTGAATTCTAACATTCCAACTGACCCTAAGGCTGCGCGGCAGACATCTTCAATTTCTTCCTCTGACATCCCCAAGTTTCGAGGACCAAACTCAACATCATCTATGACTGTTCCCGAAAAAACTTGATCATCAGGATCTTGAAATACCAGTCCAACCTTCTGTCTTATTTCTTTTGTGCTTTTTTTGGACAATGGAATTCCCATAATGTTTACACTACCTTCTTGTGGTAGCTTTAGCCCATTTAAATGATGGAGAAATGTGGACTTCCCGGCTCCATTAGGGCCGAGCAACGCAACTTTCGATCCAATAGGTATCTCGAGTGAGATGTTCTCTATTGCCCTTGTTCCATCTTGGTACTGATACGTTAATCCGTCTATGTCGATTGCGTTCATGGTAGAACACCTCCAAGATTTGAATATTTTATAAGAAGTGACTAGTGTTACAACCAGTCACTTCTTTAAAAATCTGGACAACACTACGTAAATTTCTTTCCTAATTTGCCTGCATCCACCATCGTTGCTAATACATCAGCAATAATACGAGTAGCCAACAAAGCCGTTTTATCACTAATATCATACGGTGGTGATACTTCTACGACCTCCAAGCCGCAAATGCCTTCTCTTGCTATTAAGTCTAAAAATTTCAATCCTTCCCGTGGTGTAAACCCTCCTGGTTCAGGCCAACCAGTCCCAGGAACAAAGCCAGCATCAAAACTATCAATATCAACACTTAAATAAACAGCACTAGCTCCTTTCCATGCTTTTTCTAGAGCAATTTCTGCGACCTTTTCGATGCCTAACCTTTCTATATCCATAATGGATATAGCCGTTGTATTAAACTTACGTACATTTTTTACAGCTTCTCTTGGAACTTGCCACCCACCGATCCCTACTTGAACGAGGTTCTCTGGGGGCGCATTAGGAATATTTGTTGCATGAAACCAAGGAGTTGTATGCATTCGTTCATCCATATCTTTTTCTTGAAGGTCGAGATGGCGGTCCATGTGAATAATCCCGACTTTTCCGTCAACGTTTTCGGCAATAGCTCTCAAACAAGGATAACCAATAGCATGATCTCCTCCTAGCATGACTGGTAACGTACCTTGCGCAAATACATGAGATACAGCTTTGTAAATTTGATCAAAACTTTTCTCAATGTTTGCAATCGTAAAAACATCACCTACATCACACATTTTTAGAGATTCGACTAAATCAACTCCTTTTTCATAACTATAACTTGTGTAGAGCTTAGAAATTCTTCTAATGGCTTCTGGTCCAAACCTAGCCCCTGCTCTGTAAGTTGTGCCAATATCAAAAGGTACGCCCATGAATGCCACATCATAATCTCCCACTTTTCGGACATCTTCCAGAAAAGGCGTGCGCAAAAAAGTTGGGATTCCGGCATATGCTGGCCTTGGTTCCCTCGTGAAAGTTGAAATTGTACGATCACCAATGGATGGTGCAGCTTCCAATCCATATTTAAGGGACCTTTCTAAAATTCTCTGATTCTCCACTTCGGGAATTTTTGCTTCCTTAGCTGCTTGTTCAAGCCCTAACAAATCATATTGCCGATCACTCTCAAGCGCTTTTTTCTTTCGAAAGCTCAGCCCATGATCGTCAAAAAAGCCCAATATAACCACCTCTGTTCTCCGTAATCTAGGATGTATGAAACTTGCTGAAAGGAGTCGAAGTTCATCCCAACACATATATATTCAAAGAAGAAAGCCTTATTCCCTCAATAAAAAAGGACCAGCTTCATTTTCGGCTGGTCTGATCTAAATTCTGAACGATTATTTTGTTATTTGCTTGATTTGGTCTAAATAACCGATGTAAATGAATAAATAAGTGGCCGCTTTTAAACAATGCTTCAACTTTATCATCTCGAACAGCAAAAGGCAGCTCCACTGTTCGTTGAATAGGGCCTTGCGGGATTTCTTGATGGACTAACCTAAAGCCATTATAATCGATATTTATGTTCCCTCGAACTTCAAGTGTCTTCTCGTACACATAAATATCGACATCTTCAAGCTTTAAGCCAGGTGTTGCAAAGATACACAATAGTTCGTTTCCAGACTCATATATATTCATGCTAACCTCGGCGTGAGAACTACTGTTCCCTTCAACATCCATATTTTCAAAAGCAGAGAAGAAATCTTCTCCTAGAAAATTTGGTAAGGATTTTTTCCAATGATTCGGCCAATTTCTATTCACTTTTGTCCCTCCCATTAACAGCTTCTTCTATATTTTTATGAAAGCGAATTTAATAGGTGACAGTGTTTTTCAAGCAGGTACCCCTATTGAACAGATTTCTAGGTAGTTACCCGGACATTCTTTAATGAACGACATACACTACCATATAATAAATTAAGATGCAAAGGAGAATCATATGTTTCCGAATCAACCTAGGCGTCATTCAAAGCCACCGATATCTCCAATGGGATTTAATCCTTTTGAGTTTGGTATGCAGCAGTTACCTATGAATACCCCGTTTTTTAAAAATTTTTTCAAACAAGTTCCACCAAATTATTTGGGTCAAACGACTCAATCAAATAACCCTTCCAACTCAGGCCAACCGTTCCAAATGGAAAATCCATTTCATCCATCTTTTATGAATTTCGGAATTCCTAGTAATGGTCCTATGAATCACCCATTTTTAAAATCATTTTTTGGTCCGGAAGATTACCCTGTAGGAGAGGAATTTAAAAAAGAAGGAAGCCATCAAAATGCAACTGCTTCAAACGCAAACACTCAACAAGCAGTTCCACCGCAATCAATGACAAATCCGGCTTCTCCCTTTTATCATTTCAATAAAATGGGTGGAGGAATTGGAAAGGCGGTCAATTTCTATAACCAAGTGAACCCAATGTGGAAGTTAATTAGTGGTTTTATGAAGTAGCTTAAGTGGCGGGAGTATGCCGTTTATTTTGTAAGAGATAGTGCGTGCTCCTCCACCAGTTCATGTTACTTCTTCTTGTTTTTTATTTCTTGATTGTTATCATTCTCAGTTTCTTCTTCATCTTCTTCGTTATTTGAACCTCCAAAGTTAAACTCATCTCCTATAACAATTTCATCAGCATTTATTTTTTGATTTGCTTGATGACCTTTATGAATAGATGGTCCATAGTTAATCGAGGCTCCTCCTGAAATATGGTTGACCGTAAAATTGTGAATGATTGTTTTTGGCCCATATTTCCGCAATGTCCCTCCCTCCCTTCTCTCTTACGTTACATTATGATTTAGAGGACAACCTCGTATAGTTAGCCGTCTCTACTCTTTTAAAAATGGTTTCATACCTTCCTTCATTTGCTTATACGTGCGTAAAACTTGTCCTTTTAAAAAAAGTGAAAGAATTTTGTCGGACAAACATAAACAGCAAAACATTTCGATATAGTTAAATGTATTTATGTTGTAGCTTTTTCACATAGAAGACAGAAGGAAATCGAATATCGTCACAAGGAGGGGGGATCCATTTATGCATATTGCCGACGGAGTCATTAGTCTTCCTGTAGCTATTGCGACTACAGCTAGTGCTGTTGGTATATTGGCCTACTCCATAAAAGGAGTAAAGGAAGAAGAAATTCCTAGGATCAGCCTACTTACAGGTGCTTTTTTTGTTGCGTCTTTAATTAATATTCCGATTGGCCCAACCTCTGTTCATCCTTTATTAGGCGGATTTTTAGGTTTAGTTTTAGGAAGGCGTGCTCCTCTTGGCATCTTTATAGGATTAATCTTACAAGCTGTTTTATTTCAACATGGTGGCATCACAACATTAGGAGCAAACATGATCTTAATGTCTGTCCCCGCCTTAATCATTTACTGGCTTTCTCTTACTTTTCGAAAATCCCCTTTGTTTTTAAAAGGTTTCCTCTCTGGATTTACAGCCATCTGTATTGGAGTTGCTTTGCTGATCCTTCTTTTACTGGTTTCGGATCAGCGTTATGGAGACGGGGTATTTTCTGTTATTCGGATCGTCATTTTTGCTTATGTTCCATTAGCTTTATTAGAAGGCGTGTTAACAGGGTTTGCCGTGAAACATTTATTCGAAATGAAGCCGAGCTTATTTGAGAAGAATGTCTGAGTACATGGAGGTGGTGAGGAAAGAAAATGAAAAAAGGCTGGGGTTGGTTCTCTTTAATTCTATGTTTATCTCTATTTCTTTTTATTACTATGTTTCCTGAATCTGCATCTGCTCATCGAATGCTTATAGAGCAAGTAGATGAGCAGACCTTGCACATTCGATACGATGATGGATCGCCAGCAAAATTAGCTTTTGTTTCAGTTTTTGACGAAAACGGGACATTGCTATATGAAAACTCAGTAGATAACAGGGGCGACTTCACTATTAAGAACTCACTTAAACCGTATCGTTTTGTTGCTGATGATGGCTTAGGACATCGAGCAACTTTTATTACTGGGAATCAAGAACAAGGGATCGAAACCATTCCTTTATGGATTAGAACGTTGTTGGGTGTAACATTCCTCTTTTTTATAGCAGCTTTCTTTTATTACCGTTCGGGAGAAAAAACCACTATGAGGTGAAAACATGAAAAATACAATGTTAATTCTTCTGTTTGCTGTTTGTTGTTTCCTATTTTTATTCCCATCAAACATATCTGCTCATGAATTATTTATTCAAGTCGAAGAGAACGAAACTGAACAAGAATTACGAGTTGATGTGTTATGGGGCCATCTACGAGATTTCTTAGATGAAGCAAATCATGATCAATATGAATTGTTTGTCCGTTATCCTAATGGAGACACCGATCAACTTTCTATCGAGAGCATTGGTGTTCACGCTGTTTCTTATGTGCCAATTACTGAAGAAGGTGCTTATACTTTTTGGGCAGTCAGAAAACCGAGTACATATACTCCAGACTCTGGAATTACCCAATTAAGTAATCAAATGGCAAAAGCGATTCACTATATTGGAGAGAACTCATCTAACTCTAATCAACCCATTGACTTAAATCTTGAGATTGTCCCTGCAGGAGATACAAGCAACTTCACTACGGGTAATTTTGAATCCATTATTCTTCTAGATGGTGTTGAAGTATCTGATGCAACCGTAACAGCATACGGACCTGAAGGAGAAATATTAGAGGGTGCATCTGATCAGAATGGCCGTATTGAACTTAATCTTGATTCCTCAGGAGAATGGTTGCTTAAAGCCAATGTTCGAACAGAGGAAACCGGCATGCTAGAAGATGAAGAATATGAGGTTATTAGTCAAACATCAACTTTACTCATAGATACGAGCGAGACTAATGAAGCATCTTCAACAAACATTTGGACGTTGGCAGCTATGTTTTTTATTGGTTTATTTATTGGTGCGGCTATTATATTGTTAACGGTTAAAAGAAAAAGTAGAGCAATATAGATAAACATAAACGCTAATGGAATAGGGGTGGGGTTATGACAACGAACACAGAAGCCGAATCGCTACAAGGAATTAGTAAATGGGCTCTCTCATGGGAACCCCGAGCGAAGCTAATAGCCGCTGTTTTGTATATTTTTGGTGTCATAAGCTTATCTTCCCCGATTATGATAACCATCGCCTATTTAATTACGTTTATAGCTGTTTTCCTAATGGGAATATCAATCACATTGTTGTTAAAACGATATTTAATAATTTTACCTTTTCTTTTATTAATGACCCTTCCCTTAGTGTTTGGTCAAGGCAGTGCTTTTTCTGTTGATCACCTTTCGTTTGCTATCGTCATTTTTTTAAAAGCGTTTACGTCTATGACCGTTATTACAATCATACTAGATACTCAATCTCTAGAACAATTCATGACAAGTTTATCTCACTTAAAAGTCCCTCCCGTCTTAATAACGGTCTTAATGCTGTCCTATCGTTACGTCTTTTTGTTTCTAGATGATATCCAAAAAATGCAGACGGCAGCGAAATCTCGTTTTTTTAAAGGAGGAATCGGGTTAAGTCAACTAAAAATCTATGGCCAGTTGACAGGGTGTTTGCTGCGTAAATCATTAGATCGATCAGATAAAGTATATGAAGCCATGGCATCTCGCTGCTTTAATGGCCAATTGCAATTTTCTAGTCCCAAACTTATAACGAAACTAGATCTTACTAAAACCATTTCAGTGATTTTCATCATCTCGGTACTAATTGGTTTTGAATCGATATATATGTAAAGAAAAAGGGCTAACATATGCCCTTTTTTCTTTACTCCCTTCTTTTCCCATTATACATAGAGAAAGTGGAATCTTTTTCTAAAAGTAAAAAAACTTGGTACAATTAATCAATACTTATCAATAGCATAGGAGTGGTGAAGATGAAATATAAGACGATAGGAAAAAGTGGATTAGCCGTATCGGAATTATGCTTAGGAACGATGACCTTCGGAAAAGCGACACCCGAAGATGAATCCATTAACATGATCCATCAATTTTTGGAAGATGGCGGTAATTTTATTGATACTGCTGATGTGTATGTTGGTGGCAGATCTGAAGAAATTGTCGGTAAGGCCATTAAAGAAAAAAGACAAGACGTAATTCTAGCTACAAAGGTACGGATGAAAATTGGTGACAAACCTAATGATGCTGGATATTCACGAAAACGTGTATTAGATGGGATTGAAGCTAGCTTAAAAAGGTTGCAAACCGATTATGTTGATTTGTATCAACTTCATGTATGGGACCACTTAACTCCCATCGAGGAAACATTGCGTACGCTAGATGATTTAGTCTCTTCAGGGAAGGTACGATATATCGGCTGTTCAAACTTTTTGGCATGGCAAATCATGAAATCTTTATCGGTTAGTGAACGCAAAGGATATGCAAAATTTATATCGGTTCAACCACAATACAGTTTAGTAAACCGGGAAATGGACCGTGAAGTGATGTCCCTCTGTCTTGAAGAAGGCATTGGTGTTCTTCCTTGGGGCCCACTTGGAAGTGGGTTTTTATCTGGAAAATACGAGGGCCTTAACACCCCAACATTTGGTCGCTTATCCGAGGGGCTTCAAGGTGAATCAAGTTGGGAAAACAAAGGACTTGAGCGCAATTTCACAATTGTCAATAAAGTAAAAGAAATAGCGCAAGAAATCAACAAAACACCTACTCAAGTATCCTTAAATTGGTTGTTAATGAAAGAAGGCATCACCTCTCCTATTTTTGGAGCTCGAACGTTTGAACAATATCGTGAAAATATCGGAGCTGCGGGTTGGAGTCTTTCACAAGAACATGTGAATGAGTTAGATGAAGTGAGTTCATTGCCTTCAGAATATCCCACTAGGTTTATTGAAAAATTCCGGAGAACATTATAGTTTTTAAACAGGGTGATAAATGAAATAAGAGTTGGGAGGCTTTAACAGGCGATTACTCAACTCTTATCTTTCTTCTTTAACGTTTGCGGTATGTTGATAATCTTCCAAAAGAACACGATTTTCTCGAATATGTATCCCTTCAGCTTCTAACAATTTTTTTTGAATAAGAAAAAGCTCATCATCTTTTATACTGATTTCTCCTTTCGCATTCACAACTCGATGCCATGGCAAATTGTATTTATGACTCATCGAATGTAGAATGCGTACAACTTGTCTAGCGACTCTTGGACTTCCGGCTAAATTGGCAATTTGACCGTATGTCATGACCTTCCCTTCTGGAATAGATTGAATCACCCCAATCACACGTTCTGTAAAAGGCAGCATGAACGGTTCCTCCTTATGCATTAAAGATAAAAGCAGTGGATCATGTAGCTCCACTGCTTTTTTAAGACTTTTATTTAGAAACAATTACTTCTTCGTCAATTCAATCGCTTTTTTTATATCTTTAAACGAATTGGATTTCCCATACATTAATACTCCCCCACGGTAAATTCTTGCACCAAAAATGGCAAGTAACATAATAGCAGCAAGCATAATGATGATACCTAAGATTGGTTCAAATGTAGGTATGTTTAACATCCCTACACGAAGAAACATAACCATCGGTGTAAAGAAAGGAATATAGGACGTAACCGTAATAAAAGTCGATTCAGGCGCTCCTAATCCAAACATCGCGATAAAGAACCCAATCATACTAAAAACGTCATCGGTAAAATCATCTGTTGAACATCTTCTATTCGACTAACGAGTGAACCAAGTAAAGCAGCAAGGGTAGCATATAGAAAATACCCTAATAGGAAGAAGATAATCGCATACATGATAATCGGTGCAGATAAATCTCCAAAGCCAAACACATCGAAAAAGCCCCCAACCAATTCATCTTGGTTTTTCATAATAGACAAATAACCTACTAAAAGCAAAATAGTTAGTTGCGTTAATCCCACTAACCCAACACCAATTATTTTAGCAAACATTTGTTTAACTGGAGATACACTTGAAATTAAGATTTCCATCACTCGAGACGACTTCTCTGTTGCTACCTCTGTTGCAATCATGTTTGCGTACATGATCACAGAAAAATAAATAAAGAAGAGCAATATATAGACAATCCCTCTTGCTTGATTCATCTCCTCTGCTGACCTTGCTCCTTCAACAATGGCTTCCTGTGTAAAGCTGACTGGAGCGTTTAGGAGAGCTAGTTGCTCCATCGATAAATCAAGTTGTGAAGCAGCAATGGAAGATTGAATGTGCGAAAGGGCAACATGAATGCTTGAAGTCGTTGCGTTCTCCGATAAAGACGTTGCTTTATAGATCGCTTCCGGCAAACCTTCTGCGTCATATGATAAGTGAAGAAGCCCATCATAAATCCCTTCTTCTACTTGTACTTCTACTGCTTCCTCCGAATCCGTTACAAGCTGCAATTCAATATTGTCATTAAGAATCAATAATTCCTCTTCAAGCATGGAAAAAAATTCACCTGATTCGTCAATGACAGCTACTTGATCGGTATGATCTTCTCCTTGAAAGGCATTAATAATTAGGCCAATGTTAGCCATAATGAAGATCCCAGTAGCAAGTAAAACGGTAGTGATAATAAATGATTTTGCTTTTAACTTTGAAAAATAAGCATGACCAAGCATAATCCAAAAATTATTCATAAGAGGATCCCACCTTTTCAATAAAGATATCATGCAATGAAGGTTCCTCTAATTCAAATTTACGAACAAACCCTAAAGACACAACATGTTGAAATACCTTTTCTGCAATTGATTCCGATTCGACTTGAAGTCGCACTCCTTCAGTCGATTTTTTCCATTTCAGTACACCTTCTACCTCTTGTAATGAAGATAGATCAAAATCTGCATGAATTGAAATGTTCTTCTTTCCGAATGAACGTTTAATTGTCTTTAACTCACCATGTACAACTGGAGTACCGTGATGCATAATACACAAATTTTCGCATAGTTCCTCCACATGCTCCATACGGTGGCTAGAGAAAACAATGGTTGTTCCATTCTCTTTCATTTCTATAACTGCTTCTTTTAACAATTCGACATTTACAGGGTCAAGACCACTGAACGGTTCATCCAATATGAGTAGTTTTGGTTTATGTATCACTGCTGCTATGAACTGTATTTTCTGTTGATTCCCTTTAGACAATTCTTCTATTTTCTTATGCTTATATTCAGGAACATTAAAACGCTCTAGCCAAATGTCTAGTTCTTTTACAATTTCTTGCTTCTTCATTCCTCGTAATCTAGCAAGATAAACAATTTGATCCATAACTTTCATTTTCGGATAAAGACCTCTTTCTTCAGGTAAATACCCAATCTCAGGTGTTGTTGAGTAATTAATTCCTTTTCCGTTCCATGTAATCGTTCCTTCCGTTTGATCAATTAGGCCCAACACCATTCGAAATGTTGTTGTTTTCCCAGCACCATTAGCTCCTAAGAACCCGAACATCTCATTCTCAGGAACTTCTAAAGTTAAATCATTCACGGCTGTAAATTGCCCAAAACGCTTTGTAATATTTTTTAGCAATAATGTCATAGATCACCCATCCTTTGCTTGAAATTCGATTCTACTTTTTTTCTAATGTTACTAGCTTACCTATCTATACGATCACGAGAAATAAAAGTTCCCAATAAAAAATTATCCTGCATCTGTATGAACACTTACTTGATGCCCTTTTCTCTGATGAAGTAAAAAGAAAGATACGCCCATTAACGCAATAACTCCTCCTATTAATTGAAGACTCGTTATACGTTCCCCTAATAAAATAGCTGCCAAAATTGTTGCACCGATTGGTTCGCCGAGTATGCTCATTGAAACCGTGGTTGTATTTACATAGTTCAACAGGAAGTTAAAGATCACATGAGCAATCGTTGGAAAGATTGCAAGCAACCAAAAAATACCCCACTCGTGTAGACCGTAACCTATCATTGGAACGCCTAGAAATGCATTCACAATCGTCAATGAAAAAGCAGCAAAAAAGAAAACGATAAAGCTATAAATCCAATGAGAAATCACTTTGACTTTGTTTTGACCAATTAATAAGTAAGCAACAATAGCAATCACACTCAAAAAAGAGAGTATATCTCCTATAATGGCCGATGAACTACTATGCCCAAATCCCCCCACGCAACGAGAGCAACCCCAATAACGGAAATTCCAATAGTAGTGAAGGTAAAAGCATTCGCCCGCTCTTTATAAATAAAATATCCTCCAATTAAAGCTACAATTGGCTGCAACGATAAAATTATCGTTGAACTAGCAACTGTTGTAAGTTTCAAAGATCCAAACCATAATGCAAAGTGAAGACCGAGGAATATCCCGGCAACTGATAAGATCAACCAGTCCTTTCCAATAAGCTTTTTGAATTCTGCTTTTTTGAGCCATACAATGGGAAGCAAGATGAAACAAGCCAAATACATACGATACATGCTAATGATCGTTGCTGGTGCATCTGACCATTTTACAAATATGGCTGAAAAGGAAATGCATATGATTGATATAAGGAATAGTAACCCAACAGGCACTTTCATTTTTCCTCCTAAATGGAAATATGTTAGTTTAATAGCTTCCATATTATAGCATAAAAGATCTCTTCAACAGAGGATGGGTTGATATTTATTACTTTAGAGAATTTCTGTGATCCTTTTTTAAAATTGATTTTTACTATAGATTTCTGCTGTCCATTCAGAAGAGCGCCTCTTCCTTTTTTCTATTACCATTTTATAGTAAAGTAAGAGAGATTAAAGTGCTTAGGAGGCCAAAAAGATGAAATATAGAAGTTTAGGAAGATCAGGATTAAAAGTAAGTGAAATTAGCTTAGGAAGCTGGTTAACGTATGGAAAGAGTGTTGAAGATAACATTGCCGAGAAAACCATACATACTGCATATGATTTAGGTATTAATTTCTTTGACTCTGCCAATGTATACGAGCAAGGTGAAGGAGAACGGGTCATGGCAAAAGCGTTGAAACAGTATCCACGTGAGTCATACGTCATTACGACAAAAGCTTTTTGGCCTATGGGTGAAGGTCCAAATGATCGTGGATTATCTCGCAAACACGTTATCGAGCAGCTTCACGGCAGTTTAAAGCGAATGGAGTTAGACTATGTTGATGTTTTCTATTGTCACCGTTATGACTCAGAAACTCCTGTTGAAGAAACGTTACGAGCGATTGACGATTTAATTCGTCAAGGCAAAATATTGTACGCTGGCGTTAGTGAGTGGAGTGCTGCTCAATTAGAAGAAGCTGTAGGGGTAGCTGATAAATATTTATTGGATCGTATTGTTGTCAATCAGCCACAATATCATATGTTTAATCGTTATATTGAGAACGAAGTCATTCCAGTAAGTAAGAAATACGGAATTGGTCAAGTTGTGTTTTCCCCATTAGCGCAAGGGATTTTAACTGGTAAATACAAACTGGGACAAGTACCTGAAAATGGTCGAGCGACAAATGAGTCGATTAATATGTTTATAAAAGGCATGTTAAATGAAGATGTCTTGCAAAAGGTAGCTCAATTAGAATATATAGCACAAGAAATCAATATTACATTACCAGAACTAGCTTTAGCGTGGATTTTAAGACAAAAAAATGTAGCTAGTGCTTTAATTGGGGCAAGTAAACCAAGCCAAGTAGAAATGAATGTAAAAGCGACAAATGTAACATTAACAGCAGACATACAAGAGAAAATAGAGTCAATCCTTTCTTAAACAAGATCCTTCACTAGTGTCCCAAAAGGTTATAAACAGACCGTTTTTGGGACCCCTTTTTATTGACAGTTCTTTTAAAGATGTATTATAAATGCGTATTTTAATTGTTATATTTTCTACCAAACTAACTTTCAAGTATTCATAAAATTGCTATAATTAAATCACTCGAAAAACCCCATTTAAGACCTTGGTCTTAACACTTTCGATCTTCAATGAAAATGCCAAAGGCGCATTGCCCTAATGCACCTTTGGCATTTTTCTGTCTCCACACTTTCTTTCCTACTTCGTAAACGAAAAAAATTTTCCATATTTTTAAAAAAACCTTTGCATACCCCACCCAACCGTACTATAGTAAATAATACAGTTAGTTCAGTTAACACAATTGACTTTCATTATTGAAAGGAGGCACCTATGTTTCAACTTGATATTAGAAGTAGAGTTCCAATTTATGAGCAATTGGTTGAAAAATTAAAAGAATTAATCATCCATGAAGTGTATCAACCTGATCAACAGCTCCCTTCCGTTAGGGTTTTAGCACAAGAATTAACCGTTAATCCGAATACGATTCAAAAAGCGTATCGAGAACTTGAACATCAAGGATATATCTATTCGATACCAGGAAAAGGGAAGTTTGTTGCCCCTCAAGCTGCAACGACAAATAATGAAAAGGTGATGAAAATGAAGGAAGATTTGCTGAAATTATTATCAGAGGCTCTCTACCTTGGAATCGATAAGGAGGAGATTTTACATTTGATTTCTGTAGCCGAACAATCGACAAAAGGAGTTGAGCAAGATGATTAAAGTTTCCAATATCCAAAAGAGCTTCGAAGGATATGAAGCAGTAAATGATGTGTCACTTCACATTCATAAAGGTTCCATTTATGGGTTACTCGGTTCCAATGGTGCAGGAAAAACAACTCTTCTGAAGGTGATGGCGGGTATTTACAAACCCAATTCAGGCGAGCTTTCAATCGATAACGAACCTGTTTTTGAAAATGTAAAATTGAAGAAACGCATCATTTTTCTAGCAGATTCCTTGTTTTTTTATCCAAACACGACCATTAACCAGGCAGCCCAGTTTTATCAATCGATGTATCCAGCTTGGAATGAAAAGCGATTTAACATGCTTGAAAATGTGTTCCAAATTGAAAAATCAAAGAAAATTCACCGGTTATCAAAAGGCATGCAGCGACAAGTAGCCTTTTGGTTAGCTCTATCAACCATGCCTGATGTACTTATTTTAGATGAGCCATTAGACGGGTTAGATGCTGTCATGAGACAAAAAATTAAAAACTTACTAATCCAAGATGTCGCCGAACGCGAAATGACTATTATCATCTCTTCCCATAATTTGCGCGAAGTAGAAGATCTTTGTGACAATGTCGGCATTATGCATCGAGGAACGATCATCATAGAAAAAGATTTAGATGATTTAAAATCAGACGTTCATAAAATCCAAGTGGCTTTTAAAGATGGAGTTCCCCCTAATTTCCTGAAAGATTTATCAGTTCTTTATCAGGAAGAACGTGGAAGTGTCAGGTTATATATTGTAAGAGGCAAAGAAAAAGACATCTCTTCACACGTACTCCAACATAAGCCAGCCATATTCGATGTACTTCCATTAACACTAGAAGAAATATTTATTTATGAAATGAGGGATGTAGGTTATGAAATTGAGAACATCATTGTTTAATAGAGGCATTTTAGTCCAAGATATCCGCAATGTTGGATGGATTGGCTCAGCGTTTTTCATTTGTTTGCTATTTTCCCTCCCCCTTCAGTTAATAATGGGCTACACGAGAGAAAATGAGTTTCATCCGTATCAACCACCAAATAGTCTGTTTGCTCTTTCGAATGAGTTTCAAATTTTTATGACTTTTACGTTCCCTGTGTTGTTAGCGATCTTTATGTTCCGCTATATCCACGTGAAGCTTACGAGTGACTTTACGCATAGCTTGCCATTAAAAAGAGAACAACTGTTTCATCAACATGTCGTCTTTGGACTTGTGGTGATTATCGTCCCTCTTTTTCTAACTGCATTAAGTTTAACCATACTTGGTCTCATTTTACCTTACAAAGAGCTATTGTCCTTTACTTCTGTATTAGAATGGTTTAGTTTCAGCGCTCTCTTTCATGTTTTTGTCTTTTTAACTGGCGTTTTTGTAGCGATGTTTACAGGCATGTCGATATTACAAGGTGCCCTTACGTATATTCTTTTTCTCTTTCCTGTTGGGGTTACTGTTTTATTTATATCAAATTTAGAATTTTATTTATTCGGATTTACAGCTACTTACTACCTCGATTCACAAATAGAAAAATATATCCCATTTATTCGACTCAGCCAATTAGAACGGTTACCTCTTACATTGACTGAAGGTCTTGGGTATGTCTTACTTTGCTTCATTTTTTATGTATGTGCACTACTCGTTTACAAAAAAAGAGATACAGAAACAGCTACACAAGCCATTGCCTTTCCTTCATTACGGCCAATTTTTAAATATGGGGTTACCTTTTGTACGATGTTAGTTGGAGGACTTTATTTTGGTAGCTTGCAAGGTGGGTTAGGCTGGATTCTATTTGGGTATTTACTCGGTTCATTTGCTGGTTACTTCCTATCCATTATGATGCTCGAAAAATCATTAAAAGTTTTCTCAAAGTGGAAAGGATATGTTGCTTACGTTATTGCTGTAGCCATCATTGGATTTGCCATTCAAATCGATGTATTTGGGTTCGAGAAGAAACTTCCAGCTGTTGAAGACATTGAAGGTATTTATTTTGGAGATTCCATTTATAGTGTGATCGATCATGAAGCAAGTCTTAACCCGACTTATATAGTAGACCAAAGAATGTATATTAATCCAACTTATTTTTATGAGCAACCTGAAACAATTAATAGTATCCATCATCTACATGAACAAATCATTCAAGAAAAGGATCTTCTTAAAAAGACGAAAGATCAGCGAAATTCAGTTGCTATTCGCTATAACTTAAAAGAGGGTTCAGATTTAATTAGATATTACGAGGTTCCATTAACCATTTATCAAAAGCAATACAGAGAGATTGCTGAAACGACAGAATTTAAGGAAAATCAAAATCCGGTTTTAAAAATCAATGATTTATCAACGTTGGAGCATATTACTCTCAACTCGTATTATACGGAAAGGCGAGTAACGATTACAGAACGTGAAGACATTGAAGAATTTCATCAATTGATTCAATCCGACATCAAAAATGAAACATTTGAAGAAATTCAAGACTATCGGAGCTGGTGGACCGAAATTTCGTACGAGTTTTCTAACAATCAGTATCTTCAATTTTCTTGGAAGAAGTCCTATACCGAAATCGAAAACTGGTTAGAAGAAAAAGGTCTTATTGAACAGGCAAGAGTGACCGAAGACGATTTGTCCCATATTTATGTATTAAAAAACGACGAAAAAAGAGATATTTATGATGTGGTCTACGGAACTGAATATGGAAATGACCTGTCCAGACGCGAAGGTGCCGTAAAAATAGAAGATCCATCACAATTAAATGAGATCTTACGAATAGCAGGCGGAGATTATCGTGGTGAATATATCATTGGATTTTATTTTAAAAACTCGCTTCACCCACAATTTGAATCGATTTCAACAGAAAATGCGCCTGACTTTTTACGAAAGGCATTGCCATAAATTTCAAAGAACGATTTTAACATTTAAGCTGCCTATTTTATGCTACATGCTCTTAATGGGCAGCTTTTCTAATTGCTTGAATGAACATCCCTCTATCAATTACTTATTGTTTTAAAGACAGACTCGGCTTCTTAACATTCAAACCTATCATCCCTTATTTAGTAACAAAAACATTTGGAAACATTTACAATTGGTCAGTTGTACATAAACCATCTCCATTGCCACCATACTATAATCAAAACCAAGAAAGAGGTGTTTTAACATGGCAAGTAACAACAATAATTCAAATCAATTATTAGTTCCTGGTGTACAGCAAGCATTGGATCAAATGAAGTACGAAATTGCGTCAGAATTTGGAGTTCAATTAGGAGCTGACACAACTTCCCGTGCGAACGGCTCAGTTGGTGGAGAAATTACAAAAAGATTAGTTCAAATGGCTGAGCAGCAAATGGGCGGTTCTCAGTTTTAATCATTTATAGAAACTAGGCATTAACCTTTTATTGGTTAATGCCTAGTTTTTTTGCCATATTAATGCCCTACGTTCGATTTCTTTTACTACATTTTCTTTCCCTTTTATATAGGAAGCAATATCTTGCGGAAATTGTTTCGAAAGCATTTGTTTTACTTGACCATACTGTTTGGCTTCTTCTGGAGTTGCTCGTAAATAATTTCTAAAAGCAAGATGTCGGTTAATATGCTCATTTCCTTGCTCAAAAATATGTAGATGATGTGTTCGATCATCGCCGCCTTTTTGGAAAAATCGACGACCAACAATGCCGTTTTCCCCCATTGGCTCATAGCCAATTGATTCCATACTCGAATTAAATCGGTCAACGTCATTCAATATACTTACAATCATCATCATATCAATAACAGGTTTTGCTTTTAATCCATTTACAGCAGTGCTACCAATATGATGTATGTCCATACATAAAGTGCCAAATATTGTTTTTAATTTCTTTACTTCTTTCTCATAGAGAGATGGCCACATGGTTTGATATGAAAGAACTTCCACTTTTCTCACATTCATTTTTCTCCTTTTACTTTTAATTCTACTTACATCTGTAACGTCCGTTTTTATAATTCATTTCTTCACGTAACTTTTTCAGTTCTTCCGTTTGATTCAAAATATTATTATTCACTTTTCTTATAGCATCATAAATGGCAAAAAGACCACAAAACAGCAAAATGCCTATTAAAAAATCCATGAACAAGTCCCCTTCTTTCATGCGTCTAAAAAATATATTAACATTAATTTCAATTCTTTTGTTAAATATAGGGAAATTGAAAGAGCCTTTAGATCAGAAAAAAGACAGCGGATAATCCGCTGTCTTAATTACCTTCTACTGTAACCTTTTGATTACTACTATCAACATGGAATGTCGTAATTTTTTCATCACTGTTAATCAAAATCGTTGTAATTTGATCTTCAACATGCTCTTGAATGGCTCGGCGTAATGGACGAGCACCGAACGCTTGGTGATATCCTAGTTCAGCAATTCTTTCTTTTGCTGCTTCTGTAACAGTCATTGATAAGTCTTGTTCTTCAAGTGTTGCTTGGAGGTCACCAAGCATAATATCAATGATTGTGACTAGGTTTTCTTTTTCCAAATGACTGAATTCAACAATGGAATCAATTCTATTGAGAAATTCAGGTTTGAAGTAATCACGTAAGCTCTCTAGCATACTTTGTGTTTTCAGTACGTTTTCTTCTTCAGTCTCGTTAAACCCAATTGCTCCTAATTTCTTATCATTCACTCCCGCATTTGATGTCATTATGATTACCGTTTCATTGAAATTGACCACTCTTCCTTGACTATCTGTTAAGCGGCCATCCTCCATAATTTGTAAGAACATATTCATCACGTCTGGATGTGCTTTTTCAATCTCATCAAGAAGAATGATGGAATACGGATTTCTTCTTACTTGTTCAGTTAACTGCCCTGCTTCGTCATGTCCCACGTAGCCAGGAGGTGAACCAATTAATTTCGATACAGAGTGCTTTTCCATGTATTCACTCATATCAAGGCGAATCATTGAGTCTTTGCTTCCGAACAACTCGGCCGCTAGAGTTTTCGTTAGTTCTGTTTTTCCTGTTCCTGTTGGCCCTACGAATAAAAAGGAAGCAGTTGGGCGAGATTTTGGTTTTAGTCCTACGCGCGCACGAAGAATCGCTTTCGCTACTTTTTCAATTGCTTTGTCTTGTCCAATCACTTTCTTAGATAGGTTTGCTTGAAGATCCTTCATTTTTGATTGCTCTGATTTTTGAAGCTTTTTCACGGGGATTCCTGTACTTTTTTCAATAATATCTTGAATGTGTTCAATCGTAACTTCTGTAACAGGCTCAATGACGTCATTGTCCAGTTTCTTCTTGAGTTCAAGCTCTTCGTCACGAAGGCGCGCAGCCTTTTCATAATCTTCTTGCTTAGTAGCTGCTTCTTTTTCACGAGTAAGGTCATCTAATCGTTTTTGTAATTTTCCTTTATCCGTAATGCCTTGTGTTAAGTTTAATTTTGAACCAGCTTCATCTAATAGATCAATCGCTTTATCTGGTAGGAAGCGATCTTGAATGTAACGGTCAGACAATGTTACACACGCTCGTAATACCTCATCCGCGTATTTAACATTGTGATAGTTTTCATAAATGGGACGAATTCCTTTTAAGATTTCAAATGCTTCTTCTGATGTTGGTTCTTTCACAACAACTGGTTGGAAGCGACGTTCTAGTGCTGGGTCTTTCTCAATCATGCGATATTCTTTTAATGTTGTTGCACCGATAATTTGGAATTCACCTCGAGCTAATGCTGGTTTTAATATATTACCTGCATCCATCGAACCCTCCGAAGAACTTCCTGCACCAACCATCATATGAAGTTCATCAATAAAGAGAATCACATTGTCTCGTTCTTTTAGTTCGGCTACTAGCTGCTGCATTTTTTCTTCGAATTGTCCGCGGTAACTTGTACCAGCAACAAGAGAACTAATATCTAATACGTAAACTTCTTTATTAAGAAGCTTTGCTGGTACTTCGGCTTTGACAATCTTTAAAGCAAAGCCTTCAGCAATAGCTGTCTTCCCTACTCCGGCTTCCCCAATTAGTACTGGATTGTTTTTCGTACGACGATTTAACACTTCGATAACACGCTCAATTTCTTTTTCACGTCCAATCACAGCATCAATACGCCCTTGCCTTGCTTCTTCGGATAAGTTTCGGCCATGTTGATCAAGGAATCCATTTCCTCCTTGACTAGGAGCTTGGTCTTTAACTTGCTGTTGTGTGAAATCATTTGCATGTTGTGATGCACTTGATTGCATGAACCCTTTAAAGAAATCGTCAAAATGAAACGCAGACAGTCCAAATTGATTTTGTGTTTGATTATAACAATCAGAACATAGAGAAATTTGTTTTTTGGATTGATTGACAATCAGATTCATTTTTACATTTGCTTCATTGATTTGGCATTTTTCACATAAAATCATTTTTTAATCCTCCTTTTGACTTTGACTATATTTGATTAAATTTATAAAAAGAAAAGCCATTACGGCTATAATCATTTATTTGATCTACACTTATTATATTTGACCTTCTTTGACTTTTCAAGTAAAAGTTTGATCTTTTTTGATCTTTTAATATTCCTCTCAAGAAAAGAGTTTCGTTATATAATGCTTGCTAATGGCTAAGTATTCCCTTAGATATGATTGCACCAACACGGCTCGTGGAGTCTTTGCCGACAATCCCATCACTTCTAACTGATGATCCTGTGCTGTCAAAATTGCACGATAAACGTGATACCGATTCGTGACAATGAGGCCTTTGCTTGTTGATATAGTTGGAAAGTGAACCTTGGCCAAGCCGATGTTTTCCTTGGTTGAAGTGGATTGATCTTCTAAAAAATACGTGATTCTTCAATTCCCTTTTTTACTAATTCCTTTTTTATAGCTTCTGCCTCGGTTATGTCTTCACCTGGTCCTCTTCCACCTGTAGCAATAGCAATTGCCTTTTTGTTTTTTAATAAATACTCAGCTGCTGTATCAATTCGATATTGAAGAGATAAGGAAGGAGTCGATCCCATCACTCTTGCTCCTAATATCATGACATAATCAACATCTTCTTCTACTTCTACTTGACTGTAACGAATGATCTGAATTTGTAAGAAGCCAAAATAAAGAAGCAAAAAGACAAAGCAAGTAACGGCTAAAATCACTAAACCTTTTTTCCCCATATGTAAGACCACCTCTCCTTGCGATCCTCTAAAAAAGAGTTGTTAAGCAAAACAACAACTCTTTTTTTATCTAGTTTAATTGCTCCAACTCTTCTTCTAAAAACAACATTAACTCACGTATCATATCTTCTGAAAAATCAAAACGTATGCCTGCTGTCTCATAGATTTCAGGTAAAGATTTAGACGAGCCGAGTTGTAATGCCTGTTTATAATTCGTAAGTGTCTTCTCTGGATTTTCTTTATATTGTTTATACATTTGAACAGCGCCAAGTTGAGCAATAACGTATTCAATATAATAAAATGGCACTTCAAAAATATGTAGAACACGAAGCCATGAAGCTTGTTGCCATTTCTCATAACCATTCCAATCAACTACATTTGCATCAAATTCTATCAAGAGTTCTTTATATTTGGCATCCCGTTCAGCCGGGGTGTGATCTGGATGTTCATAAATCCAATGCTGAAATTGATCAATGATCATTCCTTTAGGAAGAAAGTCAACAATCCCTTTCAGTTGTTCTTTCTTTGCTCGAATAAGGTCTTCTTCATTCTCGTAAAAGAGATGCCATTGATCCATCGTTAAAAGCTCCATCGACATACTTGCTAATTCAGCTGATTCCATTGGTACTTCACGATAATCTCCAATTGGTTGTTCTCTCATAAGATCGTTATGAATACAATGGCCCATTTCATGAAGCATGGTTATCATATCATCTTGCGTTTTCGATGCATTCATAAAGATAAAAGAAAGTTGCGATACAGGGAGATCTGAACAGAATCCACCAGGGGATTTTCCTTTACGACTTTTTAAATCCAACATCCCCTGCTCATTCATGGTACTTAATAATTCAGCAAAACGAGGGTCAAGATGTTCAAGGATCACTTTTGATTTATCAATTAATTCTTCTGTTGTCCTAAATGGTTGTAAAGGTTTTTGTTCTTTAGGAACCGCTTGCTGGTCCCACGGTCGATACGAATCTACGCCTAATTCAAGTTTATGTTGCTTCTGTAATTTTTCTTTTAATGGCTTTACGTATTTACGTATAGATTGGGCTAAAACAGTGCAGTCCTCTGGTGTATAGTCAAACCGCTCATATTTTTTAAACATATAATCACGGAAGTTTGGCAAACCAGTATTATGAGCTTTCTTATGACGAAGAGCTACGAGATCATTCATAATTTGCTGGAGTTCGTTTTCTTTAGAAATGTATGCTTCATTTAGTAAAGTTAAGGCTTTTTCACGAGTATGACGATTAGGGCTCTGGATAAATGGAGAAAGCTCGCTTAAGGTTAGCTCTTCTCCTTCCCATTCGATGGTTAAGCCACCTGTATGCTCAAAGTAATTCGTAGCAAGTGCGTCTTCTTGTATTTCTAATTCAATATTTTCTAATCGAAAAATTTCTTTCGCGTTTTGTTTTCGCTTTATTAATTGTTTATACAAATCTCGATCTAATTGACCTATTGCCTTTGATGTTAAAAAAACTTCATCAAACAAGGAAACATATTTCTTGAAAATCGGGTCGATTACATTTTGATCATGCTCAAAAATATCCTTTGCTTCTTTAGAATCACTTTGACATTGAAAGTCAATATAATGGCCAGACATCGCTTCTTCCATGGCATCAAACAATTCGGACTGTTTTTTTAGCCATTTTTCTAAATTTTCAACTGTATCAATCGGTTCGTTCAAGAGCGCTTCAAAGATCTCCTCTACTTTCTCCGGGTTTTTAAAATCGAATGTTTCCACATAAAATTTCGTCATAAATCATCCTCCAAATTTAGGTAAATACATCATATCAAATTGCCAGACGTTAATAAATACAGAAGATTAAACTAAAAAAGGCAGCTTCGACATTGTCGAAACCGCCTTGTACGTTTATTATTTTTCCATCCAGTTCGTGTGAAACGTACCTTCTTTATCAATACGTTGGTACGTATGAGCTCCAAAGTAGTCTCTTTGTGCTTGTAAAAGATTCGCTGGAAGCGTTTCTGTACGATAGCTGTCATAGTATGCTAATGCACTTGATAGTCCAGGAACAGGGATTCCAAGTTTAACTGCTGTAGCAACGACGTCACGAGCAGCTTCTTGATAGCTTTCCACAATCTCCTTGAAATATGGATCAAGTAAAAGATTTGTTAAGTTCGCATCACGATCGTACGCTTCTTTAATGTTTTGTAAGAAACGTGCACGAATGATACATCCACCTCTAAAGATCATGGAAATGTTTCCTAAGTTAAGGTTCCAATCATACTCTTCAGAAGCTACTTTCATTTGTGCAAATCCTTGTGCATATGAACAAATTTTGCTTAAATATAGTGCTTTACGAATTTTCTCAACGAATTCTTTTTTATCGCCATCAAACGTGGTATTTGGTCCGCTAAGAATTTTGCTTGCTTTGACTCGCTCATCTTTCATAGCTGAAATGAAACGAGAGAACACAGATTCCGTAATGATTGATAAAGGAACACCTAAATCAAGGGCACTTTGGCTTGTCCATTTACCAGTCCCTTTTTGACCAGCTGTATCTAAAATCACATCTACCATTGGCTTACCTGTTTCATCGTCAATTTTTGTAAAAATGTCTTTTGTGATTTCAATAAGGTAGCTATCTAATTCGCCTTCGTTCCACTCTTTAAATGTTTCATGTAATTCTTGAGCACTTAACCCTAATACATCTCTCATCAGGTGGTAAGACTCACAAATTAATTGCATGTCGCCATATTCAATTCCGTTGTGAACCATTTTTACGTAATGGCCAGCACCATTTGGTCCGATATATGTGCAGCAAGCATCGCCATTAACCTTTGCAGAGATATCTTTTAAGATAGGTTCTACAAGATCATAGGCTTCTTTTTGTCCACCAGGCATAATGGAAGGCCCTTTAAGCGCTCCTTCTTCTCCACCAGATACACCTGTACCAATGAAGTGAATGCCGGACTCAGCAAGATCCTTGTTACGACGGCGAGTATCCTCAAAGAATGTATTTCCGCCATCGATTAAAATGTCACCTTTTTCAAGGTGAGGTAAAAGCTGCTCAATTGTTGCATCTGTCGGATAACCAGCTTGAACCATTAGTAAAATCTTTCTTGGCGTTTCAAGTGAAGCAACAAATTCTTCAATGCTATATGTACCAACAACATTCTTTCCTTCTGCTTCTTTTAACATCGTTTCTGTTTTTTCAGACGATCTGTTAAAAACAGAAACACTATATCCTCTGCTTTCGATGTTAAGCGCTAGGTTACGACCCATTACAGCTAGTCCAATAACCCCGACTTGTTGTTTACTCATTCTCTACCACTCCTAATTTTTTCTTTCTATAGTTTGTGCATACTTTACCCATTCCATCACTATTTTCTCACAACAATGAAATTTCGGGTAGAGTTTTTTATAGACACTATTATCTTACTATTTTGAAGCTTATTGCGCAATCTTTGGTAACTATCTAACACTCTTGGTGAATGGGTACCCGCCTCAATTGTCTGATTTTACTAATAATTGCAGCTTGCTTGCATATGATGAAATATACCAATTAAATGTGGGTGATCATTTGAGTCGAGATGGCAGGTTGAACTACAAATTTCAAAATTTGCAAGAAAAGAACATGTCATTTGAGCAAGTATTTTCCCGTATCATTAAATTTATGAACATAAAGCCATGTGGCAATTACCGACTGATGGTTGGTACAGATTCACAAGTACATGCTACATGCACGGTTTTCATTACAGGCATCGTCATTCAAAACACCGGTAAAGGCGCTTGGGCCTGTATACGAAAGTACACGGTACCTCGAAAAATGATTCATTTACACGAAAGAATCTCTTTAGAAACAACATTAACCGAGGAAGTCGTTCGTTTGTTTACTGAGTCACACAAAAACAAAATGATTGATATCGTACTCCCTTCTGTTTACCAAGGTGCCTCCTTTACAATTGAAGGTCACATCGACATCGGTTCTGGCCAACGAAACAAAACGCGAGAATATGTACAAGAAATGGTGGCCCGATTAGAAACCATGGGGGTTGAACCCAAAATCAAACCTGATGCATTTGTCGCATCAAGTTACGCAAATAAATATACGAAAAAAGTCGGAAGTTAACTCATTGTTTATCGCCGAGCAAGTAAATTTCCAGCAATGGTTATGACCGCACTTCCCCCAACTTGAATAACGGGTCTATCGTTACCTACTTTAATGATAACTTGTAAGAATCCAGGCCGTCCCATTGAATGTCCTTGTGCAATTTGAAAATGATGGTCTTTGCTTACATCTAAAATTCCCTCTAATATAAAGTACCCCGATAAAGCACCATTTGCTGACCCTGTCACAGGGTCTTCATTAATGCCAAAAGCCGGAGCAAAGTCTCTTGTATATACCAAACAATTTTCCTCTTCACAGTCAAAAGTAAAAAGATGTGTAGTACTAATGTGGTGACGTTCATTATGTTCTTTTAACAGATCTAGCTTTGGTGAAGCCTCATCAACTGCATTTCTCGATTTAACAGGGATGAGTAAATGCCAATTCCCGGTATATCCAAGTCTAACTGGGTATTGACTGTCAATATCACTCTCTTTTATTCCTACATAACGCACTAATTCAGTAAGATCCGTAGAGATTGTTTTCACACTCGGTTCTACTTGTGTCATTAGTACTGAATGCAAGTTGTCATTTTCTACCATAAACTGAACGGGTACGATTCCGATATTTGTTTCAAAAACAACTTGATCTTTTTTTGTAGCTAGCTGATACATAGTACCAAGAACCCACGCAGCACCAACTGTTGCATGACCACAAAAGTCAATTTCTTTTGTTGGAGTAAAGAATTGTATTTGATAATCAGCTTGTGATGAAGAGGACGTTGTCAAAAAAGCCGTCTCCGACAAGTTCAATTCTTTCGCAATCAGTTGCATCTCTTTTTTGTTTAACCCTTCTGCATTTGGAACGACACCAGCAGGATTCCCGCCAAAAGCCGTCGTTGTAAACGCATCAACATGAAAAACTCTGACCCCTTCCACAGCAAATCCCTCCTTCCATTGATGTTTTCTCTTTATCTTAACGAAATGCTTCTCTTATTTCCACATATTAGTTCACATACAGGGCTTGTACCTTCCAAACTTCATAAAAAAACTGCTATGATTAAATAATCATAACAGAAGTCATTAAGTATAAATTTCTTTAGAAATTCTCCCTCGTTCATTTGTTTACCCTTCTGATTTCTCTGTTTCCAATTGACCTTGTTGTACTTTTTGAGCTCTTTTTGAAATGATTTTATTAAATATAAGGAAGCAAGAAATGATGACTGCTCCAATTAACACGAATTGCCAAATATGACTTGTAATCCATGAAAGGATTAAATCAAATCGTGGTATCACCCATAAAATACTTAGAAAAAGGGAAAATACGAGTATTTTCACAAGATCCGACATGCCATTTCTCCTCTCATAGTTCGTCCCACATCATTTATATATGTCCAGAAAAAATAAAACATGCCTTTTCTATGAATATAGTTATTTTTCCCTATTCTCGAATGTAAACTGGCGTGCTATGATTTCACTAATTTAAAGAGGTGAGGTCATGTATAAACTTTTTACACTAATGATAACAAGTCTAGTTTGCTTGTTTTTAGCTTCCTCACCATCAACTGCACTCATTGAACTTACTGCACCTAATATCGGAGCAGGAACAAATGAGCTCCCTTGTGATCCGTTTGAAACAAAATCTGTTAGTGGAGCACTTCCACTTCTTTTACCAGACTCTATTTTTCTCACATTATCGAACCTGATTATTGCTTGGAACAGTATACAAAAAGCAGATATGAATTTTTTACTGGCTGTTTTCTATATGTCTAATTACTTTCAAAGCGAACTCTTTCCTCAAACTTAAAGGGAAGGGAGGAGAGTATATGTTTTGGTTACGTTTAATAACATTGGCCGTCTTTTCTATTAGTGCACTTAGCATTTTTCTATATCAAGGAATTGAATTTATTCATGCTATGTTTGAAGTATGGAAAAACAAAAGTTAACACAGAAAAACCTGTACAATTACATGTACAGGTTTTTCTGTTCCTTTACTTAGTATTCTATAAAACAAGATGCCTAAAGCAGTGTTAGTTGTTCCGCTTAATATACAATAAAAAGATAAAAATCAACCTTTTCTATTGCCCTCTTAGACACCTCTCATCAACTTATTATTTTTCTACTGTAGCTCAAACTCACACCAATCAAGCAGTGTACAAGCAATAATTTCTGCCGCCTGAAAGACTTGATCTATTTGAATGTATTCATTAGGAAAATGCGCTTGTTCGGTTAAGCCAGGACCAAAGATGACGGAAGGTGTTTTCCCGATTTCAGTGAGCAATCCCCCGTCCGTTCCCCACGGTGATGCTTCAATAACCGGTTCTTTTTTTACGACTTGAACATAATTTTTTGACAATAACTCTACAAGGGGATGATCAGGATCAACAGATCCAGGAACCCACCTTGCTCCAAACCATTCTAATTTGACTGGGAATTGTTGGAACCATGGATCTTTGTCTGCTAATTTCATTAACCACTCTTCTAATTGCTTTTTCGCTTCTTCTAATGTCTCACCTGGTGAGACTCCTATTCTCCCTTCTATTGTGACCAAATCTGCTACAGATGAAGGCCAATTTCCACCTTCAATTTTACCTACATTGATTGGGATCGGGATCTTTACATTGCTATACAATGGATCGTTGATTAATTGGTTGCGTTTTGTTTCTAATTTTTCAATATGCTTAAGGACTAGCAAACTTTTGTCAATGGCACTAACCCCTTCATACCTTGTTCCTCCATGAGCTGAACGACCTTTGACGAACAAGCGAAACCACATAGATCCTTGTTGTTTTGGAAAAATCTTCATACTTGTAGGTTCCGGTACAATAGCAGCGTCTGCTTTATACCCTCTTAATATACTAGCTAATGTCCCTGCACCGCCACTTTCCTCTTCTATTACACTTTCAAAAATAATGTCTCCTTTTAACGTAATTGGAAGTGACTGAATGGCCTGAATAGCAAGTAGGAGAGATACATTTCCACCTTTCATATCTGTTACTCCACGTCCATACATCTTGTCATCTACGACCATTCCACTAAACGGTTCATAATCCCACTGCTCCCTATCTCCTGCTGGGACAACATCAATATGTCCATTCAAAATGACCGATCGTCCTCCTCCTTTCCCTTTTAAAACTCCTACGACATTTGGACTTCCATGAAAGTCATGCCTTGAAGATGCAAAGTGGGGATGTACCTTCAACTGATTACCATCCGGGTCCCAAACATCTATATCTAATCCCATTTTTGTTAACTCTTCGATGATGATTGCTTGTGCGTTTTTCTCGTTCCCTTGTGTACTATCTGCTTGCACCAACTTTTGAAGTAACGCGATCCCACTTTCCCGTTCAATATGAAGCCATTTTGAAATATGAACCTTTAATCCTTCGTGTTTCATCACCATCTGCACCTTCCTTTCAAAGAAATCTTTTTACCTCATCTGACATGAAAAGAGGAGCGCCTGTTGCTTTTATTACATCTACAGTGTTGTAAGGTTGCATTACCTCTTTTAGCATTAAACCTTGTTGCGTTACCTCTATCACTGCAAGATCTGTAATAATAAGATCAACGCATTTTTTTGCTGTAAGTGGGAGGCTGCATTTTTTTACGATTTTTGGATCGCCGTTTTTATTCGTGTGATTCATAACTACAATTACTTTTTTGGCTTTCTTCGCAAGCTCCATTGCCCCACCTATACCTGGTACACGCTTTTTAGGAACAATCCAGTTAGCGAGATCTCCTTGCTCACTAACTTCTAGCCCACCTAAAATGGTAACGTCAATGGAGCCAGAACGAATCATTCCAAAAGCTGTTGCACTATCAAAATAAGAAGCTCCTAAAACAGTTGTTACCGGAAACCCAGCTGCATTACATAACGAAGGATCCTCTGTTCCGTCCTCAGGCGCTTTCCCAATACCTAATATTCCATTCTCAGCATGAAACATCACTCGACAATCATCTTGTATATAGTTAGCAACAAGAGAAGGGATACCGATTCCTAGATTTACGATCATTCCATCTTGTATTTCCAGAGCAGCTCGTCTGGCCATTTTCTCACGCACGTTCATTCCCACGCCCATTTCCAATCGACTCCTTTGCTTTTAATGACAACATCGACAAAAATGCCTGGGGTAATGATGTCATTCGGGTTCAGCTTACCAAGAGGAACAATTTCTTCGACTTCTGCTATTGTAATAGTTCCAGCCATTGCAACTAGTGGATTCGTATTACGAGCACTAGAATCATATAATAAATTACCGAACACATCTGCTTTTTTTGCGTGGACAATGGAAACATCTGCTGTAAGAGCAGGCTCAACAATAAACGTTTTACCACCGACTTCAACTTTCTCTTTTCCTTCCTCCACAATACTATCTAACCCAATATCTGTTAAGACTCCACCTAATCCGACTCCACCTGCTCGGATCCGCTCAGCTAGTGTCCCTTGTGGTGAGAATTCAACTTCAAGTTCACCATTAACCATTAGCTTCCCTGCGATAGGGTTTGAACCAATATGAGAAGCGACTAATTTTTTTGCTCTTTTCTGACTAATAAACTTACCAATACCAATTGTCGGAAATCCAGCATCATTACCAATTAACGTTACGTTTTTCACATCGTGTTCGAGCAATGCCTTAATTAGTGTTGGTGGACTTCCTACTCCTCCAAATCCACCAAACATTAACGTACATCCATCTTCAATAAAAGAGATGACTTCTTCAATGTTTTTCACTTTATTAAATGGATGTTTTTTCATTATTGATCACCACTCCATTGATCTTGAACTTCTTGTAACGTAATAGTTAAAAGCTTAATCAATTCATCGATTTCATCCTTAGTAATGGTAAATGGTGGAGATACAATAATCGCATCTCCATCTATTCCCTCTCTCCCTGCAGAGGCTGGTAGAGCAGCAACCCCTTTTCTTTTGCTATGTTTACAACAAGTTGTGTTAGATTTCCGTGCGAACAGGTTTGGAATTCAATTCCAATTAAAAGTCCTTTTCCTCGAACATTTTCTATTAAAGGGAATTGATTCTCTATTTCTTTTAATCGCGTCAGGAGATAATCGCCCATTATTCGAACACGCTCAACTAAATTTCCTTTTTCAATGTAATTGAGTACAGCTAATGCAATTGCAGCAGACTGAGGATTAGCACTAAAAGTGTGCCCGCTCATAATGGACTTTGATCCATTAAGGATCGGCAACATTACGTTCTCACTAGCAAGTGTAGCTGCAATTGGTGAATATCCCGCACTCAATCCTTTCCCTAATGTGAGGATATCTGGTTTAACATCCCAATGATCAAGAGCAAACATCTTCCCTGTTCTACCAAGGCCCGTCATCACTTCATCGGCAATAAATAAGATCTCATTTTCTTGGCAAATTTTTTTAATTTCTTGATAATAGCCAGCAGGTGGGATAAGGACTCCTCCAGCTGCTCCAACAATTGGTTCAGCAATAAAAGCTGCAATATGTTCCTTTCCTACTCGCTTAATTGCTGTTTCGAGCTCACTTGCACAAGCAAGCTTACAGGTTGGATACGTCTTATTGAACGAACAATGAAAACAGTTGGGGGCAGGAAGCGTTGGACTATCTTCAAGTAAGGGTACGAAACGTTCTCGCCTTTTCACATGGCCAGACATAGATAACGCTCCTAAAGTAATTCCGTGATAACTAACCCACCTAGAAAGAATTTTGTTTTTCCCTCTATATCCTTTCTCTTGAAAATGCTGAATGGCCATTTTCATCGCCGTTTCAGTTGCTTCAGAACCACTGTTAACAAAAAACGAATAATATTCCTCTTTCGCATCTAACCATTCACTAAGTTTTAGTGCTAGCTTCTCAGCTGGATTAGAAGTAAATTGAGACCGATAGACAAAAGAAACCTTTTGTGATTGTTCATACATTGCCTCTATGAGTTCAGGAATTGCGTGACCTAGACTAGCAGTGACCGCGCCTGATGATCCATCAAGATACCTTTTATTTTGTTCATCATAAATATAGACCCCTCTTGCCCGAACAACGGTTGGATAATATTCACCCATCAGCGGTTTAATTAGTAATGAATGCACATGTTTCATAAACACTCCTCTTTCTTTTACATAGGCTGTTTTCGCAAACTTTGTCTTGATCAGGCACATGTTTCATGCTCCATTTGTTCCATTGCACTTTACTAAAATCAACCTTTCAGCAACCATTCATTACGAAAACAGCCTTTTCATTTAAAAGCGAAAATAATTGTATTTTAATAACCTTTTCATGTTCATTAACTCTGCAAACCGGACTGATTTTTCTAACTTATTTGTATCGATGAGGAGCAATTGATCTTCTATTTGTTCAATGATTTCATCCGTTTGATATTCCATTCCACAGCTTTTGCATTTTACTCCTGGTGTTTTTGTAATTTCAATAGCGCTGGTTCCATCAGGCAACTCCCAGTAAACGGTGCAAGAGACTTCCTTTGCTTCATGCTGTCCACACCATGCGCATACCATTTACTACACTCCTTTCGTATCATCTGAAGTAGGATCTGTCGTATATTTTTTCATTTCAGCTTGATATTTCTTTTCTTTTAATTCATCGCGCTTTACTCTTTTGTCTTTTAAAGTTATGTGTCCCACTTTTTCTTGGAAGGATGAGCGACGAATATACCGGTCTAACGAATGAGGAACAAGATTGTTCTTTTCATCGTTTAATAGAGAAGAAATCCCTGTGTTGGACTGCTTTTCTTGATAATTTTGATAAACTTGACTGAAATAATCATCAGCTCTGCCTGGAACATATCCTTTTGGTTCCGGATAAGTGGTTATAACACCCTCAAAATTGCGGAGTACCACTTTTTCTGGACTTTGTGAAATCATATAGTTCGGTTGGAGGGTTATTTTACCGCCACCTCCTGGTGCATCTACTACAAACGTGGGTACGTCATTTCTTAAATGAAGCATTCAAAAAAAGCTTACGGAAATTAATCCATAAGCTTTCTAGTCAACTTGACTCTTGACCTTTAATAAAATTTTTGTAAACCAGTAAGCCATGTAGGCAATGATGACATCGATTAGAAATAAATGAAGTTGATTTGTACCTTTTCTAAATTCAACCAACCCGAGAAATTCTTCAAATGTAGCAAATCCGAAGGCAAAAATCGCACTTAACAGAAGGGTAAATAAATAGAAATTCTTTTTATTGTTTGTGCAATATTGATACAGCAATAGAAACCCAACTGGGAGGGCAGAAGAAGTCACATTTAATGCAAAAGGTAAAAGGGGCGTTATAAAATATGTATGAGTAAAATAACCATATCTTTCTAACGGAAGACTCGTATAAGTCCATAACATATGTACGGTATAGCCGAAAAAGAAAACCTCAAAAATACGTTTACGATCTACTGTGAAAACCAAAAGGACCAAAGGCAAAATTAGAAATGAAAGAGACACCCAAAATTGCCATGTTCCCATATGGGAATATTCACTCCAAAATGCATGGATTAGTGCGTTTACCTCATCAGTTGTTTGATAAATTTCATCCCAATATTGTCGATAGCTCATAATGTTGACCCTTTCCAGATTGATATGTACGAACCCATTTATAACTAACCATGTAAGATTATTTTTCGTTTAAACTCTATTTTTATTCAATAATAAATTCAAGCAAGGTAAACCTTATGGCTTAACCTTGCTTGAATCATTTACCTATTCTTAAAAAATAAAATAAGATTACTTCTTTGTTTTCTGTAATGAAATACAAAAAAGAAGAGAAAATAAAGGTATACCAAAAAGGTGGTGGACAAACGATGTTAACTGAATTCAAAAAAAGGTTCCTTGTTATGCTTTACATTACAATTGGTAGTGCCGTTGCTACGACCCTATATAGTGGTATATTAATAAGATATGTTTATAAGATGAACAAGAAATTAAATACCTTATTAGCACAACAAGGTCAGTAGTAAATTTGCAATTAAATTGCCTTATTGAGCTTTAATTTTTTTTAAGATCCTCAAAAATGCTTTTGCCATTCTTTCTAGATTAGGCTTATTGACCTCTTTTATCTGACAAGGTGGTTCTGAATTAAAACGATGTTCCTTAGATGTCTTTTTCATGAAATCACCCTTATTCAATGTTTCTTAAATTCATATTCAAAACGCGAGATAAATTTGCTAGTCCTCATACTATTATGTGAACGATATTCGGACTCAGCAAAAAAGGAGAACTTACCTTCTAGTAAGAACTCCTTTTCCACCTGATTATTCTTTTCTTCTTGTAAGCTCCCATATTTCCCTTAATACAGGCATTTCCTCCAGTTCTTTTTCCGTTACAAGATCCCACTGAATTCCATTAGGCTTCTCATATGTAGAATTTGTCTTTATCAGTTCATGTTCAGTTGCAATCCAATCAACGGTTAAATCAAATGGATCTTTTGGTAGCTCAGCATCTGTTAATTGAGCACTATGGACTGTACCTATTACTGGAACATCAGGATTCCCAAGTTCACGAATAATCGCATATTCTCTATCTGCATAGCCCTCACCTTTCCCGACCCTTCTACCATCTTTATGCAGAGCAACAGAACCAGCGACGAACAGATCGATTGGCGGAAGATCCGAAAGGGCAATTTCTTTGCCGTAAGTTTTCATATGAGAAAGACTAGCTGCCTTTTTTTCTTCTCCAATTGGAACCCATTCTGGCCTTATCATAATAAACCCCGCTTTTAGTCTTGGTGTCGGTACAAGTAATACTTTTCTATCCTTAATGATTTGGGTTCTAAGCGGTAGTTGTGGAGCATCAGGATTAACCTTAATGACATTTGCTTCCTTGTACTCTGGCATCAACGTTACAAATTGAGCAGCTTTTTCTGCACCTTTAAAATTCGGGATACGGTTTTGTAAGGGAAAAGGGAATCTCCCTAATTTATTTTCTGATAGATACTTCCATGTTGATTCTCGAATTTCTTGTTTCGTAATCATTCTTTATCCTCTCTCCCCTTATACCACTCAAACTGACGCAAGTATTGTTCCAATTCATTTATTTCACCTGATTGAAAAACAATACCTTTATGATCAAACACGAAAAATTCCGTTGGATGGTTGATTGTTAATATTTCTTGATAGTCAATAGCCGAATCATTTGAAAAAGTTGTAAAGCCTAAACATTTGATGTAACTTGCATGTGCCGTTAAATTTGCAATCTCATGAATATCAGCTTGAATAACATTTCCCTCTTTGCTCGTAACATCATCTTCCATAAAAACATACACGCAATATGATCCTTCTTTATCAGAAGTATAACGTGAAATAACCTCTTCGAACGTGATGTCATGAAAGGAACGTATCTCGACTTTACCAGCTTTATAGACTGGTAAGTTCGCATATGGATCATCCTTTTCAAGTTTCGTTATTTCTGATTGAAAGTCACCTTTTACCCAGACGTTAGCACTAAGAGACGGATAGCTTTCTTGCCACGTAACTTCATTGCCATTCTCGTCATAAAAAGGTACCTCCTCATCAAAAGTTATTCGATAAGCCTCAATCTCTTTTGGCGAAACAAATGATTGCCGCTCTTCTTCAGTTAGTAAATCATCAACCATTATAAAGAACTCTCTTTCATCCATACCATGAATATGACCTTCTATATTCGGGTTTTCCGTTAACTCTTCATTGTTACAGCCAACTAGGAACAACAAAGCTAAAAGTAAATAAGTAAGTTTCAAGCTTCTTCCCTCCTACTTTTATTGTTGAGATGTACTACTTTATCATTCTTATGTTCAAATTGTTCGGAAAGGTGACAGGTTCAACCTTTAAAAATGAAACAAGCTAATTTTTGTTTAGCAAAAACTAGCTTATAAAGTGAATCTCTATTATATTACATACCAGAATTTTTACAATGTCCTTCATTCAACTCATACCCGCGTCACCTTAAGTCTACTAATTAATAATATTCAATTACTAATTGAAAAGGGTAATTTCGTCTTTCTGGATTACGTGTTGATTTATTTGAAACATCAGTTGGCATCTTCCTTGAATAATAAATTTTTTTAATGACCAATTTCAGCGTTTCATTTAATAGATCCGAGTGATCTTTTATGTTACTAAGGCTCATTTTAGAAAGTACTCCACAAATTTGAGCATCCGAAGTCTTTGCCTTTTTATCGTTAATTTCATCTTTAAGATTTTTATGTTCTCGCTGAAGATACAAAAGTAAATCTTCTAATTCCTGCTTCTTTTCCCTTACCTCTTTATGCGTAAAAATCCCTGCCACTGCTAGATCAATTAGATTTTTCTTTTCATCTTTTACTTCTTTGATTTTATTTTCTATCCTGTTAAGTCGGTGAATGCAATCTTTGTCATTTGTAGCGAACTTCTTTTCATCTAGTGCTTTTATCGCTTCCATGATTTCCTCTTTAAACGTTTGGAGATGAAGAATCACGTGCTTCTCGACATACTCTAGCTTAATACCAGCATTTCCACATTTCTTCCCTTTTTCATTTAAGTACTCACACTTTTTTAGCGTATACATGTTGCCATTATTGCTTTTTTGTGTTGTCATTTTCTTTCCGCATAAAGAACAATAAAGCAAATCTTTTAAAAGTGTTACACCCATTTTATTCGCTGGTTTCTCACGGAAAAAAGTTGATTTTATCGCGCGCTCATTTCTGTCTTTATTTATTTCATCCCAAATTTCTTCTTCTATAATTGCTGGGTGCGTTTCTTTACATACTATTTTCTCTAATGTTTCATAGATAAACTTGCCATTCTTTCTTCACTTTTTTTCGATCATGAAAAACCGTCCACCCCTTATATACTGGGTTTTTAATGATTCGTTTAATAGACGATAAATTGAAATATTTCCCTGTAGCTGACTTATACCCTTCTGCATTGAGAATGTCTCTTATTTTGAAGCTACCTAACCCTTGAGAATGAAGAGTGAAAATGTAACGAATCGTTTCCGCTTCTTCTTCCTTAATTTCCAGCTTTTTTGTTTTGGGGTTTCGCACGTATCCAAACGGAGGACTTCCTGAAATGTATAAACCGGCTCTAGCCATCTGAATTTTATTGTTCTTCGATCGCTTCCCTATAAGAGCATGCTCCTGGGAAGCAATAAGCGCTCCAAATCGAAACGTAAGAACATCATGATCATTGTTTGCTAGATCATAGACTTTTTCTGGTGTAATAATCGGTTTATCATAATCTTTGCAATATTGAAGAACAGTTTCAGAGATTAATCCATTCCTTGATAAGCGCGATAGTTCAACGACGAGGATCGCATCAAATGTTTCGATTTCATTAAGTAATCTCTGCAATTGTGGTCGTTTCCCTAGTTCAGACGAGCCTCCGGAGAGAACCTCCTCATAAGTTTCAAAAGTAAAACCATTCTTACAGGCAAAAGATTCTAACAAAGTTCGATGATTAACCAACGTTTCAAAGTTTTCCAATTTTTTATCTTGTGAAATACGAAGATACATTGCCACATGTCTGATCTCTCCTAAAGTTGCCACGTTCCATCCATTCCCTTCTACTTGAGAAATTTCATGTTGATTTTATTGTGGTACTCTCAATAAGAAACGACGTTGGTACACTATAACCAGATGTATGACCGCGTAACCCTTCAATGATCTCAATCCCCTTTGAAATAGGTGCACGGAAATGACCTATTCCTTCTGATAAATCACATTGATAAATGTAGTAAGGTCTTACTCTCATTTTTACTAAATCATGATTTAACTTTTTCATAATCGGCAAGCTATCGTTAATTCCGGCCAAAATGACTGCTTGATTTCCGACAGGTACTCCCGAATTAACGAGCATCTCACAAGCTTTCTTTGATTCTGCCGTTATCTCAACAGACGTATTAAAATGTGTGTTTAACCAAACTGGATGATACTTTTTTAAAATGTTACATAAGTTTTCTGTAATTCGTTGTGGAAAAACGACCGGTGCTCTTGTTCCAATTCGTATAATTTCAACATGAGGAATGTTTCGTAAGTTTTTTAATATATATTCTAATACTTTGTCATTAATTAATAGGCCATCACCGCCAGATAAAAGAACATCCCGTACATTTGGGGTGTTTTGAATATATTCAATCGCTGCGTCTAATTGTTTTTTGGGGACGCCCATGCCAATTTGTCCTGAGAACCGTCGCCTTGTACAGTAACGACAATACATCGAACATTGATTTGTGACTAAAAATAATACTCGATCAGGATAGCGATGAGTTAATCCTGGAACTGGTGAGTCTTCATCTTCCTCTAAAGGATCTTCTAAGTCATGTTTCGTTTTATTGATTTCGGCATCTATTGGAACAGATTGCATTCGTATTGGACATCTTGGGTCATCTGGGTTCATCAGTGATGCATAATAAGGTGTTATATTTAAAGGAATGGTTTTGGTCGAGATCCTGACGCCTTCTACTTCTTCAGGAGTCAGATTGATGACTTTTTTCAAGTCATCTAACGTACGAATCGTATTCGTGAGCTGCCAAATCCAATCATCCCACTGTTCCTGCTTTACATCTTTCCACAATTCAATGTCTTTCCAATGGCGACTTGGTTTATATAAATCCATTTTCATTCATAAACCCTCCTAACATTTGCTTACCTTATACAATGCAATTGTTATGCCAACTTGAATTGCACTAAAATATCTTAATGTTTTATAAAGACAACAAAAAAAGCTGCCTATTTTTAGGCAGCTTAATAAAGTCATTTCCTATTAACTAGTATTTTTAATGGAATGCTAAAAAACTGGCACTGACTAATTTTCAGCAGTGATTTAACAAATTAATGCCATTCCAGCGAATCAATAAAAAGCTGTAGTCTTTGCATAAACACCCCACCGTTATAATCTTCTCGATCTGCATGCTTATGTTTATAATACCACTCTCCTGACTGCTCAAAAAGCTCGATAGATCCATCAATAAACGCATCATCCATTCCGCTGTAATAAGCGTAGTGATGGGGAGTTCCACCGCCTAAATCTTCATGGTAAGAAGGATCTATCCCAAACGTTTCAAACATGATTTCTTTTCCTCGGTCCAGTGGAAATCCTTCTTTTAATTTTCCGAATGAATAAAAACTTTTTTCCGATACTTCCGGATTGAAAAAGCGCCATTCTGTAAAATAATCATGCTCCATTTGTTCAACAGAGATGTCGGTAGGTATATAACTAGTTATTCGTAATTCTTCTATTTCAAACAGTTCTAAATGTATCTCCTCATAACCAAACGCTCCTATTCGAAGAAGTGCTTTCTTTTCGGTTGGTCGTTCGTAATCAGGGTGCCTTTCTCCTTCACCGTAAGTATAGGACTCTCCTACAGTACCCAAATAAGTAAAGAAAAGCCAAGATGCCGTCCAACTCTCTTTGGTATGAAGAGGATATTGAGCCGTATAAATCATCGATTGCCCAAATAACTCAGAAACATATATTTCGATGAATTTCCCTTCGTCTTCATCAAAGAAGGCAAACATCTCTGTACTCTCCATGCTAAAAGGAAAAACCTCTTTATATGGAAAAGAAATGGTGAAGTTCATTCTCATATGTTCGATTAGCCTATCAGGAGGAACATCAACTTGGTTTAAGTGGGCAAAAGCTGCCAGAGCTTCTTGCTTCCTCTCTTCTAAAACCTCTTCTGTTACACTCTCGTCAAATAGTGACAAATTCATCGTTTGACCTTCATTCCCTGTCACCTGAATGAAGTGCTCATCTTCTACATGGCTCTCCTCAATGGACCAACCAGAAGGTAAATAAACAGAAAATGTGTCATTGTAAATGTTATTCGTTCTCATACCATTTAAGTCATCATAATCAAATGTAGGCCTATCAAATATTTCTTCTAATAACGCATCCTCTTCTTCATTTTGCTGAATTTGGACCGTTTCCCCACCCCTGATTTCCTCTTCGTAATCTGTTGGATTTGCTGGAACTACTTCATCTTCAAGAAAATTTGTATTGGCAATTAAAAGTCCTGCTATCCCAGCTGCAGTGAGCGTAGCGATTCCACCGATCAATTGTGAACGACGCTTTTTGTGATTTTTCTTTCTAGTTAAAGATCTGCCTTTATCCAATTGATTTAATCCTTCCTGAAATGATTGAAGGCTTTTTTCACGAACTTGTTTACTTATTTTCACTTTTTGTTTTTGTTTAAGAATCGTTCGAAGCTCATCATCATGACGGTTATGGCTCATCGGCTACTCACCTCCAGCTCCATTTTTTCTGATAAAGCCATTCGCGCTCGTCGTTGTATCGACTTAACGGAAAGAACGGATTTCCCCATAATGTCAGCTGTTTCTTTAATGGAAAAATCTTCAATAAACCGTAAATGTAAAACGTTGCGATAGTGAGTAGGCAATTTATCAATGATTTCTAAAACCTCATTCATATGTATATGACGCACTGCGATTTCTTCAGCAGACTCGTCCTTTCCACCAAGCTCTTCCAAAAAACCTTGCTCTATGGCCATAGACTGTCGTTCTTTGTTTTGTTTGCGATAATAATCAATAACTGTATTACGTGCAATTTTAAAAATCCATGTTTTAAAAGAAGCTTTCCCTTCAAATCGATCAAGCTGACTTGCAGCTTTAAAGAAAACGTCTTGCAGCAATTCCTCTGTGTCGTGATAGCTATTCGTCTGTATGTATATATATTGAAAAATCCGTTCCACATATCGATCATGTAATTGTTGAATAGCTTGCTGATCACCTGAAAGAATCTCACGTATGAGTTCGTGATCGTTCAATTTTTTCACCCTCCTATTCTTTTGTCATAACTATAGACGTGGATAATAGAAAAAGGATGCTTCTGATCAAGAATTTTCTATACAAAAGAAATAAGCCGCCTCATAACGATTCACCCTATTCAATCTGTAAAAGACTGAAGTCTTTGATTGGGTCTTCGTTACTAAGACAGCATCTTTGATTTACACCCTATTTGATTAAAAAGCCAATTTTCCCTAACTGCTCTGCTGCTTCAAGTCGTTGAAACGCTTCTTCGTAATGACTTAATGGGACCATTTGATCAAGAACAGGACGAATTTTATGGACTTGGATGAACTCAAGCATTTCCTTAAATTCCTCTGCGCTCCCCATGGTCGAACCCAGAAGGTTTAACTGTCCGTAAAAAAATTGGCGAATGTTTATATGAATTTCATCTCCTGCGGATGCTCCAAATGTTACCATCGTTCCACCAGGTCGAACTTGACTAAGTGATTTGTTAAATGTTGCTGCACCAACTGATTCAACCACTAAGTCCATTTTCTCTCCATCTAACTCAAGACTCCAATCAATTGCATGGCTATCAATGGCATAGTCAGCGCCAAGAGCAATCGCTTTATCCCGTTTCTCCTTAGAACGTGAAGTTACGTAAACGTTAGCACCTACCGCTTTCGCAAATTGTAATAGAAATGTTGCAACACCACTTCCAATCCCTGGTATAAGCACTTTCATATGTGGTTGTATATTCCCTCTCGAAAACAAAACACGATAAGCTGTTAATGCTGCTAATGGCAATACACCTGCTTCTTCCCAAGTTAAGTAATCTGGTTTTGTTTCTATGTTTTTTGCTGGAACGACAATGGATTCAGCAAACGTTCCATGAAAAGGATGCCCAATTATTTCAAACCCTTCCGGAGGTGCATCACTTGTTTGATCCCACCCTAGCCCAGGATTTACGATAACAGGGTCACCAACTTGAACGTGTTGCACCCCTTCACCAACTGATTCAATAACACCAGCTCCATCAGAACCGATAATGAGTGGTGGTTCGGTAGAGGAGTGCCGATGGAGCACAAATAAATCACGATGATTTAATCCAGCTGTTTTTAACTTCACTCTTACTTCCCCTGCTTTTGGCTGAAGCTCTTCCATTTCACGATAGCTTAAACCGTCAGTTCCTATTTTCCCTTCATGAACAACTGCTTTCATTGCTATCACTCCTTTATACGGTTTTCACTTGAATGAAGTTATCATTAAAAATAATTCCTATCATTTTTGTCTATGATTAGTAGGAACCATTATAACACATAGAGAAAGGCTAAATATGTCATAAATTACATATAAAAAGGTATTCGTTCATCTACCATTGCTATAGCGTGACTTTTGCTAAGTGAATAGGCAGGAGTTCAACTAGAATAATAGGCTTGCTCTACAACTTTAGGTTGAGTACATTCTAAAAACACTAGGCATATGATAATTTCATAAAAGTTGAAAGGAATGAACAACATGTATCATCATGTGCCTAAATTAAGTACACACCCTGAACATACTAACCGTAGTAGTGGAAATCATCCTGGCAATAGACAAAATCAACAATTGGAACAGATTTTTTCTAGTATCCAAAGAGAAGCTTCAGCAATTAACCTTTATAGACAATTAGCTAATGTCGCACCAAATCAGCAACACAAAAAGGATATTCTTCAAGCACTAGAAGTACGAAAAGCTCATCTAAAACAATTTACTAACCTTTATATGTATTTTTGCGGAAGGCAACCTGAGTATCGAGTTAATAATATCCCTATTCTTGGCTACTACGAAGGATTGCAAAGTGCTTATAAAGGAGAAGTAGAAGATTATGAAGAATATCATAGATATTATTCGCAAACAGAAGATCGTTACATGCAAAATGTATTTTTATGGGCGTTACAAGGGGAACAGATAAATATCTCCAAGTTAAACTCAATCCTAGAAGATGAAACTCGTCAGCTGATGGACTATGGATCCGAGCCTTTTGTGATCGATATAGAGAAAGCTACAAAACAAAACAACACATTTCGAACTGCCTTATGGACAGGTGAGCATTTACAATTGACTTTAATGAGTATAAATATAAATGAAGATATAGGCTTAGAGGTCCATCCGCATCTAGATCAATTTCTCCGTATTGAAGAGGGCCAAGGACTCGTGCAAATGGGCGATCACAAAGACCAACTAGATTTCCAAGCAGAAGTCTTTGATGATTATTCCATTTTTGTGCCTGCTGGTAAATGGCACAATTTAACCAATACTGGTAATAAGCCAATCAAACTTTATTCTATCTATGCCCCACCAGAACATCCATATGGAACCGTTCACCAAACGAAAGCAGAGGCAATGGCTGCGGAAGAAGATCAGTACCACTGAGGAAAATGCTTGCTTAACAAAAAAGGTTATCCAAAAAGGGTGAAAACCCTTCTTAGACAACCTTTTTATCTGGATATTTAAAATACACTAAAAGAAAACCCTTTCTTCCTTATACTCCTAATGAGTAAAGGTAAAACCTCAAGAGTCTGAATGCGTTCATGCAGCAAAATAATAGCCCCATCATCAAGATGTTCAACTACATTATGAACGATTTGATTAGGCTGAGTCTTTAATTCCCAATCAAATGAAGTGACACTCCACATGACCGTCTGTAAATTTAAGCTTGAAGTTATTTCCAATGTATGCTCATTGTACTGACCGAATGGCGGTCGAAAAAAACGTACTGGTTGTTTCGTTACATGCTCAATTGTGCGGATGCTTGTCTCGATCTGTGCCCTTTGTTGTTCCGTACTTAATTTTACTAAGTTGCGATGCCTGTTCGCATGCGATCCAATGATATGCCCTTCTTGTAACGCACGTTTCCAAGGTCTTTTATGGTGAAGCATACGAGCTTCCCAAAAAAACACAGCTGGCACTTGCTCTTCCTTTAAAACATCTAAGAAGTCATCAAGATGTTTACTAGGACCGTCATCAAAGGTTAATACGACGGTTTTCTTCTTTGTTCCACTTAGTTGACTTAGGTTTGTAATAACTCGTGTATCCTTTGTGTTGTACACAACACGATCTGTAATGACTCATGGACTTTTTAACATGTTTCTATTCACCTCTCGCATTTCAAACTCACCTGTTTCCTACATAAGGTTACTTAACCCCATTAACCTTTCACTCCACTGCAATCAAGTCTAGGTATGGTCGGTGCTAATGTACGTACTAAAGCTAATTTTCAGCTTACTTCAAACCGGTTTCGCCCATTTTGTTTTGCTTTATACAGAGTTTCATCAGCTGCTATCATTAATTGTTCAACATCTTCGACTGATTGTACACATGCAATAGCAGCCCCTATGCTAACTGTAACAACATCATGACATAGAGAAAAGTTGTGGGCAATCCTACTTTTAAGCACTGAGTTTCTTATTTTTCCCCCTAACTCTACTACATCTCGTTTCTCTTGATCAAAAATAGCTACAACAAATTCTTCCCCACCAAAACGAGCACTAAAGCTTACGGCTGGATCGATACATGCATGAATGTTCTGTGCGACCATTTGAATAACATGATCCCCTTCTATATGCCCATAATGATCATTAAACAACTTAAAATAATCTATATCAAGCATAAGGATAGCTAAGGTTCGTGAACGTTTATCATCATGTAACGCATTATTAATATAGGATTGAAAGCCTCTTCGATTTGGTATTTTAGTTAATTCGTCTATTAATGTTAATTGGTGTAAGCTCACATTGGCTTGTTGCAATTGATTATTTATTTTTTCATTTTCTTCTATTTTCTTCGCTAACTCTTTATTTTTTTCCATTAAGAGCATTTTGCTATAAAAAGCACTCACATGACTTCGGTATAACATTCTCGAAGCAAGCCAACAAAAGAACAAAAATACTAATAGATTAACGTAATGTCCGAATAAGACCTCAGTGGAAGATTGAAAAAACGGTAAACCAATTACCAGAACGATAGTTGGCAATGAGTACAATGTGAGGATCGTTCGGTTTGAAGCATGAAACAAAACGGATACACACATAAAATTAATAGCAAATACCATTACATGCCCGTATTCTTTCTGATCCCAAAGGGTAACTACTGTCCCCCATAGTAAAAAGAAAGAAACAAATCCTAATACACCCGCTTGAAACCATTTTCCCTCTTTTTCTGTTAATCTCTCTTTTTTTTCAAATAGAAAAATATAAAATAGCAATAGAAAACTAAAGACAACCAAAGTGATGTAGAAAATAAGATACGGATTAATAAAACTTGTATTCGAGGAGTATGTGGCAAGCACATTCAATGCAATTAAAATCATTTCAAAAAGAATTACAAGTTTAGCAAACAACTTACATCGTTGTACATTCTCATGGAATAGATAGTCCTTTAACAGCTTTTGCTTTTCCTCTGTTATATCCAAAGTTGAAAACAGAGAAGAATCTAGTAATTTCATATTTGACATCCTTATTCATTTTTCGCGGTTTTTATAATGTAATATCATTATATATGTTCCATTCAAGCTTTTCATCTTCTTATTCAGAATAATTTATAAATGTTACACAGGCTCTCCTTTTACTAAAAAGAAAGCGATGCTTATTAAAAAGCATCGCTCGTTAATTAAATAGGCTTACGAACTTGACAAGTCCTTGACCCATACATTCATATCTTCTAACTTGTCATAAATATAACAATTGTTTCTAAGTCTTCCCTTATAATGATACCCAAGTTGAAAAAAAGCTGCGTTCATGCCAAATGATAATGAACGGGCAATGGAAAAAGCACAATAAATATGATCATTGCGTAATTCTTCTTCTAATTTTACAAGTAATTTCTTCATCAAGCCAAACTTTCTATGTTCTGGAAGAGTGGCACAATCAGTCATTTCAGCATTATGATCAGTCTTATTTACGTCAGCTGAAGCCGCACTAACAATGTCTTGATTGTACTCAACAATATAAAAAATGGATCCATTCTTCATCACTTTTTTTATATACTCTGGATCATTCATAGGCGTTGGATAAATGTCAAACACGTGATCATATAGCATCGCAAGCTTTGTTGCATCCGATTTGGTTGCCTTTCTAAATTTATATTGATCTGGTGCGCTCTTTTGTTCAACCGTCCTCCCTTTTTGATAAACTGATCGTAATATTTCATCTTCCTTAATCCAATGAACACTCGTTCTTCGCTCAACTGTTTTGTACAACGCCATCGTATATTGGTCATGACCATTGTTATACGCCTCGAAAATGGCCTCTAGTTCAAATCCATAAGAAAGCAACTGTTTCCAATCTTCTGGTTTTGAATGAAAGAGAATTTTAGAAAATGAATGTTCCGCGACCATCGTTGAAATTCTTGTCATAATGTCATCAATGTTGCCACGATATTGGTCAACGCGTAATCTTTCATTAAAATAATCTAAAAATACAGTTGCCATATAGGTGGATCCTTTTAAAGTCTTTGTTTCTGGAAGTTGCATAACTCATGCTCCTTTCCGTTCATCGATTCAAAGAGATCTGGTGCTTTTTTATCTTGTATTGCAGTGTCTGTCTAGGGACATCTAATAATTGGGCAGCATGAAACACATTGTAATTACACTGCTGTAAAGCATGTATGATCATCGAAACTTCTACCTCTTTTAACGTTGCTTTAAGTGAGTTTCCTCGATAGCTTTGTCGTTCTTTTTTTGCTTTTAAGTAAACAGGAAGGTGTTCCACTAACAAAACATCTCCCTCCACCATATTCATAGCAAATTCAATTGCGTGCTCAAGTTCTCGAACATTTCCTGGCCAATTATGTGTTTGAAGTACCTTTATAACTAGTGGATCAATTGACAAAACCAATTTACCAAATAAAAAGTTATATTTTTTAACAAAGTGGTCCGCTAAAAGAGGAACATCGTCTAGTCGATTTCGAAGTGGAGGAATTTCTATAAAAAAGACATTGAAGCGATAATATAAATCAGCTCGTAATTGATTCTTTTCAATGCAAGTTAAAGGGTGTTCATTCATCGCCACAATCATTCGTACGTCGACTGCATACGAGTTTGTTCCGCCTATACGACGTATAATACCATCTTCGACAACTCGTAAAAGCTTTGTTTGAAACTCAAGCGACATTGTATTGATTTCATCCAAAAAAAGGGTACCAGTGTGGGCCAGCTCGAATAAACCAACTCGATCAACAGCACCAGTAAAACTGCCTTTCTTCGTTCCAAACAACGTACTTTCTAATAATGATGAAGGCAAGGTTGCACAATTTTGAGCAATAAACGGTTGATCTCTTCTTCTTGATGCTTGATGTATCGCTTGGATGAGCAATTCTTTTCCAGTACCTGTTTCACCAAAGATCAGAACGGGTGAAGACGTCGACGCTGCTTTTCTTGCAAGTTCCTTTACTTTTATCATGTCATCGTTGTTGGTAACAATGTCATCCAAGCCATACTTTGTTCCATGAATGGCAACTGGTTTTGACTTTTGGTGATGAACTTTTGCTTGAAGGTCCATCAAGGATTGGGAAAGGTTTCTTACCGTCGTTAAATCTTTAGCGATCTCGACCGCCCCAATTAGTTGTTCCCCGACTTTAATCGGTAATGTTGTGTTAACCGTATCAATTAATTGTCCTTTAATGTTTTTATATGTTTGCGATTGTTGAATAATCGGATTTCCACTTTTTATTACTTTAAGCAAAGTACTAGATTCTTTGTTAAGAGAAGGGAATACGTCTAATACATGTTTACCTAGGACATCTTCAATCGTTGTACCGTCGTTCTTTGCAGCAACATCATTGTAATAAATCGTAATTCCCTCGGCATTGACGACATGAATCGCTTCATCAATACTACCTAAAATGGCTTCTAGCATCTGTTTCGTTTCAAAAGGCTTTAGAAACATGTAAGAGCACCTCCCTTACAGTTCTATTCGTATTTAAGGCTCTTTTCACATAGATTGTTACTTGTAAAATCGATTAAACTCCTATTTTAAAGAATAGGAGAAAGTAATCTTGAAACTGATTCTTTAAATCGAATTTTTAATGATCTTTGTTCGTACTGGTCAAGCGTTAATTCCCTCGAATGTTCCATGTCAGTATGAAAGATTTCAGTCAGTTTTGTCACTTCCTTATCTGAATACAAAAAGGCATTCACTTCAAAATTAAGCCTGAAGCTTCGAACATCAATATTAGCCGTACCAACTGATCCAATCGCATCATCTGAGACAATGGTTTTACAGTGAAGAAAGCCATTTTCATAGATGTAGACTTTTGCACCAATTTTAAGTAATTCACCGATATTCGAATAAGTCGCCCAATATACAAAAGGATGATCTGGTTTATTCGGGATCATTATACGAACATCCAAACCTGAAAAACAAGCAATTTTCAAAGCGTCCAAAAGACTTTCATCCGGAATAAAATAGGGCGATTGAATATAAACGTAGCGTTTTGCTGATAAAATCATTTTAATATATGCCTTTTTTATTTGCTCGAGTTGAGAGTCTGGACCGCTCGAGACTATTTGAATTCCATACTGGCCATATTCCTTTTTAAATGGAACTCTAAATTCGTTAATTAATAACTCCTTTTTTGCTGCTTGATTCCAATCTTGAATAAATCGTGTTTGAATATTATTTACAGCATCACCGAGAATTCGTAAGTGTGTATCTCGCCAGTAACCAAATCTTTCGTTTAAACCAAGATATTCATCACCAACATTAAATCCCCCAATGTAGCCTATTTCTCCATCAATAATGGCCAGCTTCCGGTGATTTCTAAAATTTATCGTTAAGTTAATGAGAGGTATTCTAGAAGGGAAGAAAGCTTCTACCTCTCCTCCAGCAGATTTAATTTTTTGTACAAAAGTTTTGCTTAATTGTCGAGAGCCCAAATCATCAAAAAGGAGCCGAACCGAGACGCCTTCGCTTGCTTTTTTTGCTAATAGATCTGCTAGTTTGTTGCCTAGTTCATCGTCGCGAATAATGTAGTATAAAATATGTATATGTTTCTCTGCTTGCTCTATATCCGTTAATAATGTCCGAAACTTTTCTTTTCCATCGATAAACACATCAACTTTGTTATTTTGAGTAAGAAGGGCCGCATTGTGAGTTAAATTCATAATAATAAAATCTTTATATTTGTTGATCGCAGCATCTTCTATGTTGACTCGATTATCACGAAATGTGGTTAATTGTTCTGTAACCATTCTCTTTAATAAATGGTAGCTCTTTTCATCCCATCTAAATAACTTTGATCGACTTAAATTACGACCAAATATAATGTATAAGAAAAAACCGACTAATGGTAAAAACGTTAACACTAGCACCCACATCCAAATAGAACTTACATTTCTTCGTTCTAAGAAAATGATCATTGCTGCGAGGGCTGTGTTTAAACTAAAGATCAATGAGACAATGATAGTGGTATAACTCATTATAAAGCCTCCAAAAAAGGATTAATGTTACATTACTAGGATAACATGTTTCCTATTTTTGTCTATTTTGCTTGTTATTCATACGGTGTCTTTGTATTATTTTATGAATGATTCAGCTTGGATAAAATAGATAACATAGGGGGGATAAAATTGAATGAAATGTACATTTATTTAATAGTCGCTATACTCATTTCCCTTGTCCCAGTCATTCGTTCAATGTTTGGAACGATTCATACGTTAGTCCATGAAAGCGGGCATGCTCTTGCAGCGCTCATAACAAGCGGGAAGGTGTATGCCATTTCTTTATATAAAACAACTGACGGGCTTGCAATCACATCCTCTAAGTCTAAGGTTCGCTCCATTTTTGTCTCTTATGCAGGATATACATTTGCTACGATCGTTGCCTACTTCAGTTTTTATTTTATTTCAACTGGAGAGACGCTTTTTTTATTTTATTTTTTTCTAGGGCTAGCAACAGTAAACTTATTATTATGGGTAAGGAACGTTTTTGGTGTATTTTGGTTATTGCTCTATGTTGGTGGTTGCGGATTATTAATACATTTTCAGTTTTCAGCAATGAAACAAGTTCTTGTATACATATTGGCAAGTGTGATTCTAGTGCAATCTGTATTCGCATCATGGACTGTTTTTTTGTTAAGTATGAAAAGCTCGGGGAATGCAGGAGATGCTACTGGATTGCAAAAACTAACCCACATCCCAGCCTTTATTTGGGGATTTCTCTTTTTTGCTCAATCATTATGGGGAACGTATTATATACTCCGTTACTTCATTTAACGATGTTTATCCTTCATCAAAAGTACGCTTTAGCTTTTAATGAAGGATAAGTGCGTTTTACGAATCAAGCCACTTTGTATAATTTTGAAATGGTGTCTTTTTTACTTTTGGCGTTTTCATATTTGGATAACCGATGTAAAGAAAAGCTAGTAACTCTCCTTTTTCCGTTAGTTGAAAAAACTGTTTTACTTTTTCCTCATAACAGATCGGACCTGTTCTCCATATTGCCCCTAACCCAAGGCCATGTGCAGCTAGAAGCATGTTTTGAATGGCACTGTTTACAGCTGCATATTCCTCTTTAACTATCACGTTCTTCTTTGAGCTCGGTTCAACGGCAACACCTATCACAACTGGAGCTCTAAGTGGGTTCGATTCGATTCGTTTGATTTTTTTTTGATTTTCCTCTGACGCTGCATCTTCCATGTTTTCTTGCGTGATTTCAGCAAAAACTTCTCCTAACCGATTTCTAGCGTTCCCTCTTAGTACAAAAAACCTCCAAGGCTCTGTTCGAAAATGATTTGGTGCGTACGTAGCTGCCTCAAGAATTTTTTCGATTTTTTCATCTGGGACTGGATCTTCTTTTACAAGTCCAATTGTCCTTCTCGTATATATCGCTTCAAAAATGTCCAAATCAACTCATTCTCCTTTCTAATCTTTTGCCATCTTTCATTCATATCAAATCAAAATCTGTCTTATTACTCATCTTTGTCGAATCCCATCATTTTTCTTTACGTTCCTCTTTCATCATTTTAGAATAGAGGGTACAATGAATTTCTTTACAGTTTTGTAAAAAAGGAGATGGATATTACGCAACAACCATTTTTTACGCGAATATTAGGAGTTCTCTGCTATGTGACAACACTTTTGTTCTTGATCGAATCGTTTATACCGAGTAACTTCTTAAAAAGTACATATAGTTTGTTTTCTGCTATCCTTCTTTTTGCTGCCTTATTTTACTTAACTCGAATCAATCGAATTATTGTCCTTCTGCTCTTATTTAGCGGTTCTATTTTGCTAGTAGTTGAAAACAGTAGTTGGCAATTTGCTCTTCTAGGGTTTGGCGAAAATGCCAATTTGCTTTCTTTGTTTTTACTCATTCCTCTTATTGGTACGTTTATGTCTACAGCTGGATATTTGACAGCTTTAAAAGAGAAAGTACAAGAAAGACAAGAAACAGTTGGTCAACACCCTTATCGACTTAGTTTCTTTTTAACGGCAACAATGAGCATACTTTTAAATTTCGGATCTATGGCGATTGTGAAAAGAATTGCTGATGAAAGCTTCTCTCATTTTCAACATAACGTTTTGACTTTAACCATTATGCGCGGGTTTGCCACTTCTATGCTCTGGTCACCTTATTTTGTAAATGTTGGACTCGTATTGGTTTTGTTTGACATTACGTGGTTGGATATTGGAGGCTATGGTCTTTTTCTAGCATGTATATATATTGGAATCTGCATCTTAATGTTTAAAAGAATCTCATTTGATGATGACCCAGTCATTGAACGAAAGCAAAACGATGTAAAAAGTCGAGTCTCCTCTTCTCTTTATGAATTTATTGCATTTTGTATCGTTCTTATTTCTTTATCGTTTTTGTTCGATTACGTATTACCCGTACAGATGTTAACCGTTGTTTCATTATTAGCGGTTGTCCTACCACTTTGTTGGGCACTATCCACACGCATCCTTGGACAATATCTCCATGATGTAATTTTACAAATGGAGTCTTCTTTTGTACGGTTAAAAAATGAACTAGCTGTTTTTATTAGTGCTGGTTTTCTCGGCATGGCCATGACACTTACGGAAATAGGGGACCATTTATCGATATTATTATTTGAAATTTCCTTTGGTTCCGTATTTTTGATCAGTGTATTTTTAATTATCTTCACGACTCTTTTAGCGCAAATCGGCATCCATCCTGTTATTATTTTGATAGGGATTGGAAGTGCCTTATCACCAAGTCAATTTGGTGTAAGCCCAGAATATTTAGCTTTAGTCCTATTAATTGCATGGACCGTCTCAACTCAACTGTCACCATTTTCAGGTCAAGTGCTTATGGCAGCTAAGCTTATGGATAAACCTGCAAGAACAATCGTAAGACAAAATCTCTTATTTGTCTGTATTGTGGGGGTCGCATTAACTTTAGCCATTTATGTTTTTTATCTTTTAGGATGGTTATAACAACAGGAAGGAATGAATTATGGAAAGCAAGGCACACAAACACCTTAAGACACAAGCTCTCTACTGGCTAAAAGGAAAAATGACTGATTTATGTGCAAATGAAGTAAAACTTTTTGTGCATAGGAAACGATTTAAGGCAGATGCAGTCGGCATCAATCTTAAGAGAAAAGAAGTCCGGATTATCGAGGTAAAAGTTACTCGTTCTGACTTCCTAAGGGATGATGTTCTTCATTCAGATTATGCTACCACCAAGTGGCTGATTACGCCTATCTACTAACGCCTAAAGGATTACTGAAACTTGATGAAATCCCTAAAGGCTATGGCTTGTTAGAAATTGATGAGTTTGATTCAATTACGGTTATTAAAAACCCTAGTAGAAATCAAACACCCAAACTTTCCCTTGATACATTCATAAAGAGAACAGGACGTGCAGCAACAAATGCCGTATTGTTTCAAGAATTATCAAAAGAAACAAAAGATAAAACAGGAGGAGCTTTTTCTAGAGGCGCGACGATACAATTAATTAGCGCAACCTGCCCCAGTTGTAAAAAAAGAAAAAAATACCTAATTCAAATCGATCAAAAAGAAGTTTTATGTGAAGGTCGAGGCTGTAAAACAGAGATCCCTCTTTCGAAAGCACGAACACATATCATTACTTCATACAACAAAAATTTCGTCAAGAAAATCAATAAACTTATGGAAAATGAATAGAGGAGATAAACCAATGAATCAGAAAGAAGTAGAAAACAAAGTAATTAGTAATTTCCAGCGTGATGAGCATATGATGATTCTTGTCTTTGCTCAGTGGTGTGTAAACAACCGTTTAGATCCAAAACATGTGTACCTTCAAGCATATCCAACACAAGCAGATAATCCCGCCTTGCAGCAAGCTCTAGAATTAACGGTGCCGAAAGACGAATCTGAAACAATTGCCGATGAGACGGTATTAGGAGTGTTATCTCTATTTGGAAATGATGATTTAGCCTGCGTTGTTTCAGAGGTAATTGAAAAACGAAACAAGTAAAAAGAAGGGTATAGAAGAGATTGATGCCTCTTTTATACCCTTCTCTTTATAAAATCAAAAATGGTTACTCCTCATAATTAGCCTCGAGCGAGTTAGAATTTCTTTTTAAATAAAACAATAATCCTACATAGATTACATTAGCTACTACGGTAAAAAGAAGGACTTCCATAAGATAATCAAGTCCTGTAAAAATACTCCCAATGAACAGACCATTTACAAAGAAGAAACCTAATAACGTTAATACCTTTTTCTCACTCATCTTACAACACCCCTTTTTCTATATCTTATTTAAAGGCTATTTTTCAAAACAATACTGTATTTTCATCTATAATGCTTACGATTTCGATATCCTCCACGTTCTCTTTGGCGATAACGCGATTTATGGCATGCATCACACATTGTAAATTCATGGTCCCAAGCCATTGTTTTCCCACAATATTTGCATACTTTCGTTAAGTTTCTTACATCATTTTTAAGAAAGTCATGTACGCCATCGCTAATTTCTTCACGTATTCGTTCCCAATAGAGAGCTTCGGTTCTTCGTTCTAAGCGGTATAAAAACAGAAGATGTAAACCAATTGATTTATACGACAATTCTAGTTCTTCAAGTGAACCTCTCACAATTTGAGGTTCAGGTAGGTCCTCTCCTCTTACGATTGCGATCATTTTTTCTTGCCACTGTTCAGTTAAGCCAGGTTCTTTAGACGAAAAAGGCAGGTGCAAAAAGCCGTATAAATCCATCATCGATAGCCGTCCTTCGATCTCTGTTCCTCTAATGGATTCGTATAATTCCTTTTCTTCAGAAAGACTCGCTTTTTTTGTTCCTTGAGGGCTTTCAAACTTATCCCAAAGTTCAAAAAACGTGCCTAAATCTCGATAATATTTTTGAAACCGTTCAAATACTGAATTTGTCGGAGCGATCGCAAAGGTTTGAATGGATTCATCTTCTTGCTGAAGCAAATGCCTCATGATTTTAATATCACTAACAAATGCAACCTTTCCAACATCATAAATGCCTTTACGGCCAGCTCGACCTGCAATTTGTTTGATTTCTTGTGAAGTTAGTCTTCTCCTCCTCGTTCCATCAAACTTTTCATTTTCTAAAAAGGCTATTCTTCTAATCGGTAAATTTAATCCCATACCGATTGCATCGGTTGACACAATAACATTTGTTTCACCATCAATAAAACGTTGCATTTGTTTTTTTCTCGTTTCTGGAGGCATGCTTCCGTATATCATGCTGACAGAATGTCCATTTTTTTGAAGCTGTGAAGCTGTTTCCAGCACTCTCCTTCTAGAAAAACAAACTAACGCATCACCTTTTTTCGTGTGACTCATTTTAAATTCTTTTCTTTCCACCTTGAGTGGAATCGTTCGCTTATAGTCATGTATTTCAATATTCTCCGAATCTCCAAGTAATTGACGAACCATCAATTCTGCATTGCGACTACCAATAATGTGAACTTCATTTGCATTTGCCTTTGTTACAGCTTTATACCAAGAAAATCCACGATCTTTATCAGCAATCATTTGAGCTTCATCAATCACAATTACCTCATAAAATTCTTTCTCATGAAACATCTCTACTGTACAGGAAGTATGTCTAGCATCGTTGACAACTTTTTCTTCCTCACCTGTTTTAAGCGTACACGGAACTCCTTCAGCATTTAATTTGTCATACACTTCTAATGCTAACAAACGTAGTGGAGCTAAGTACAAGCCACTTGAGGCCTTCTTCATTTTCTCAAGAGCATGATAGGTTTTCCCTGTATTGGTCTCACCAATGTGTAACACGTAACGAATGTTTCTACCAGCTGATGGTCTATATTCACGGGAAAAAATATCATCCAAAATCCGAGCTTCTTCTTCCAGCCTTCGCTTTTCCTCGGCTTCTTCTTCAGCTTTTTTTCGTTCCCGTTCTTTTAAGTCCTCATCATAAATCTTCATATGCTTCTCCACATCAAATGGAATGTCTGCAAGGCTTAAAAGGTCATCAAGTAGCTCCGATTGAATGCTAGACAAAAAGCGCTTTTCCCAATATGGAAGATACGGTTTAACCAAAATACTGATTTTTGTTTCCGTTAAACGTTCATTAAATACTTTTTTATATTGTTCATGAAGTTCTTCAGGCAATTGTTCAAAAACAAGCCTACTAACGTACAATCGAAGTTTCTCGTTAATAAAGCGTTGGTAAACAAAAAGATATCTTTCATATTCCCAATAGTAAGCTTTCTGAACCGCTCCTGTTAATTCATCAAAAAATTTCGCTACGGTAAAGTAATCTTCAGGGCGAAAAGGACCTAAATCTTCAAGCTCTTCTTCAATACGAAACGTCTCAATTTTTCGATATTTCCTTTTTTCTTTAAAATCGAAGGCTAATTGTTGACTGACACGATGTCGAATATAAAGGTAAAACGAATGCTGTTTTGTTTCAAAGATGTTCTGCAGAACCTTTTCGATTTGTAATTCAACACGTTTTCTCTCTGTGGCAAGTTGCTCTTCTTCTTGTCTCTTCAATAAGTTTCTCTTAGCTACTTGAAACATTTCTTCCCATTCACGCTCTTGGCCTTTAAAATGCTCTTTTAACCAGTTGATCACATCAAACGGCTGGTACTTTCTAATTTCATTTCTAAACAGACGATTGATTACTTTTTTATCTACCCCGTCAACTTCATACTTTCTTTCCGTAAGAAAAGCTTTCTTTTCTCTCTTTGGAACATCATTCGTCGCTTTATTTAACCAAACATTGATCCAAATTTGCTCTACATAGTTATGACGCTCTTCAATGTATTGCTCATACGTACCACTTTTGTCCCGTTCTTCTAAATACTTTTCAATATCCTCCATTATTTTTCTTTTTGTATGTTCAACTGCTTGCGGATAAACAGTAACTAGTTTATTCATAGCAAACTCCTTCAAAAGTGTGACGTGACATCATTAAATATCTCATTTTAAAATTAACTTATGGTTATGATTTAGTTTATGCTGGAATACCTAATGTAATCAAATCTAAACCTTTACAGTTTTTAACTTAATTGTAACATTTACTTCACAAGAAAAAAGACTAAACGCATCACGTCTAGTCTTTTCCTTCATATTATTCTTCGCCGATTACGACCTCGGCAATATTTACCGCATGATCTCCTACTCTTTCAAGGTTACTTACGATATCAACATAAATAATTCCTGCAGATCCTGTACAGCGGTTTTCATTCAAACGAGTAATATGTTTTTTCCTTAAATCACGTTCCATTTTATCAATTTTATCTTCTTTCTCTAAGACAGATTTAGCCATTTCTAAATCATTTGTTTCTAATGCTTTGATTGATTCTCTTAATGTCGATAATGTTAAATCAAACATTGCATCTAAATCTTCTATAGCTGAATCTGAAAATTTCACTTTGTTGACGACTTGATTATCAACGAGTTCCATAATGTTTTCCATATGGTCTCCAATTCGTTCGATATCTCTAACCGTATTCATTAAGGTTGAATGGAGCTTTGAGTCTTCAACTGTGTAAGAATGTGATGCTAATTGAACAAGGTAGTCCGTAATTTTACGGTCTAAATTATTAATGGCATCTTCAAACTGTGGCACTAATTCCCCGTGTTTCTTTTCATGAGTCTTCATATACTTTCCGACTTCTTCAAGTCCTTTTTCTGAAAGCTCAGCCATTCTTAATACTTCTTTTTGCGCCTGTCCTAATGCTATTGATGGAGCTTCTCTAATGAAACGCTCATCTAAGTGAACTGCTTTGTATTCAATAGCTGAATCTTTTCCTGGTATAATCTTTGTAACAATTAAAGCTAAAACGGCAATAAAAGGTAATTGGATAAATGTATTAGATACATTAAAAATCCCATGAGCAAAAGCAATTGTCATTTCAGGATTTAGCATCAACGCATCTTGAATATATGAGATAAGAATCACAAATGGTCTAAATAAAAGTAACACAATGGCAGTACCAATCAAGTTGAAAATTACGTGTGTTAAAGCGGCACGTTTAGCTGCAATGGAGGCACCTAATGATGCAAGTACAGCTGTGATTGTAGTTCCAATGTTATCACCAAACAAAACCGGTAAGGCTGCGTTTAAATCCATCAAGCCTTGTGAAAACAATGTCTGTAATAAACCTATCGATGCTGAAGAACTCTGTACAATGACAGTAAAGATCGTACCAATGAGTACGCCTAATAATGGGTTATCACTCATGCTAACTGTTAAGTCAGCAAAAGCCTGTACTTCACGTAATGGCTTCATCGCATCACCCATGAAATTTAAGCCTAAAAATAACGCTCCAAAACCAAAAATAACTTGACCATAGTTGTTTATTTTTTGCTTTTTAAAGAAGAAGATTAAAAACGTACCTACTGCAATAATCGGTAGTGCATAGGCTGAAATTTTTATCCCGATAATAAAAGCCGTTACAGTGGTTCCAATATTGGCACCCATTATAACCCCTATTGCTTGTTTTAAAGTCATAAACCCAGCGTTAACAAGACCAATCGTTAGAACCGTTGTTCCAGTACTTGTTTGCAGCAAAATCGTAACGACTAAACCGGCTAGAACGCCCATTAATGGATTCGTTGTAAATTTATCAAGTAAATCCCTTAAACGGTCACCTGCTACTTTCTGTAGACCATCTCCCATGTATTTGATACCAAATAAGAAGATCCCTAAGCCTCCCAAAAACATGAACAGAATTGTTTGTAAATCCATTTCATCAACCCTTCTCTTTATATGGTGTTCGACATTTTTCTACAACTTTGTCCCCCTTACACATATTAAAAAACTGTTAAGAGAATGTAAATGATTCGTTTGTAAAGATATTGTAAAGATTTTGTAAAATCCATAATTCACCAAATTCAAACGTTACTTTTAATGTTACGTATGTATTTTTAAACAATAAACGTGTTTGTATTCAAACTTTAAAATAGCATAGCCTAAGAAAAAACCCCATTGGAAAGGATGTCTCTAAATGTCAGATGATCGTTTTGAGCAAGTGTTTGAACAGTATCGTGAGCAAGGAAAAAAGAAGGTTGAAAATGAAGCATATCAAGGAGAAGACAACCGCGAATCAATAGTGGCTGTCAGGAAAAATGAAGAAGGTGATTTAATCGCTTTTAAGACAAGTACTGGTCGTGAATTAGATTACGTACAAGCACTAGAAGAAGCGAAGGCTGGAAATCTTGCACATGTCGATGTCTTTCACAAATATGGGCGTGACATTGTTAGAAGTGAACCTGATGGAATCAAAGAAAATAATTTAGATCAATTACCGCTTTTTTAGTGCACGAAAAATCTCTTATTGACCTCCTCAAGCCCTCCATTAATCACCATTTCTCTTTTTCTTAATAAAGTGAAGAGAGGAGGGCTAAGGAATGATATTGCATCACTTAAACGACTTAATTGAGGATATTAACCTAGCTGATTGGCAACAAGACGCCATTGATCAGTTCAAAAAAAACATGTCCAATAAAGAGAATCTTTTTCCTTGTATTCCTGCAACGCAATCGTTCTTTTTAAATCACTTGCGCTACGCGTTCGTCGGAGATCCTAGAATTCCAAAGACGAAATATGAACTGGCTGACATTTTAAAGGAGTATGCCATTCATTCGAATGTCTTTGGAAAATATTCGTCTCTTATTGTATTCTTTCAAACTCCTGAAGACTTGGCTTCCGCAAACATGGAAACTTTTGAACAATTGTTTTGGGAGCAACTAACACACCTTCACACACTAGATGAACAAAAATGGCCTGATGTCATTCCATTTGATCCAGATCATAACTCTTGGGAATTTTGCTTTCAAAATGAACGTTTTTTTATGTATTGCGCTACACCTTCTCACCTGCATCGTAAAAGTAGATATTTTCCTTATTTTTTATTCGCCATTACCCCCCGGTGGGTTTTAGAACAGTTTGATGAGACCCCTTATTACGCAACTAAAATTAGAACTGCTATTCGAGAACGTCTCATTCAATATGATGACATCCCTCCACATACTGAATTAAGGATGTACGGAGACACTCACAATTTAGAGTGGAAACAATATTTTTTGAGAGACGATCAGACTACATTGAATACGTGCCCATTTTTAAAAATGATCCAAAATAAAAAGAAAAACAAACGATAAAAACAGTAGACAAATGAAGAAAACAAGTTGAATTTTTCATGTTTATCAGCGAACACCCACAAAAGGGGACAAAAAAAGGGCACTGATGAAGGTGTCACAAACCTTTTCACTGCCCTTTCATATATCATTTTGTTTTAAAGATCAGGAATCGGCGTCCAAACTTTGAATGGAGTCCATATGACTAGCAATCATAGCAATAATTGTACTTGCTTCGTCTTTGCTAAAAATGAAGTTAAACTCGTCTTTAATTAATTCATCATCAGCCGTTTTCACTCGATTGGTTCTCTGTAAAACTCCATCTCCCGTTTCTTGAATAACCCCAAATTTATAAGTGATTTCAACATCTTCACTTTCATCAATATATGCTGTAACTTCTGGAGTTTCCCAATCAACATCAAGTGTCTCATACTCGTCATCATCATACTCGTCCAAGCTTTCCACATAAACGATTTCGTCATCCTCATCCTCATATTCAAAGTCTTCCTCTTCGTCATTCATGAATTCGTGAAAGCTCTCGTGAACAACATCGATAATATCTTCAATATCTTCTAAAATCGTTCTAGATATTAGATCGAACTCGATGTCATATGATTCGATGTAAAATTCATTGTTAAATGGATCAAAGAATAATGTGCAGAAATACTCACGATCCTCTTCTTCCGTTTCTACAAAGAATTCAATTCGAGGGTGTTTAGCACCTTTATCAATGGACATGTGACCAATCTGGTCAAATTCTTCACAAATTGATTCAAGATCGTCTTGTAGTTCTGCAGAAACTCGATCAAACCAATCTAATGTCATGAACGATCACCTCTTTATAATATTCGCCTTTTTATTTACGTAAAGCTACTTCTATTTTGAACCAAAGAGATGATTTTCAATCAACTATTAACATTTTTCTACTCCAAACTACTTTCTATTTGGTCGTAAATTATCATAGTGCTCCATGTGGCAAGATTGCATGTACACCTTTCACTTGGTTAACGATTTGTGTAATTCGAAGGTCCACCACAACGCTTGCTAATGCAGTTGCTTCCGATTTACTCACATGATATCGATTTTGTATAAAAGATATCATTTCATTTAAAGCCACAATCGTTGCTTTATTTAAATCTTCATCAAATCCAAATGTAACCCAGCCTGACGGTGTATGGGCAAATGGCATCTGTATAGGCAAATCTTCGCGAACAGTCAATGTCAAGTCAACAACGTCCATTGGACACTCTATCGCTTGACCAGAAACCTCCCCATCTCCCTGTGCGGCATGACCATCTCCAACGGAAAACAAAGCACCTTGAACTGCTATTGGCAAATACAATGTACTTCCTTTAATCAATTCTTTGCAGTCCATATTGCCTCCACAGTAGCGTGGAGGTACCGTTGAAAAAACGCCAGGCTCTTTGGGTGCCGTAGCCATTACACCCATAAAAGGTCGAATCGGCACAGAAAATTCCTTTTCTTTTCTTTTTCCTATGGCGATTTCTTTTTGTTGATCGATCGTCCATTCAAATGTAATCTGTTCTTCTTGAGATAAGCCTAATTGATCATTGATCCAACTTGCTTTACCAGCTGCACAATTCGAGCCATATGAACCAGGCACTAGATCATTGATTTTCACCTCTAGTGTCATTCCAGGTTCAGCTCCGTTGATCGCAATAGGCCCCAATATTGGATGACCCCAAAACCCTTCCTTTTCCCTAGATGTAAACTTCGTCCGCTTTCCTGTTGGATGATTCAAGCCCCAACCAATATCAATGGAGGAACATTGAATCGAATCACCAGATTGAATGGTTACAATCGGTTCATATTCATTACTAAATGAACCATGCAATGTATGATTATTAGCTTCAATAATATGTTTCATAAGTTATTCCTTTCCAATCTTTGCAAGGATTTAGGAAAGCCTTTTGTAATTCTCATTCACACCAGCATCTATTTCGAACCCGCATTTTTCATTACTTGCACTCCTGCTCTATTTGATAAAAATAAGTGCAGCAAATGGTCGTCCCACTCTCCACCTACGTACGCTACTTGGTCTTACCCTTAGCTTTTTCTCCTTTACCTTATAAATATAAAATGAAAAAACCTATCAGAGTACCAACGCCTCCATATAACAAAGCAAAAGGTAAATTTCTTACCGTAATGCGATAAGGACTTTGATTTGTATTCATTGCTGTTATGGTTACGGTGACACCATATGTTCCAACTGTGGCTGTTGCCAACGCCCCTGTAATAAGCACAATCCCTATACTTAGTGGATTAATAATTTCAAAGAGTGGTGGCAATGCTTCTAATAAAATTCCAATCGTAGCAATCGGATGAACTCCTATCATACTCATCACAAGATACGTTAGTTGAATTAAAAACAAGATCAAAAGTGGATGATCTGCTGCAGCGAAAAAAGGTTGTTGAATGAATTGTAAGAACGGGGTTTCATTTAGACTACTTGAAAAGAAGGCTAACGTTAAAAATAAAACAACAAAATTCTGCATTCCGTTTGTTCTTAGCTTCCACGAACTCCAACCAATAACCACAAAACTTCGAAACCTCTTCATCAGCCAAGCCCAAATAAATGAGAATGGTAAAATGACTAGCGTTACGGATAATATAAAATTTAGTTCAAAGTAATTTCCAATGCTAACGACAATAACAAGAAATATGGAAAGAGCCGTTGTTAATTTGACAATATGAAAAAAGATCTGTTTAAACGACAACGACTGTTTTCTATTTGCTTCCGATTGCTCGTAAGGCATGGACCCATACTTCCGTTTCCCCCATACTAAATCAATAAAAAGCACAGTAAAAGAACACAACAAAAGCCACGGTAAAAAGGTTACATAACTCACTCCTGTTCCATCAACCGTGATAGCAACAATCACTTCCATTGGACTCCATGCTAGCGCTAAAGAAAAAGCTCTAAGAGTAGATTGACTTATGAAGGAGTCTCTTAATTTTTTCTTCATTTTTCCCATGTTATCCTGCAATACCTCTTGTGAAATAGAAAGGGCTGACAAATTGATGTAAGTGCATAATATATAGGTAGTTAGAGAGCTTCTTGTGTATAGATTTCCTAAACTTGAGATATTGGTTTTCATGAGTTCATTAATTCTTCGGTCAAACCTCCCTGAGCGCACAACGCTATTCATCCAAGGTAAAACAGCTAAGAAAGATAACAATGGCATGGTAGATGTAAAAAATAATGGCAGCTCATAAAAAGGAAGCCCAGAATAAACAAACAAGCCACCTCCTACGAGTAGAAAAATAAGCCCTAAAACACGAAAAAGTTTTGCCGCATATAGAAACGAAATAAAGAGCATAGGAATTGCCAAGACGCCTACTACGTATGTAATTATCTTATTATCTAAAAACGTATTTGCAACGAATAGAAACAGGACAAATGTATAAATGATGTACCGATATTCCTCTAAAAAGTGTTTCAATTTTGTCCTCCTATTCAGACAGATTTATGCAAGTATTCACTTTACTCCTAGTTACGAAATCTTTCAACTAAACTGATTTAAAAAGTAACATAACTAATCCCATCCCTATAAGTTTACATAATATTATTATCGACTTTTGCAATAAAAAACTCCCTCTAGTTGTTAAAACTAGAGAGAGTACGTTGACATTATCCAACCCATACGAAGTTAACAATTGTCACTGTGATAATCAAATATATGATATTTAGTGGAATTCCCACTTTTAAGTAATCCGAAAAACGGTATCCACCAGGTCCATATACGATTAAATTCGTCTGATATCCAATTGGCGTTGCAAAACTAGCTGAAGCTGCAATCGCGATTGTAACGAAGAATGCCATAGGGTCGACAGCAAGCTGATCTGCAATATGCAACGAGATAGGAAACATTAATACTGCGGCAGCGTTATTTGTGATAATTTCAGTAAAAAAGCTTGTTAACAAATAAACAACAAACACTGCTCCAAGTATACCAAATCCTTGTGTTAACAGTATAAACTGATTGGCAATTAATGCTGCCGCTCCTGTTGATTCCAAAGCAATACCAATCCCAATTGCACAAGCAATGACGAGTAACACATCAAACTGAATGTACTTTCTTGCTCCTTCAAAAGAAACAGTCCCTGTTAAAAACAACGCTACAACAGCTAAAACAGCGGCTTGGAACATTGGTAAAATTTCAAAAGCTGCTAATGCAATCATTAAAAGCAACGTAATAATAGCAATAGGAGACTTTTTTGTATTAATGATTTCTGGTTCATCAATCGTAGAAAGCAAATAAAAGTCGTTTGAATTGGACCACCTTTTCAAAAAGTCCTTATTGGCTAATAAAAGTAAGGTGTCCCCAGCTTTAATTTAATGTCGCCGACTTTGTTATTAATTCTTTCGTCATTCCGATGCACTGCGACTACACCTGCATCGTATTTACTACGAACTCGACTCTCTTTTACTGTCTTATGAATTAACGAAGATTGATGGGAAACAACTGCCTCTACCAGTGAAGCACTCCCATTTTGCAAATCTCCTAGCTTTAAGTGAGTTCCCGTTTCAACGGTCAATCCGCGAATGTTCTGAAGTTCGACAATCGTTGAAAACAAACCTGTGAAAATCAACCGATCTCCTTCCTTGATTTTATAATAGGAAGGAACAGGAGCAGTTCGATCTCCATTGCTGATCACCTCAATTAAATACAATCCCTTTAATTGACGTAAACCAGCCTCTTCGATTGTTTTTCCAATGAGCGGTGATTGCTGCTCAACAATAGCTTCTGATAAATATTCTCGTGAACTTTCTTCAAACGTCTCTTCTGATGTTTTTCGATCTGGTAATAGCTTATACCCAATCGTCACCATAAAAGTAATCGCCACAATACTAGCTGGAATACTGACAATGGCTAATTGAAACATAGAAAAACCAGCCATTCCTTTCTCCAACATAAATCCGTGAACCACAAGATTCGTTGATGTTCCGATTAAAGTCCATGTCCCTCCAAAAATAGCTGCATACGACAAGGGCAACAAGAATTTTGATGGAGAAATATTTCGATCTCTGCACCACTTACGAACAACAGGTGTAAACATGACAACCATCGGTGTATTGTTTAAAAAAGCTGACATCCCCGAAATTGGTACCATCATTTGAAGAAGGGATCGACGCGGACTCTTTCCAGAACTTAATGCTTTTTCTACAAGGTGATTCAAACTTCCACTTTGCTTAACAGCTCCTGCCACAATAAACAGTAAGGCTACAGTTAACATCCCTTCATTTGAAAAGCCTTTTAACGCTTCCGCCGGGGTCAAGATTCCGAATAAAATTAATGTAGCTAATGAACAAAATAAGATAAAATCAGGTCTTGCCACTTCTTTTATAAGACAGATAAGCATTCCAACCACAACCAAAATGACAAATACAATCTCAAAACTCAACTTATCCATCCTCCATTCCAATAAAACCAATTAGTTTAGTGTGTTTTAAAAGATAAAAAAGGGCCTATTCCTTTTGTTAAAAAGAATAAGCCTTCGGTGCGTCCAATCAGCTTTACTTATGATTATGATTTTAAATTTATATGATTATATTATTCTGTTAATTCATATCTGTCAAGTTGGTTTTATGAAGAAATTTTATTATTTGCATTTTCATACCAAACTTGGTATGATTAGATTGCTTATTTTTGTTCGGAGTAACTAATTGATTTAAGACTTCTTTACTAAATGTGATTTTGTCTTGATGGGTTATGTGTATGAGCAAGGATAGTAATAATTAGTGGATCATCCACATTTGGAGGCAATATCATGACACAAGGTACAGTAAAATGGTTTAACGCAGAAAAAGGTTTCGGATTTATCGAAGTTGAAGGTGGAGATGACGTATTTGTACACTTCTCTGCTATTCAAGGAGAAGGATTCAAATCTTTAGAAGAAGGCCAAACTGTTACATTCGAAATTGAACAAGGCGCTCGTGGTCCACAAGCTGCTAACGTTCAAAAGTAATAAATTTTAAAGAAGACCTCACTCAGGGTCTTCTTTTTTTTATAGCTCATAAAAGAAAAAGGATGTGAATACAGCCTTTTTCTTTTTATTACAAAATAGCATATAAGAAGCTACACACTAACAATAATAAAGAACTTACCAATAAAGGATTTAATGAAAGCAATTTACTTCCCTCTTTCGGGACGTAATTTCCAAACGTTTTCATGGCAAGGTGCGCTTCAGTGGAAAGGCCTGTTGTAGATAATAACAATGTAATAGCTCCAACAATAAAAGCCACATTGACAATTTCATACCCAAAGTACCAACCAATTAGGCTACTTATCACGATTAGTACTATAAAAATGAGAGCTGTATTTCTAATATATTCTTTAATGTAACACACCATCCCTTCAACCCTTTTCATTTTATTAAATTTACATACAACTTGTAAAGGATGAAAAAATAAAAAGTGCAGCTTATTCAGCCACACTTCATACTTCTTTTTTATTCAACAACAAACTCGAAATTAGCCTGTAACTTCACATCTTTTCCGACTAACACTCCACCTGTTTCAAGTGCAGCATTCCAAGTCAATCCGTAAGCTTCACGGTTTAATTTGCCTTCAACATCAAATCCAGCTACTGTACTTCCATCCATAGGGTTTTTGGATGTCCCGTTGTACTCAACTGTGAAGGTTTCTGTTTTTGTAACATCTTTCACCGTGACTTGAGCTGTCATTTCATACTCCTCATCAGAAACTTTTTTAATAGATTCACTTTGAATCTTGATTACAGGATAGTTTTCTGAATCAAAGAAATCAGCAGAGCGAAGATGACCATCGCGATCATCATTATTAGTATCAATAGAAGCTGTTTTAACTTCTACGTTTACGTTCAGTGCCTCTAGATTCTCAATGTCTCCTTCAATTTGAACATCAAAATCTTTAAATTCCCCTTTTGCCTTTGATACCATCATATGCTTCACTGAAAAACCAATTCCACTGTGTACTTTATCTAATTTAAACGTTGTCATGCTTTTATCCCTCCAAATTATCACTTTCTAATATTAATTAACTTACTTTATGTTATTAACTATACATTAGCTATTTTATTACGTCAAAGAAAATTTTAATAATAATTGAAAAAAAGTACTGAAAAAAGCAGTTCAGCTTTTCAGTACTTTTTTCATTTGTTCCCTTACCGGGGCATTGTTGACGTTTCAATTGAACATTCGACTCTGTTTCTTCCACTTCGCTTAGCTCTATATAGAGCTTGATCCGCCTGTTTTATGAGGCTAGTGATTGTGTCTTTGCTTTCGTTATGTTGGAAAATCGAAGAAACACCAAAACTAGATGTGACATGAATGGGTTCATTCATATATCTAACATGACCGGAAGCTATTTTCACTCTAATTGCTTCGGCCATTTGAGCTGCTATTGTTATTGGAGTATTCGGTAAATAAATAACAAACTCTTCCCCACCGTACCTTCCAATAAGGTCCGTATTACGTAAGCACTCTTTTACAAGGTTTACGACAGACTTCAGAACAAGATCTCCACCCTCATGGCTGTATGTATCATTTATATTTTAAAGTGATCAATATCAAATAATATTATCGAAACGAAGTCATTCCCTGACCCTGCGTATAGTTGTTCCGTTTCTTTCAAAAAAAATGTTCGATTAAACACCTGAGTTAGTCCATCAATACTTGCAAGACGGTGAAGCTCTTCTTGTAACTGGACCCGCTCTGTCACATCAAAAAAAGTGATAATACGACCAATTTTTAGATTCGATTTACTAATGACTGGAGTAAATCGAATCTGATAGCACCTTCTAGAACCATCTTGTTTATACTCATAATCGGACTCCGTTTCTTCAAGCACGATCTCTTTAAGTATTTCTTCCTTCAATATATTGGAAAGAGATTTCCCAATACTTGTTTTATTTAAAGATGGAACAATGTTTCTAGCTGCATCGTTATAGTCCACAATCACATCATTATGATTTAAAACAACCATACCTTGCTGCAAACTTTCGAATACTTTATGTCTCGCTATCGGAACTACATTAAACATTTGAAAAGAAATTAATGCAGCACCATGAAATATAAAAGCGATACTCATTGAAATAGGTCCTAAGTCAATTCCATGGGGGCTTAAACCTGTTAAATAAAAGACACTCCCAATGACCGGAACAATTAGTCCCGTAATCATCATAATCAATTGCAAACGAAATCGATTCGTTACCTTTTTTAATTGGACACACAAAATCCCAACGCTTAATGTCATACAAGCATATAAAAAAATAGAGTGGATGTAAAAAAACAATCCCCCTGTTAATTGAATAATGGGAAAAGGACTTTCCATCCGCAACTCCATGGAGGTGTAATAAAGGGAATGTAAATCATTCGTAAAATGAGTAATAATGGTCACGAAGGGAATCACATTAAGAATGACAGAAATCGACCTTGGTAGATTGTATCCTATATAATCCGTACACATATACAAGACAAAAACAGGAATAAACGGTAAAGCAAGGTATTGAATACGAAGCCAAAATTTTATTTCTTCTAATGATGTACTTGTTAACTCGAATGCATAGCCATAAGTGAAAATAGCACACATGCATGTAGCTAAAATATAATACTTCGCTCCTGGAGCATGCCTGATTTTTAAAAAAGCAAATAAGCACAGAAACGTACTTAGCAATCCACCAGCTATTCCAAAGATGATATAAACAAGCAAACCTTCTGTCATAATGATCTTCTCCAAAACAATGTTTTCATTATTATATAGTTTGAATGATTCGAAAACTAGCATTTTTTTTAATAAATTATCAAAATACACCTACAAAAAAGGTACTAAAAAAGGTGATTTCCTTTTTCAGTACCCTCTAGAGCTTATAAAATTTTTAGGCAGGTACCTTTTCTTTAAAAATGGTTTTACACTCTTTTTTAACAACTTCTAATGTGTCTTCAATATCGCTCGGGTTTAAAACGGTAACTACAAACATCGGAACGAGTGAACTGTTGTCACTTGGTTCAAACATCACTTTTACAACCTCTTCTGTTGAGATCGTGTCACTATCGTCAGAACAAATTTCAACTTTTTCCCAAACAACATAATAATGATTTTTTAATTCTTCTTGTAAATATTGTTTTACTTCTACTAGTTCACGTGTCACCATTTTTATCATCTCTTTCATTAGTATCTTGTTTCACCTTTATTTTAGTCATAAGGTCACAATCATTCTGTGAACTTTATCACATTCTGTATAATAAATGAAAATGATAAAAGAATCTACATTAACATAGATTCCCTGATCATTTATATCATGATTTATTCGAAAAAGCTCTTAGTAAAATTTGCATTTCGTCTTCGGATAAAGTAACTCCTTTTCCCATTTTTGAGTGATCTGGTGCCCAATCTCGAATATCGTATTTCGGTTCTCGACCATTCCAGCTAATAAGGTTCACTTCTTTCTTCCAGCCTTTGTTTCCTTCTGATAAAACTACTACATGTTCTACAATCTCAAAATTTATCTCAGCCATCTTTTCCTCCAACAATGTTATTATTTCAGAATTATATTGCCAAATTTCTCTTCAGATGTAAACTAAAGACATAACGTAATAGATAGTCTACGCCTGTTTAAACTAAATTTATTTATAATTTTCACACAAAACATGACTATTTACAAAGGAGAACATCATGAAAATAAACACAAAACGATTAACACTAATTCCCTGTACAAACGAAAGCTTATCCAGCATTGAAAGCCATTATCCAATCGGCCCTCATATTGAAAGTTATGTTAATGATCTTGAACAAAATGAATCTCTTCTAGGTTGGGGTGTTTGGTTCGTTATCGCTCAAGAGAATGTGGTTATAGGCGATATAGGCTTCAAAGGAAAACCAGACTCAAAAAAAAGCGTTGAGATTGGTTATGGCATTATAGAAGAAGCCCAAAATAAGGGGTTTGCAACAGAAGCCGTACAAAATTTAATACAATGGGCTTTTGCATTTGAGGAGGTTGAAATAGTAAAAGCGGAATGTCTAGAGGATAACATTGCCTCCATTAAAGTTTTAGAAAAATTAGGTATGAAGAAAGTAAATCAACAAGATAATATGCTCGAGTGGGAATTAGTTAAACCGAGATGATAACCTTTGCATGAGAAAGCTAGCTATGATTACATCTAGCTCTCTCATGCTTTTAAAAGACAAAAACAAAACCTAGATACATAATTAAAGCCACAACCGGAATCAATCCAAGATACAACCAGAGCTGACTATTTACACTTTTTTTACTACTGTAGTTTTCGTCTTCAACTTTTGTAAGATTTAACGTTATAATAAGAGATATTGCACAGACAATGCCCGCGAAAATAACTACATAAATCATTTTTCCTCCGATCATTCACCTTATTCAGTACCATCATATCAGCTATTAACGATTAAATCGAACAAACTGACTCCATTTTTTAGCGCTTTAATTTAATGGAAACTAAGCATATATCGTCAGCATGATCTGACTGAGAATGCACGTAATTGGAAAAGTGAGAAATCGTTGTTTGATTTTCCTTTTTAGCTGTTGAGTGCTCTCTTGCCATTGTTTCAGCTGCACTTTCCTTTTCCGTGTAGAGAAAATCTGTTAATCCATCTGAATACAACAAAATTTCATCTGCACTTTCAAAAGAAACCTCCCCTGTCTTTTGAGTTAATTGGGGGTAGATCCCTAAAGGCATAGAGCCTCTATCTAATAATTCATGGTGCTTACTATGTATGACTAAACCAGGGGGATGTCCTGCGTTCATATATCGAACGGTTTTTATATTAAAATCAATTAGTGTGTATATTCCTGTCACAAAAGTGACCATATTTGAGTCGTCCTCAAATAACGTAAGAACAACTTGATTCAATTCGTTCATTACTTCAAACGGTTCAACTTCGCGCATGATAATGTCTTTTAGTGATGCATGCAGCGCCATTCCAATTAAAGCGGATGAGACACCGTGCCCCATGACATCTAATACAATCACACCATAAAGATTCTCTTTAATTTTGTACCACGTACATACATCTCCCGATAAATGAAACGATGGTGTATAAATAGAATCAATTTCTATATGAGCATCCTTATATGGTTTGCTTATGACTGAACGTTGGACATTTCTTGCTAATTGAAACTCTTTTTTTGTTTGTAATTCATAATCTTGTAATTTCAAAAAGGCCTTTTCCAATTCTAAAGAATTAGCAATTAACTTTGCATACCCTTCCAGCTTTTTAATATCCCTTTCTTCCAGTACATAAGGAGATGGGTCCAAAGCACAGAGCGTTCCAAATGTCGTCCCATCTTCAAATGTGATGGGCACACCTAAATAGGAACCGATTGAAAAATCATATGTAACTTGCATGTTGTTAACTAAATCTGATTGAAGGGAGTTTTTTATTAATAGTGGTCTACTGTCATGGACCACCTTTCCACAATAGGATTCCGATAATGGTGCATCCACTTTAGCTGGGATTGAACAACCGCCTTCTTGATTAATGGTTTGTAAAATTCGAAATCGTTCATCCTGAGTTGTCGCAACAAAGAATGTTTTTGCTGAAATGGTATCCTTCATTAAGTTAAGAACTTGTTGAGCTGTCTCATCAAATTTCTTCATCCGTCCCATAAAATAAAAACCTCATCTATTCATAGTTACTTTAACTATAATTCATCTACATCCAAAAATATATAGTTAAAGACCAAGAACTTTATTTTTACATAAGTAATGAAATAGCGCAAAAGGTCTAACTAGACCTTTTCACCCCAACCGGTTACCTGTTTTTTTCCTGCTTTTTTTGAGCGCGTTCATCGGCTTGATCCATTCTCGCCATAGCTTCTTTGTCTTTAGCGTCAGCTAATTCCTCAGAATATTCTACTTCATCGTACTGACCTTGTGGATTGTTTTTGCTCATGTTAAATCCTCCTGTCCTGAGTTATGAAAGATAAGACAGCTCTCTTATCATATTTAGTATGATCATTCTTCTGTCTTACATGTGCAGTACTTTTGGTTTGGTTACATATCGCAAAACTGAATTGGAAATGATATGAGCAGAAGTCCAAAGGTTAATGACAGGGTGACGCTTATGTATAACATCTTTTTAATATTATTACTTCAGATCATTTTAGTACCGGTATTATCTCTTAGAATTATTTTTGTAGTAAAGAATATGACTATCCTTGCTTCTGCCTTTGGCTTTTTGGAGGCATTAGTTCATATTTTTGGTCTTTCAATCGTACTAAGTGGAGAACAAAACATCGCTGAAATGCTAACCTATGCGGTAGGGTTTGGAGCTGGTATCTACATTGGAGGATACATCGAGAATAAACTAGCTTTAGGATATACAACATTAACAGTAAATCTGTTAACAAGGAATGTTGACTTAATTTCAAGCTTGCGAAATGAAGGGTTTGGAGTAACTGTTTTTGAAGGAATGGGCAAAGATAGCACAAGATATCAATTACAAATTTTAACAAAAAGAAGCATGGAACAAAAACTCATCAGCATGATTGAAGAGAAAGAACCACATGCCTTTATTGTTTCTTATGAACCTCGTAAGTTTAAAGGTGGATATTTATTAAAAGGTATGAAGAAGAAGAATATACCTAATTGAATTACATACTAATTGGGCTTTCAAAAAAAAACCTGCTCCTTCACAATAGGAGCAGAGCTTTTATGACCTCACTCTTAGCCACTCACTTAGAAAATCGGGAATCTCTCCAGTCATAGCAAGCGTAACATGCCCTCCTTTTACTAGTTTGTATGTCTTATCTTGACTCGACACTTCATTCATCAACGGTTTCGTAAAGAATTCAGGGACAAGGTCATCTCCAGTTGTGGAAATGACTAATAAATTGGCCTGAATTCTTGATAACAAAACATCATTCCTATTTAAGATAAGCTGGCTTTTGATTAGTTTATTGTCTCTAATAACCTCCGTTATGAATTGCTTTAAGGCAGCACCAGAAAATGGTACATGTCCTTTTACCCATTGGTTAAATAACCGCCATTTCCTTACAGCAGCTGGATCATTCGCGCGGTGAAACAGTGACAAATAAGAACTATACGTTAGTGGTGATACCACAAGCCTCATCATCCATTCCATTACTTTTGCTGGAACGATCCCATAATCATCTAGTAACTCCATGTTTAAATCATGATTTTTAAGATCTTTGAACCATTTTTTCAAAAAAGGTGAGTCTGTAAAATTAATTGGAGGTGCAAGCAGTACGAGATTTTTTATTGATTCTTTTGTAATAGCCGCATGCATTACAGCTAATGTGCCCCCTAGACAATAGCCAATTACACTAATATCTGTTGAATTGGCGTGTATTTTTGCTCGTTTCACTGCCTTTTCAATCGTACGAATATAATCATCAAGCTTTATGTCTTTATCCTCATAGCCGACTTTTCCAAAATCGAGTAAATAAACATCATATCCTTCTTTTCCATATGCTTCTATCATGCTTATACCCGGGTGAAGGTCGAGAATGTATGATTCATTAATAAGTGAGTAGATCAAAAACAATGGTGTATTGTATTGTTTGTTTGGAGATGGATAATAGAATAATGTAGATTTGTTTAGCTTCCATATGGTTTCTTTGTTTGTTTGGCCAACTTTTGGGACCGGGTCTAGAAAGATTGATCGAATGCCTTCCCACCTATTAGTACCCTTGTCTTGTTTCTCATCCATCTAGCTTCCTCCTTACAAACGATAAGTTATTTCTCTTTTAAGTTAGATGAATCTACTATGCTTTGAATTAATAGTTTTTTTAATTCTCTTTTATATTCATATTTCGTGACTCGTTCTGGCCGTTTAACTTCCGTTGAACCAGTCATTAGTCTTTCCTCTATTGCATCCACCTTTTCTTCGATTTGCTTTGAAATTTTTGCTACGTTTGCTACATCTTCTTTAGTAGGAACGTTTAAGTAAAGAGCGATAACATTCATATATTCTCGTAACTCCTTCAATCCCTTCCTGTGATTTTTCGCTCCTTGTTTTATTAATTTCATCATTTGATCATCTTCAAATAGTTGGTGTAACCATTTATTTAGTTTCACCTCTGATCTGTAGCCAAAATGCTTTACGAGTTTGCCTAGATTCACTTCCTGTTTTTTTCTTTTTTTCTTTTTCCCCATTTTCCGCCTTCCCCTTTCAACCTAAAGTTGTACTTTTACTTATATATTCAAAAACGTGTATGCTGCTTGCAGATTTGTCCATGTTTCACAAATAAAAAAGAGGGTTCCGCTACCGTACAAGCCAAAACAACCTTTATTCATAAACTAAACCGTATGTCACCTTACTCTAAAAAAAGGAGGGCACTGAAAAAAGGGGGAAAGACTGATGACAAAAGAGAAGATTATAAACGGACCAAGCGGAAAATGGTTGACTGGGCATGTGAAAGATTTTCAAAGAGATCCACTTGGGTTTCTCACTTTTCTTTCAACCGAATATAAAGATTTGGCCAAAATTCGCTTTGGCCCAAGAAGAGTGTATGTCGTATCTAATCCAGCTTTAATAAAAGAAATACTCGTCACAAAACAAAAAAGCTTTGTAAAGTCCCAAGATTTGCAAATCTTGAAGGATGTTGTTGGGGAAGGACTTCTCACAAGTGAAAAAAAAGTTCATATCCAGCAGAGGCGAATGATTCAGCCTTCTTTTCAACACGCTCATATTAGCAAGTACGCACAGGATATGATTGACACGACTAATCAATGTCTGTCTAATTGGGAACATGGAGCAGAAGTAGTTATAACCGATGAGATGATGAATATTACTTTAGGTATTATTGCAAAAACCATGTTTAGTATGGAGTTTGAAGAAGGAGTTTCAAAAATCGGAGAACCGATGGATACGTATATGAAACTGGCTGTTAAAAGGATGAGGTCTCTATATCCTCTACCATTGTGGGTTCCGACCAAGGCCAATCGAACATATAAACAATCAATAAAATCATTGGATGAGGTTATTTCCTCTATTATTGATAAAAGAAGAAAAGAAGGCTCTATTTCTCAAGATCTTCTTGGGGTATTATTGCAAGCTCGCGATGAAAAAAGTGGTGCAAAAATGACAGATGATCAACTCAAAGATGAACTAATGACGATTTTCTTAGCAGGGCACGAGACAACAGCGAATGCACTTTCATGGACTTTATATTTGTTGACACAACATCCTGAAAAGCAGCAAAAGCTTCATGATGAAATAGAGTCAGTTATTGGAGACACCCCGGTGACTCCCGAGCACTATCAAAAGTTGCCATTTACACAAAACGTTATTTCAGAAGCCCTTCGCATGTACCCACCTGCGTATGTGATCGGACGACGTGCTGATGAAGATGTGAATGTAGGCGAGTATCATTTCAAAAAAGGCGATATGATTATGATGAGTCAATACGGCGTTCATCGAAGGGAAGAATATTTTAAAAACCCGGAACAATTTATCCCAGAACGGTTTGAAAACAACTTTATTAAAACGATTCCAACTTTCGCCTATTTTCCATTTGGTGGCGGACCGCGCGTTTGTATCGGAAACCACTTTGCAATTATGGAATCGGTGTTGGTTTTAGCTTGTATCGCAAAACGATTTAAGTGGAAGCTCGCATCAAATCATCATATAGTAAAACCACAACCGCTTATTACGTTAAGACCCAAATATGGTTTACGTATGGTTTTGGAAGAAAAGGAGTAATTCGTGCTGCCCCTAACAAACATCATCACTTGTTAAGGGCAGCTTTCACTTTATTGATTCAGTAACGCTTCATCTACAAAGTTAATGTAAATATCAGATAAGTCCACCAGTTCGGTGTCTTTTGGAATTTTTATGAACAATAAAGAAGGACCTATTTGAACGGTACTATAATCTGGGTCCATAAGACTCGGTTCTCCCGTGAATTGACTAATCGTAAATTCATTTGTAAATTTCGTAAAGTTCACATGTACATCCTCAGGCTGACTCAATTTTATCGTGTTATTTTCAAAGCCTACTTGTGTTGGTTTGATTAAATGTGATAAATCGTACCCTTCAACCATTGGTCTTGTTGTATAATACGCTAACTCAACTATTCCATCATTCGTCTCTTTTCTTTGTGCAAAAACCGAAACCCCTACATACTCATTGTTATTGCTTATAACTTCAATGATCCTATCCTCTACTTCAAATTCCCATGTGTTAGCAACGTATATGGAGTCTACCTCATCGATTCTTCCTTCATTAGCTGCATCATAAAATTGTTGATACCTTTGATCCAAATCCATTTGACTAATTGAATGCTGTTTGGCTGTTTCAATCGGCAGGAACATTGACACTACAAGAGCTATTACTAATAGGCCCGTATATCCACCGATAAATCCTTTCGTCTTCCAACTTGAGGAAATGGAAATTTGTTTGGAACGTGATAATCTTAGTGATAAGGTGATCACGATTACAATAAAACCAAACATAATAATCGTTCCGAGAAACATCATTGTTTTACCTCCAGTCTATTAGACATGATGGTAGCTAAGAAAAAGAACAAAAGAACACTTCCTCCGACCTTAATGAAAAACAAAGCAAATGACGACTCTGTAAACAAAGCAGAAATGATCGATGCCAAAAGGTTCCCTGCCCCTTCTCTCGCTTCCAAAAATAAAGTAGCAAAAAAGACCGCAGGCAAAATCACACTAAATATTTTGCTTATTTGAACGAATGTCCCTACCAAATAACCTAATGCACTAAAAAGTAAAACATATAAACTCGTTGCTCCCACACCAATCATAAACTCCGTTGGAGAATAGAAGGCGCTGGTTTCTAAAAGAACTTCATGATTCAGAAAATAATACGCGACTACTTTTAAAAGTGGACTCGTTAATAAAGCTAGTACTGCGCCGACGAAACTAACGGTCACTAAGAAGGCGATATTGGCAATATTACTCGTTACCCGATTTGTGACAAAGGTAAAATCATCATATCGAAATGACTTTGTTGTGAGCATGATCGATTGGATAAAAGCCCACAACATAGTAAATCCAATGACCAAGTTCGCTGAATAATAATTGACACTAACCGAAAAGCCCATCCCCCCCGTTCCCATCTGTCCAGTACCGTTTAACGAAAACAAGATGGCCATTATTTGCAACAATACTAATGAACTAAATATACCTACATTCGCTTTCAATTTATAAAAATACAATCTTTTCACTGTTGTCGAAAATGAAATCTCACTTAAAGACATCATCAATTCCTCCCGTTGATGGACTCGTCAAATAGACACACAGATCATTTGGTGACACAGCTGAAATGGCAACTCCTGTATCGGTCATTTTTGCAAGATCTTCTTTAGTAAAAGTGTTTTTCGTAACAACGTAAACATCATCAAGTCCTACTCTAGTTCGGTAATAAACCTCCCTATCCCCCATCCATTCTTGAAGCACTTCTTTATTGCCAGATAGGCCAATCGCCATTTCTTTTAGTTCTAATAAAGACAGATGCAAATGATTCTGACCCTCTTTGATCAAAAGAATATCCTCCAATAACTCTTCTATCTCATTTAAATGATGACTTGATATCAAAATTGTCCGTGGATGAGCTAGGTAATCCTTTAACAAAGCCCGATAAAAATCACTTCGCACAGCTGCATCCATCCCCGTTGTCGGTTCGTCAAAAATTGTTAAAGGACATCTTGATGCCAATCCGACTATCATGTTAAATGTGCTTTTCATTCCTTTTGATAATTTGTCGTGAGTTTGCTTCGGGTCCAAAGAGAAATAGCGAAACAACCGTCCAGCTAGTTCTGAATCCCAATTTACATAGAACATTTCAGCCGATTTTAAAATATCAGTTAAACGCAAAGAGGTTGGTAGATTCATTTGATCGTGAACAAAAATCATGTTTGCTGATACTAGTAAACTATTAAATGGATTCTCCCCAAAAACAACTATGTCCCCCGAGGTTTGTTTAATATGTCCTGCTACCATCTTCAATGTAGTGGTCTTTCCTGCACCGTTTCTACCAATAATTCCTGTAATCTTATTTTCTTCGATTGCAAAGGAGAGATTATTTATGGTTGTTTTAGGGCCATACTTTTTTGTCACATTTTGAAACTCAACTATATTCATTTGTCATCCTCCTTCTTTGTAAATGATAGCTGAATCATCTTAATTAGTTCCTGCTCGGTTACATGTAGATGTTTTGCTTCCCTCACTACATCCATGACCAAGTTTGCTAAATTTTCATTTTTCCTTCGAGTTAAGATCATTTCGCTTGCATTACTTGCAACAAATAATCCTAATCCTCGCTTTTTATATAAAATGTTTTCATTTACTAGCATATTTAATCCTTTTGCCGCGGTAGCCGGGTTTATGTTAAACATATCTGCCAATTGATACTGTGAATAGACTTTTTGATCAGATTCAAAACTTCCACGTAAAATCTCTGTTTCCATCCATTCAGAAACCTGTACGTAAATCGGCTTTGACCCATCACTTTGAATCATCTAATAAAACACCCCCTCAACAACATAGTGCATTACTGTTGTAATGTAGTATATGATGAATTTCAAAATGTTTCAAGGTATTTCCATAAAAATACAGTTCAAATTAAGAATATTTTCCATTTTTTATTAAATTTTCTACTGCCTTCCTGAAAATTAGTTGAATATTGAAGGAAGGCAAAGCATGTGGGGTGAAACAGAAGATCCTAGTTGATTTGCTTTAAAAAAAGAAACTACAGCACCTTCTCCTATGCTTTATGGATTCTTTACACCTTTGAGAATTTAGCCGGAATTCGTTAAGATAGACGACGTTATTCAAGAAAAAGAGGTGACACATCTATGAAACGAATACTTTTTACTGGCTTGTTTACCTTGTTTGCGTTCACGATTGGATTCCTTTATGTTGAAAAAGCAAAATTAGAACAAGCCATTTCTGACTCAAATAATGAACTTAAAGAACAACAAATAGAAATAGAGATGATGGAACTGAAGCAACACCTATCAAATTTTAATGCCTCAGAAGATATGGTGCTCAACTATGAATCATGGGTTGCTTCGTCATTGCTCGCTGAACAATTTTTTGAGGATAGTGACGGGAAGTTTAAAAAGGAATGGGGCATATTTTTAGCAGAACTCGCACAACAACGTGAAATTGATCCGTTTATCGTATATGAATTGCTCAAAACAGAAACAGGGGGAACCTTTGATCCGACTCTTGTCGGTCCAGAAACGCGGTATGGACATGCATACGGAATGGCTCAATTCATGAAAAATACAGCTCCATGGATTGCCGAGATGGCCGAACTTCCTTACGAAGATGATCTGCTGTTTGATCCGTTATATTCCATTCAACTGTCTGTCGTCTATTTACACTATCTTTATGATCAATATGAGGATTGGAACTATGCACTTACAGCCTATCATCGTGGAGTTGGCGGTCTTGAAAATTATATAGACGACCATGGTACTGCCAAAAGTGATTATGCTGTTGAAATTCAAGAAAATGCACAAAAGTTAGATGATGCAGTCGCCTACTCAAATTAGTGATCGACAAAGAAATAGACACAACTTAAAAAAGCTGTGTAATCTCTTTTTCATACGAGAATTACACAGCTTTTTCGTTTATCAACGAACATATTCGGCTTCAAAGGAGTTGGCTCCTGCATGTACGGCTAGTAGCGTATTGGCATACCCAACTAGACGATTGACTAATTCATCAGCTATGGCATAGACAAGTGGTTGAAGATGGTCTTCGTAAAGGGTCGGGTCGTCGAAAATAATTGTTGTGTTAATAAAAACATCTCGATTCCCTTGTAGATCATAATGTATGATTGCTTTACCTGCAGCTCCTCCTGTTTTCGGATCATGATAATGTTTAAGAAAAACATACCACTCTTCAGCTGTAGCCGATCTGAAGTTTTTTGTGAAACTCAAAGCCCCCAGTTCTTCTTTCATTTTTTCCTGCAAATGAGGAGGTGCTAATTCAATGATTTTCTTTTCCACACGATCACCACAAATTCTTTTTCCCTTATCCTCCCCAACAATAATCACATTATCACGTTTCATTATTTGGATGATAGGCTTGGTTGGGTTCGCCTTCTGTTGCCAACACTTCCCAATTCCGACCTAGATCTGTTGTTCGATAAACACTTTGTTGTACTGTCCCAACGATTATTTCATCATCATTAAATGGGTGAACACTTATATAGGTTACTGCATCTTCTTCTAATTGAAGATTCATCGAGACCCATGTTTGCCCAAAATCGTCACTTACATGTAAACCTTCTTTTTCACCTATAAAATAGGCAAGCAGCAGCTCTGATTCATTAACGTACTCAAAAGCAGTAGCTATAAAGTCCTTTTGATATTCATCCCACTTTAAGCCTCCATCTTCAGAGATGAATAGTCCGAATTCTGTTCCTGCTAAGAGCACATCAGGATTTTCTAACCTCGTCGTAAGGGCATAAACTTCTCCAACAGATCCTGGTAAACCTTCTGTAACGACTTGATCCCATTGGTCGCCACCATCTACTGACTTGTATAGCTCAGAGTGATAAGAATCAATCCCGTACATTATGTTTTCATTCCTTTTATTGACATGCAAAACATGAAAATCTACTTCTCCGTGAAGTGCAATTGGTGTCCATGATTCACCTTTATCCTCACTTACAATTACTCCAAGTGGATTTTCTAAATCTGACTTGTGACTTGGATGCCCACTCGAGATCATTTTTCCATCTTGTAAAATAGTAAAACCCATAAGGTCATGCTGTTCCTCATCTTTCCCAACTTTATACCAGCCTTTTTCGCTAACATCTATAAGTCCATGATGAGTCGCAACATAAAAACGATCACCGCTATGATCAAACTCCAACCCGTGTACATGCATGAAAGATTCCACATGATCGCTTTCCCCGCAGGCTGTTAACAAAAATAATATAGCTATAATTAGAATTCGTTTATTCATTTAGATCTGTTTCCCTTCATATATGCATGTTGTTTGGTAGTTTTATGACGAAAATCGTTCCTTCCCCTACCTTGCTTTTTACCGTTATCTCTCCATTGTGTAATGCCACAAGTTGTTTTGTAATGGCTAAACCTAATCCACTGCCACCATGTTTTGTCGATCGTGATTTCTCAACTCGATAAAACCGGTCCCAAATATGCTTTAGGTTTTCATTAGGAATCCCCTCTCCTGTATCATGTACAGTAATTGAAATTATAGAAGGCTTTTGTTCAATAACAAGAGAGATTGTGCCATTTTCTGGCGTATGTCGAATAGCATTCGTAACTAAATTCAACAAAATTTGTTCAAACCTTTCTCGATCGACCATAGCCACAATTTCAGGATCACTGCTTGAAAAAGTAAACTGGATTGTTTTGTTTTCTGCTTCTACCTTATTTTTCTGGAGTATTTCTTTGCCGAGTTGCACCAAATCCTCCTCTTGAAAATCAATTGTGTATTTTCCCTCGTCAAGCTTCACTAACTGAAAAATATCATTGACGAGACGCTCCATTCGCTTCGCCTCTTGATAAATGACAGTAGCATGCTCCTGTGCCTCTTTTTCTAACTGTGTTTTCTCCATGAGAATTGCCGCATATGCCTTCATGTACGTTAACGGAGTGCGTAGATCGTGCGAAACATTTGTTAAAAATTGTTGTCTTGAATCCCTGTATTCTTTTAGTTGTTCAGCCATCGATGAGGTGTCTTTCATCAAATCAGCTATTTCATCATTTCCTTTTGCATCCAACCTTACCTCAAAGTTTCCTTTTGCCATCTCCCTTGTAGAATTACGTACTTTTACTAATGGGTCTGTCCACCTTTTTGATAAATAAATAGTAATGATAGCTGACAAAAGAAGAGAAAACAAAGCCATAATCATGGAAATGAAAAGCAACTTCGATTTTGCTTGTTCAAAATCTCCTGTATCTTGATCAATAAACAGATACCCAACGACCACATTATTTTGTTTTAACGGAACAGCCGACCAAATATGAGGAATGTGGTGAGCGATTGTTTCGACAAACTGTGTTTGGCTTAATTCATTCACTTGGCTTACCCATTCACGATAGAAAATCAATCTCTCAGGATCAACTGGATAAGAGTAGTCCATTACTCGAAAGTTTGCATCAAAGATAATAAATGAACTTTCAGGCCCTCTCCTTTCCATCACTACAACATGATGAAGAGTATGAGAAGTAAAGTCTTCTTCGATAATTTCACGATGGGCTGCAAGGCGATGTTCAATATCTTGTTGTAGTTGGGTCTTGTAAAAGGTTTTTGACACTTGGTAAAACGAAATACTCATAGCCATAATTCCAATTAAAGAAGAAAAGAACACGAGAAAAATTAATTTTGTTGAGAGCTTCATGTGTTTTGCTCAGGGTGCGCGAATTTATACCCAATTCCCCATACTGTTTCGATCAGTTTCTTCTCAACACCAGCACTTTTTACTTTTTCCCGAATGTTTTTTATATGCGTATCGATATTCCGGTCATAGCGATCAGCAAAACCGTCCCATTCCAGCTCCAGCAATTGATCTCTTGTAAATACTTGGCCTGGGTTGCAAAACAAGCGGTGCAAAATTTGATATTCTTTTCTTGTCAGTGGTAAGACTTGTCCATTTGCTGTAAACGTTTTTTGCTGTTCATTTAGCAAGACTCCAAATAATTCGTTTACCTGTTCATGTTTTTGTTTTTCCATTCTCCGAAGAACGGCTTGGACTCTGGCTCTGAGTTCACTAGGTTCAAATGGTTTTGTCACATAGTCATCTGCCCCTAAATCCAACCCCTTTACTATATGTTCCGTTTCCCCTAACGCTGTTAAGAGAATAACAGGCAACGAGGAATATTGTTGTTCGATCTTCTCAAGAACTGTATAACCACTCATCGCTGGCATCATCACATCGAGGAGCATGAGATCATAATGCTTCTCGCTTAGAAAACGAAGTGCTTCCTCTCCTGATGAGGCATGATCAATATGATAATTTTGTTCACTTAAGCAAATCGATATTAATCTTTGCATCTGAACTTCATCATCCACTACTAACAATCTGTTCATCTATCCATTCTCCTTTAAAAAAGAACGGAAAGGCGAAAAACAATGAGCTGCCTTCCCGTTCACATTCACTTAATGATGAGCATGATCATCTCCTGTTATGGAGACAATTTCTAACTTGTCATCGATCACACCTTGTGTTTCAAATGATATCTTACCAAAAGTCCCTATTACATAGCCATGATTGTATGGACCTTCTGTTGGATCTTCTTTAAATGCCGGCTTGACTGTTGCCAAGTATCGATAGATCGAATCTGTTACTTCTCCGTTTTCTAACCAAAGCATTGGTGCATGTTTTCCTAAATGTGCTAATGGAGCAGCAGCAATAGCTAATTCTGGTGTTTCAGTTGAAGTGAACACAAATCCGTGACCTGGTGTCGTGATGCCCCAGCCAAAATTCGTCTGTTCATCTTTAAATGAAGAGAATTGAATGGCTTGCTGAACTACGTCATCTCCCGCAACTCTATGAACCGTTCCATATTCTCTTAGTTCATTTTCTACATCTTCAGAAATGATATGTTCTGGACCAGCTAAATAAATAATTGCTTCACCTTCGCGTTTTTCTAATGCTTGTCTTGTTTCCTCAGGAATTTCATCATTTTGGACAAATAACAGCGATTCGTTCATGTGAGCAATCCAATTTCCGGTTGGAACTGTATAACCAATAGCTTCGTCATCTGCGGAGCCGATAATCACAGAAGGGTGAACATGTCCAATTGTATCAAAAAATATTTGTTCGATTTTTTCTGCAAAGTCAGCTGGACTATCTCCTGTAATGTTCTGAACTTGAAAATCATTTAATTTCGTTAGTTCTTGCTCATCTACATTTCCGACGACAAGTACCTGGATCCCTTCGTCGTTTCCTTTCGGCTGTAGACGGTTAATTTCAGCAATTACCTCTTCTGAAATGGAATCATCCATATACAACAAAGGACCGTCATTGGGATGATGGACGAGTGTTAGTGCAGCTAGTGAATATTGCCAATCACCAACTGGTGCCACTATGACGGTTCCAGGTTGATTTTCTTCATGCGTTGCAGGCCAAACCGTTTGTGCAACTGCAATCGATGCCATTACGGGGTCCTCTTGGTTTATTCTGGTTACATTCTTTGTATTTTCTACAAGTAGTCCATTTTCTGCTCGTTCATTAAACGAACTTGGTGCAGTAGCAGCTTCCTTTTCTAGCACTTCTCGATCATTTGAGCTTTGTTCATGATGTTCGTGATGTACATGCTCCTTTTGATCATGTTGTTCCTCGACCTCGTGATGTTGCTCACCATGATGATCCGTTGCTTCATCATTTGCACATCCTGTTACAAATAGAGCAAACGTTAGAATTCCAGCTAATACGCTTTTTGTTTCCATTCTCATTTCATGTACCCTCTTTCCAAAATAGTTGTTTGCTTTTATCCTACTCAAAAAGTTTGTAGAAAAAATGAAGATCCATTCTATTTTATTCTTCCTCTAACATCGTTACTAATTTTATTAGATTTGGAGATACTACAAACAACTTTTTGGATTTCATAATCCTTCTTAATTCTTTTTGGGAGGAGTGTTCGTTTGACACAGATACCACTTAGTCTCGTTTTTCTTTTAGCATTTTTACTTTTTCTATCTGCTTTCTTTTCTTCTGCTGAAACAGCTTTTTCAAGTGTGAATAAAATTCGTTTGAAAAATTATGCTGAAGAAGGGGTAAAAGGGTCCAATAAAGCGTTGCGTATTTCGACCAATTTTGACGAAACGCTCACGACGATATTAGTAGGAAATAATCTAGTCAATATTGCTGCAGCTACCCTTTCCTCTCAGCTAGCTATTGCCATTTTCGGACCTAATTTAGGGGTTTTCATTAGCACATTTGTTTTAACGATTTTAGTTCTCATTTTTGGGGAAATCTTACCTAAATCTTTTGCAAAAGAATATGCAGAAACCTACACATTAAAAACCGCTACAATCATGACCATTTTGGTTAACGTATTTAGACCGGTAACATGGGCGTTTATTCAGTTACGAAAAGGGATTTCTAGATTTGTTAGAAAAAAAGAACACCATCCTTCAATGACAGAAGAAGAAATAAAGGTGATGATTGACATTAGTGAAGAAGAAGGTGTCATTGAAAGTCACGAAAAAGAGCTTGTTCACCGTTCGCTTGAATTCAACGACATTATTGTCGCTGAAATTCTCAAGCCTCGGACAGATATTGTGGCCGTTAATCGCTCATCTTCAATTGATGAGATTAAGGATGTTTTCTTTCGCGAGCAATATTCCCGTATACCCATTTTTGAAGGCAGTATTGATAACATAGTTGGTATTCTGTCTGAAAAGGATTTCCTCAAATCTCTTATTACACAGACTGAACCTGGAATTTCAGATTTGTTACGGACGCCTTTGTTTGTTGTCGAGTCCATGAAAGTATCTAAATTGTTACCTGAGCTCCAAAAACAAAAAACACATATGGCTATCGTCATTGATGAGTACGGTGGCACGGCTGGATTAATTACGTTAGAAGATATTCTTGAGGAAATTGTAGGTGAAATTTGGGATGAGCATGACGAGAAAGTTAAGCTTTTAAACCAAATTGATGCAACGACTTATATGATTGCGGCCGATTACCCTCTTGATGATTTTGTCAGATTAACCAATGTTAATTTGCCTCCTTCTTCTTATCACACACTAGGAGGATGGTTAACTGAAAAATTCCAGCGTTTTCCTCAAAAAGGGGAACAGCTGACGTATGAGCATATCACACTCCAAGTTGAATCTACAGAAGAAAAAAGACTTCGTGAAATTAAAGTTTCTATTTACCCGACTTAATTAACAGACTCTTGACGCTCCTTTGTTGTTTTTAAGTAGTAGCAGTTAAGCGCTGTTCCATTGCACCTTAGGAAGTGACGACCTCTCCGGTTTCTCCTCTGTGTGAGGGCTTAAAATCGACCTTTTTAATGCCCTCACCATCTTTGCGAAAAGAGCCTTTTCATTATCCATTTAAAACGATATTATTTTAATGTTATTTTTTCTCACATGGTTTTTGCTCTAATCCCTTACTAAATTTTACATAATTAAAGACAATCTTCTTTGTTTCCTGTACGATAGAATTATTAAACAATAACAATCATTTAAAGATCAAACATTTTTAACGATCGTATTAATGGACAACGAATAGGAGTGATTTACATGCATTTAACTTCTTACACAGACTACGCCTTGCGGACACTTATATATTTAGGGTCAAAAAAAAATTCAGAACTTGCTAGAATTAAAGACATTGCTATGATTTATCATATTTCTAATAACCATATGAGCAAAGTTGTTTATGAACTAGGCCAACTTGGCTTAATTAAAACCATTCGCGGGAAAAATGGAGGTATCAAACTAGCTTTAAATCCAAAAGAGATTAATATTGGAGCTGTAGTGAGAAACACAGAAAATATGCAAATTGTCGAATGCTTTGATCGAAAAAACAATACTTGTATCATTACATCTGCTTGCAAGTTAAAGTTTGCTTTAAATGAAGCCTTACAAGCTTACTTAAGTGTACTTGATACGTATACGCTTGCTGACGTGCTAACAAATCAAGATGAGTTATTGGAAATATTTAGATTCCACGAACTAAATGCCTAATAAAAAAGCTGAAACAAAAAATGACTAATTGAGGTAAAAGTCATTTTTGTTTCAGCTTTTTATTTATGTTTTACTGCTATTTCTTGTTTTGTTTGTTTCACTTTAAAAAAATCACCTTTTGCTTTCGTTGTACTTTGATCCACATGCTTTTTTTGTAATGACGGTACGTGTTTAGAGCAATGAATAAATGCCTCTTCCACTTCGATTACAATCCATCTTTCCGCTTTTTTTCCTTCTTTCGCTTCAATGTCTTCCTTTAGCTCTTTTGATAAACGCAATGTGTCCAATTCTTTATTTTCACAAATATAAGCTGTTCCATTTACATGTAACCCGATTTGACTTTCAAAAAAATCAATAAACATTAATCCAACTTGTGGATTTTCCATTATATTTCCCATGCTAGCCATGACACCATTCCCTCGATACTCTGGATACATAACTGTTCGATCATTAATAATTCGTACAAAGCCTTTTTCACCAGCACGAAAAGAGGAATCGCATCTTCCTTTGCTATCTGAAGTAGAGATAAACATCATTTCCTGACCTGTGATGAACTCTTGCATCATCTCGTTTAAACTTGATAACATCTGATTTTGGTAAAACGCCGCTGCTCGCTTTTGAGTATTATACTTTTCTTGCAAGAGTTGTTCTCCACTTTGTTTATACACGTTTGTTCAACCCCTTTTCACTGTTGAAATAGTTGAAACGATTATTATTATCTTACCTGAATATTCGTACAAATAAGTTTGTTACGTCAGATTTTCTGACAACAAAAAAGTTGTGTCACCTATTATAGGTTTCACAACTTTTTTGTTAGACGGACTCTTTCAACATTCGCTTATGTAACTTCTTGTACAATTCTTTCCCTGTTTCACAGGCTAAAACTGTTCCATCGACTAAAGAAAACGGGCAGCTTTTACATGTTTTACACTTGCCAAGGCAGCCCTTTCTTTTAATCATAATATCAGGATACTGCTCTTTTAACGCTTTATATGTTTTTTTCGTTTTAAATTCATTTTCTTTACAAAAGTACACTTTTTTCATTTTTATATCCCCAGACCCAATTGATAATTAGAATCATTTTCATCGAATTCATCTTATCATATGGTGTTTGAAATGTATAGAAAATTCAATTAAAAAATGATAAAAAAATTGACCCCTTTATTGAAGTCAATTTCCTGTTAGTTTCTCATCATTTTCCGATACATTTCATAAAGCTTTTCTCTATCTTTTCTTGTCTTCCATTGTATGTTCCATACCGGTTTTTTACAGAATCCCTCAGAGCGTCTATAGTTTTCGTTTATGATTTTTAGCCAATCCGTAGACCTCTTCCCTATTTTGTACTTAGATCTAGGATTTTTCACAACAATCCCTTCAAGCCCATAATCCTTTATCACTTGAAAATAAGACTTAGAATTGCCTTCAATCCATTGAGAGGTTACGATACTTATCGTATCTGTTGGGATGACTTGACTTAATATTGATTTTCTTTTAATAAGTGGGAACGTGGTAATTTGCTTTCCGTTATAGAACATAATATCAAAAGCCACATATTGGACCGGAATTTCCCTTAGTACTTGATTAGACATATATCGTTTCATTAACCGATCATAATCTGGTTTATTGTCACCATTGGCTGAAATAACTTCGCCGTCTAACACGGTACCAGATGGGAGATCGATGTTTGTAATTTCTGGAAATAGGGCTGTAACGTCTTTCTTTTCTTTTGTATATAACCTTGGAATTCCACTTAAATTACTGTAGATCAGACGTATTCCGTCTAACTTTAATTCTGTTATGACATTTGCATAATCTTCTGGCGGTACAGAGGATTCATCTAATAGCATCGGGGAAATAAACATACAGATCACCTCGACTCTTATCATATCGGACTTTTTCTTTCTTTTCATTAGTAGGCTATTGGAATTTTTTCGAATAATTAAAGATCATCAAACTCAACCTAGTACTACCAGTAAAAGCTAGGAGTGAAAAGTTATGAAGTTTGTTGATGAACTGTATGATCTATATAAGAATCATTTAACAGGTGATGAAGAAGATGCCCTTATTATCATTAATGGCATTTTGCATGATTTTGATGATCGAGATATTAAGAAATTGATTGACGGTATGCCTGATCAAGAACGCTTTGAGATGCTTGCTTTATATCTGTATGAAAAGTTTCGGATAAAGGTGGCTGAAGAAGGGATCGGACAAACGAGAAACAAGGATGATCAAGGTGACGTGAAATTTTATCATTAAACGCAAAAAATGCGTCAATGATTACCGACGCATTTAGATATTAGGAAGCATGTTTCTTTTTCATCGATCCTTTTTCCTTCGGAGCATACGATAAGAATCCTAGGCCGATAAATAACAGCGCGATTCCGATCCATGATAAAAACGGTAAGTGTTCACCAACTAAGAACACACCTAACACAGCAGCGGTTAATGGTTCTGCAAGCGACAGCGTAACGGCTGTAGATGCTGTAACCCCTGTTAAGCCGTGAACAAAAAATAAATAGGCGATTGCGGTAGCAAATAACCCAAGATGAAGAGCTATACCTATACCTGTTGGCTGCAACAGCCAGGATAAGTCATAAAAAAATAAAATAGGTGTTAATAAGATCGCACTTCCTGTAAAGACAACGGCAACAACCGCTTCAGGAGCTTGTTGTTCTAAAAGTTGTTTGCTCACTAAAGTATACAAAGCAAACGATAATCCTGCTCCTAGTGCCATACTGATTCCAAGTGGAGATAGATTCACCTCGCCTTGATTTGTATTAACGAACAAAAGCAGGACTCCGATAATCGCCATTGTCGTTGCCATCCACCATTGCTTTTTTGGTATGCTCCGTTTCATTAACCATTCAAGAATTCCAGCTAAAATGGGTGCGCTACCGATCGCAACCATTGTTCCAACGGCTACTCCTGTCATCGAAACAGCTTGGAAAAATAATGGTTGATAGGCTGCCATACTAATCGCTGCTACAATCGTTACACGAATGGGCCAATTGCGAAACGTTAATTTTTTCTGAATTAAAACAAATAGCAGCAAAGCGAGTCCTCCAACAGCTAATCGGACTGCACCAATTACGACTGGATTGGCATTCTCAGGT
>NZ_BAUT01000004.1 GCF_000513095.1 Halalkalibacter wakoensis JCM 9140
AAAAGGGTGGTTTTCCCTTTTGGCTTCATTTCGAAGCGCTGAGCGGAGCCGTCGTAATCTTTAAAGCCTTTTGAGTGAACTTCTCAAAAGGCGCACGGCGATGTGAGCAGCGCAACCGGGTTCAGATAATCATAAAAAGGACGAACTTCCCTTTTTTCTTAAGATCGACAAACACCTTTTTATAGTTCAAACAATGGATAGGCGAATGTCCATTGTTTTTTGCTTTAGAAGAAATTAAAATAGACTTAGAAAACTAAATAAGAAATCATGAATGTCAAGGATTTGAAATTAACAATATTTCCTTCTCATGATTCTAGAAAAGTAGGTCATCATACAAGTATAGAGCGTTAAGTCTAAGTCTTTAAAGAAAGGTGGATTCTGAAATGCTCGATTTTTCTTGGAAAGTCTTTTCAATGACAGGTAATGTGGACACGTATTTATTGTTGAAAGAACTAGAGCGGGATTCAGATGATCAATTCGGAAGAGAAGACATGGAGGATATCGAAACATCCGACGCTCCAACCCACTAATGTATGTTGACACCTCACAAAGGGATGTGTGGTGCGGGCATGATTCAAAAAGTTGAAGGTATTGTCATTCGAACAACCGATTATGGTGAATCGAACAAAATTGTTACACTATTTACAAGAGAATTAGGAAAAGTAGGAGTTATGGCGCGAGGAGCTAAAAAGCCGAAAAATCGGTTAGCAGCTGCTTCGCAATTGTTTATTTACGGTACATTTGTCTTTCAACAAAGCAAAGGATTAGGGACACTAAATCAAGCTGACATAATGGATTCTTTTCGGGAGGTTCGAGGTGATTTATTTCGAGCCTCTTATGCAACATACATAGTAGAATTAACTGATAAATTAACAGAAGAAAGAAATCGAAATCCATATCATTTTGAGTTGTTGCACCAAACAATCCATTATTTGAATGAAGGTATTGATCCAGATGTATTGCTGCGAATTTATGAAATGAAAATGTTAGCAGTTGCGGGAATTAAACCAGAGCTTGATCAGTGTGTAAGTTGTCAATCGACAGAAGTGCCAGCAAAGTTCTCCATTCGACATGCCGGTTTTTTATGTAAACGTTGTGCATCCAAAGATGAAAGAGCTTTTATCTTGTCTGACCATTCAGCAAGACTTCTTAGGTTGTTCTTTTACATTGACTTGCATCGATTGGGACAAATATCATTAAAAAAAGAAACAAAAGATGAATTGAAGCAGATTATATCTGCTTATTATGAAGAGTATTCAGGAGTCATGTTAAAATCAAAACGTTTTCTTGAACAGATGGAACGAATGGGCGATTTATAGAACAAACATTGACACGTCGCCAGTCTTTATGTATGATGCTAATAATAATATATGGTGCATTGATGGAAAGTAGTACTTATCCTCTCAAGAAAAAGCGAACCTAGGGTGGTGTGAGCTAGGAATCTTGATGGTAAGGAAGGCATTCTTGAGCATATGAATTGAAAGTGATTAAGGTCTTGTACGTCAAGACTTTAATAAATAGGGTGGAACCGCGGGATTAGCTCTCGTCCCTATGTCAATTGTGACATAAGGATGAGGGCTTTTTTCTATGCCAATTCCTCGATGTACCGTACATAAACCGAAGGAGGAAGTAAATGTGAATGTTCAAAATATGATTTTGACGTTACAACAGTATTGGTCTAAACAAAATTGTATGATCATGCAAGCATACGATACGGAGAAAGGTGCAGGAACGATGAGTCCCTTTACCCTGCTACGTACAATTGGTCCTGAACCATGGAATGTAGCCTATGTAGAACCATCCCGTCGACCGGCCGATGGGCGTTATGGAGAAAATCCGAATCGTTTATATCAACATCATCAGTTTCAAGTCATTATGAAGCCTTCTCCGATTAATATTCAAGAGCTTTACTTGAAAAGTCTAGAAGCACTTGGCATTAATCCTTTAGAACATGATATTCGTTTTGTTGAAGATAACTGGGAGAATCCAACGCTTGGTTGCGCAGGTTTAGGTTGGGAAGTTTGGTTAGATGGCATGGAGATTACTCAATTTACTTATTTTCAGCAAGTTGGAGGACTAGAGGCTAATCCTGTTTCAGCTGAAATTACGTATGGTCTTGAGCGTCTTGCTTCGTATATTCAGGATAAGGAAAATGTGTTTGATTTAGAGTGGGTTGAAGGTTTTACGTATGGAGACATTTTTAAGCAACCTGAATACGAACATTCCAAATATACGTTTGAAGTTTCTGATACGCAAATGCTTTTCTCTCTTTTTGGAACGTATGAGCAAGAGGCTAAAAGAGCTTTAGATGAATTACTCGTTTTCCCGGCTTATGACTATATATTAAAGTGTTCTCACACGTTTAACTTGTTGGATGCACGAGGGGCAATTTCGGTTACAGAGCGTACGGGTTACATTGGACGTGTTAGAAACTTAGCACGAGCTGCTGCGAAGTTGTACTACGATGAACGTGAACGCTTAGGATTCCCAATGTTGAAAAAAGAGGAGGGATCAGCTAATGAATAAGCGAGATTTTTTACTGGAAATTGGATTAGAGGAGTTGCCTGCTCGTTTTGTAACAAGCTCCATGAAGCAATTAAAGGAAAAAGTAGAAGCGTGGCTAATTGAAACAAGACTAGAATTCAATAGTGTTCAGACTTTTGCGACACCAAGACGGTTAGCGGTTTTACTTGAAGGGCTTAGTGAGAGTCAGCCTGATATTGAAGAAGAAGCAAAAGGGCCAGCTAAAAAAATAGCTTATGACAGTGAAGGAAACTGGTCAAAGGCAGCACAAGGTTTTGCAAGAGGTCAAGGTGTACAAACGGATGATCTGTTTTTTAAAGAAGTAAAAGGCGTAGAATATATCTTTGCAAATAAATTCATTGAAGGTAAAAAAACGACAGAGCTTCTGCCACAATTAAAAGACATTATTCTTTCTCTGCACTTCCCTAAAAATATGAGATGGGGGAGCAATGATCTTCGGTTTGCTAGACCAATTAGATGGCTTGTAGCACTATATGGCAATGAAGTGATTCCTTTTTCTATTACAGGGATTGAGACGGCTACCAAGACGTATGGACATCGTTTTCTAGGAAAAGAGATAGACCTTAGGGAGCCAAGCGAGTATAGTCGTTCTTTATTAGGTGAGTATGTCATCGCGGATCCTATCGAAAGAAAAAGAGCGATTCGAAACCAACTTGAGTCTATGACGGAAGGAAATGGATGGGTCATTCCTATTGATGAAGAGTTACTTGAGGAAGTTACGCATCTTGTAGAATATCCAACGGCCTTGTCTGGGAGTTTTGATGAGGAGTTTTTACAGTTGCCAAAAGAAGTATTAATCACATCGATGAAAGAACACCAACGTTATTTTCCTGTTGAGAATGAGCAAGGTAAGCTGCTCCCTCATTTTGTGACGGTACGTAACGGAGATCATCAACACATTGAAAATGTATCAAAGGGAAATGAAAAGGTATTGCGTGCTAGACTTGCTGATGCTGCATTTTTCTTTACTGAAGATCAGAAGTTACACATTGATGATGCATTAAAACGTTTAGAACAAATTGTATATCATGAGGAACTCGGATCGGTTGGTGACAAGGTTAGACGCGTCAACACTCTCGTTAGCAAATTAAGTGACATGGTAGGAGCTGACTCTAACACAGTTCAGGCAGCGAACCGGATTGCGGAAATTGCAAAGTTTGATCTTGTTACTCAAATGGTAGGAGAATTTCCGGAGTTACAAGGGAGAATGGGTGAGGTGTATGCTGAGTTAGCTGGCGAGTCAAAAGAAGTTGCTAGTGGCATTAACGAACACTATAAACCGCGTTTTGCCGGGGATTCAATTCCGGCAACGATGGCAGCAACAACAGTAAGCTTAGCTGAAAAGCTTGATACAATTGTTACATGCTTCTCCATTGGTCTTATTCCGACTGGGTCTCAAGATCCGTATGCTCTAAGACGCCAAGCGGCAGGAGTTGTCCAAATGCTTCATGAACAACAATTGCCTGTAACCGTAGAACAAGTGCTTGCAGAAACATTGCATGTAGTAGAGGGAAGGCAACTATTAAAACGTGAACTTGAGGACATAACTGGCGACCTTGTTGAGTTTTTTAAGTTACGTGTGAAAAATTTATTACAAGAAAATGCCATTCAATATGACATTGTTGATGCCGTTTTAGGTGAAGAGATTGGTCATATCCCAACGGTAATGGCTAAGGCGAAAATCATAGCGGAAGAACGAAATAACGAATCGTTTAAAAAAGTTGTTGAGGCTCTTAGTCGAGTAACCAATATCGCCAAAAAAGCTGAAGATGCCGGTGAAATTGATCCAAACTTATTTGAAAAGGAAGAGGAAAGCGTCCTTTATCAACACTCTCAACGCTTGAAGAAACAGGTGAAGCAGGCTCTAGAAGGTGGAAATGCTCACTCTGCTTTTGAAGAATTAGCAAAAACGGAGCCGATTATTAACCAATATTTTGATCACATTATGGTCATGGCCGAAGATCAAAAAATAAGAGCAAATCGATTACGTCAAATGAATGAGCTAGCTAAAGTGATACATTCTTTCGCTCAATTTCACGCGATTGTATTTTCATAATGGCAGAGCTTATTTGGTCAATAAATAGGTCAAATAAGCTCCCTCTTTTCATATTGGTGCTCACTCGTATATAATAATTAATATATAGTATGGCACTTTTGTGGTAAGGACGGTGAAAACCAATCGAATTAACAAGTAGGCAAGAATTAATTGTTGAAATTGTAAAAGAAAGTGGTCCTATTACAGGAGAACAAATAGCTGAACGTCTTTCACTAACTAGAGCAACGCTTCGTCCTGATTTAGCGATCTTAACAATGTCGGGTTATTTAGATGCAAGGCCGCGTGTTGGGTATTTTTACACGGGGAAATCAGGCAATCATATGTTAGCCGAAAAGATTAAGCATATAACTGTCAATGAGTATCAGTCAAGACCAGTAGTTGTTCAAGAGTCAGAATCCGTTTACGATGCTATTTGTACGATGTTTCTTGAGGATGTTGGAACGTTATTTGTTGTGGATAAACAAAAAACATTAGTGGGTGTCCTTTCAAGAAAAGATCTTTTACGAGCAAGTCTAGGTAAACAAGCCCTTGAATCCATTCCGGTAAGCATTATTATGACGAGAATGCCGAATATTACAGTCTGCAAGCAGGACGATTTAATTATTGAGGTAGCCAATAAATTAATTGAAAAGCAGATTGATGGTTTGCCTATTGTTGTAGAGGTAGAGTATGGATCTCGATTTGAAGTAGTTGGACGGATTACAAAGTCAAATATTACTGCATTGCTGGTCGATTTAGCGAACGATGATGTGATTTAGTGTGGAAGAGGAGGAGCAAGTCATGGAAGAGATGAAACAGCGACCAGTTGTTTATGTCGTTTCAGATTCTGTTGGGGAAACGGCTGAACTAGTCGTGAAGGCTGCGGCTAGTCAATTTAGTAGCGCGGGCCTTGAAGTTAGAAGAATTCCTTATGTTGAAGACAAAGAAACGATTGAAGAAGTCATTATTCTAGCTCGTAAGGCAAACGCTTTAATTGCTTTTACATTAGTAGTACCTGACATAAAAGAGCACCTATTAACATTAGCTAAGGAAACAGGGGTTGAAACGGTCGATATTATCGGTCCAATGTTAGAGAAAATAGGAGCTCTTACGAAAAAGGCTCCTCGCTATGAACCAGGATTGATTTACCGTTTAGATGAAGATTATTTCCGAAAGGTGGAAGCTATTGAATTTGCGGTAAAATATGATGATGGTCGAGACCCAAGAGGGATTATTCGGGCAGATATCGTTTTGATTGGAGTCTCTAGAACTTCCAAAACACCTCTTTCTCAGTATTTAGCTCACAAGAGACTGAAAGTAGCCAATGTTCCACTCGTTCCAGAGGTTGAACCACCGAAAGAATTGTTTCATATTACACCAAAAAAGTGTGTAGGATTAAAAATTAGTCCTGAGAAGTTAAATGATATCAGGGCAGAGCGGTTGAAGGCCCTTGGGTTAAAGGCCCAAGCGAATTATGCAAATTTAGATCGGATTAAAGAGGAACTAGCTTATTCTGAAAAAATCATGGAACGTATTGGTTGTCCTGTCATAGATGTATCCAATAAAGCAGTGGAAGAAACGGCTAATTTGATTTCGAGTATGTTCGTAAAAAAATAAAAAAATAAAAGTATCTTGCGCAAGAAAGCAAGATACTTTTATTTTTTGTCTAGGCAAAGAAGGAAAAGTTGCGTATAATAGAGAATTGTGATTTAAATGGATCGATTTTTTAGGCATATTTAAAAAAAGAACAAATAAATTTTAAAAAGTCAAGACTTTTTCTTTGTTTTTTGGTAATGATAGTAAGGATAAAAAAAACGAACTAGTTGAAGAGTTATTATTCGACAAATATCTACGAAATTCTTTAAAATGAAAGCAGGACTTTTAAAGGGGATGTTGAATTCAATATTATGAATCCTTCCTTACAGACAATTTATGTAGATGCGGACGCATGTCCGGTTAAATCAGAAATAGTAGAAATTTGTGAGTTCGTTAACATGAAGATGGTTTTCGTTTCATCATATGCACATACGTTAACGTTGCCTGCAAGTGTCAAAGTGGTAACAGTGGACAATGAAAAAGAAGCTGTCGATTTATTTTTGATGAACCATGCTAAAAAAGGGGACATTTGTGTAACACAAGATCATGCACTTGCCTCCATTCTGTTATCTAAAGGAGTTAGAACATTATCTCCTCGTGGAATGGTTTATCAAGAAGACACCATAACGCAGATGCTCGATGCGCGTTATCTTTCCCAAAAACAAAGAAGAATGGGAGGAAAAACAAAGGGGCCTAAACCTTTTCGACATGAAGATCGTGTCAAATTTATCGAGCAACTAAGAAAAATTGTTGCAGGAACATAGCAAAAAAACTCGAATGTTAGAGAAATTGGCATGAATGGTGATGAAGGAATGAGCAATCGAATACCAGATGAAAAGGTAGAGCTTATTAGACGCTCATCGGATATTGTCGAAATTATTAGTGATTATGTACAACTAAAAAAGCAAGGTCGACAGTATATTGGATTATGTCCATTTCACGGTGAAAAATCCCCTTCTTTTTCTGTGTCGCCAGATAAGCAGCTATACCATTGTTTTGGCTGTGGTGCAGGCGGGAATGTTTTCTCTTTTCTGATGGAACTCGAGGGCTTTTCATTTATTGAAGCTGTTCGTAACCTTGGCGATCGTGCAAACATTGAGTTACCTGAAGCAACGATTCATTCAGGATCCGTTGACGGGCCACTTGTTCATATGAAAACTGCACATGAGTTAGCAGCAAAACTTTATTATCATGTTTTGACTCTAACAGAACAAGGTGCACAAGGTCGAGACTATGTTAAGGAACGTGGATTTACAAAAGAGCAAATGGAACATTTTCAAATTGGTTTTGCTCCTGACCGTTGGGATTCTCTCGTAACGATCTTAAAAAAACGAGATTACTCTTTAGAAACCATGGTTCAAGCAGGTTTGCTTGGAGAACGGGAATCAAAAGACGGATACTACGACCGTTTTCGAAATAGGTTAATGTTTCCGATATGGGATGGTCAAGGTAATGTCATTGCATTCGGTGGTCGTACGATTTCTGATGAAAAGCTAAGTACTTAAATAGTGCTGACTCTCCGATTTTTCATAAAGGAAAGACTTTATATGGTCTTCACCTTGCAAGACCTTCAATTAGGAAAGAAGGAACCGTTGTTTTATTTGAAGGGTATGTTGATGTGATTGCGGCATGGGGAGCAGGGGTAACGAATGCCATCGCTACTTTAGGAACGGCTTTAACAGAAGAACAGGCAAAAGTAATAAGACGGAATGCTGAAATGGTAACGGTTTGTTATGATTCTGATAAAGCTGGTACCAATGCAGCTTTTAAATCGGCAAGAATACTTGAAGAGGCAGGCTGTACGGTTAAGGTAGCTCAAATGCCTGAAGGACTTGACCCCGATGACTATATTCGTACATACGGTGCGGAACGTTTTCAATCGGATGTAATAGGGGCTAGTTTGACTTTAATGGCTTTTAAGATGCGTTATTTACGCAGAGGAAAAAATCTGCAAAATGAAGCTGAAAGAATGAGCTACATCGAAGACGTATTGACGGAAATTACGAACTTGCCGCGAGCGGTTGAACGTGATCATTATGTAAGACAATTAGCAGAAGAGTTTTCTCTATCACTAGAAGCATTAAAGCAAGAGCAGTTGCAAATTTATCGTGCTAAAAAAAAGCAAGCACAGACTCAATACAAGACGAGTGAGAAGCCAATTCAACCAAAGAAATCTTTCGAAGCAAAGAGATTATTACCAGCACACCAGAATGCGGAAAGATTTTTATTAGCTCATATGATGAGGGATGTTGAAGTGACAGAACTTGTATTGGAGCGAATTGGTGGAGACTTTCATATTGATGAACATCAAGCAATTGCAGCTCATCTATTCTCTTTTTTTGGGGAAGGAAACGAAGCAAACCCAAGTCAGTTCATACAAGGGTTACAAGATGAAAAGTTAATTAGAATCGCGACTGAGCTTGCAATGATGTCGCTAAATGAGGAATATCAGGAGCAGGAAATTCTTGATTATATGAAATTGATTGAAACTTATCCAAAACGGGTAAAAATACAGCAAAAAGAGTTAGAAATGAAGCAAGAAAGAGATCCAATAGAAGCAGCTAGGCTCCTAATGGAAATTAATCGAATGAAGCAGGAGCTTTGCTGATGTATTGGCAAGAAGCTTTGGTTGTGAACAATGGAAGGAGGGGATCGAATGGCTGATAAACCACTACGCCCATTAGCGGAAGGTGAATTGTCGATCGATCAAGTGAAAGAACAATTAGTGGAGATTGGTAAAAAAAGAGGGATTCTTACTTATGCTGAGATTACAGAAAAGTTAGCAGCGTTTGATCAAGATTCTGATCAAATGGATGAATTTTTTGAGTATCTTGGTGAACAAGGGGTTGAGATCCTTAACGAAACGGATGATGTTGTTCCAAATCTCCAGCAAGCGGTAAAAGATGAAGAAGAATTTGACTTAAGTGATTTAAGTGTACCACCAGGGATAAAAATAAATGACCCTGTCAGAATGTATTTAAAAGAAATTGGTCGTGTTCCCCTTCTTTCGGCTGAAGAAGAAATTGAGCTTGCCAAACGCATTGAACAAGGTGATGAAGAAGCAAAGAGAAGATTAGCAGAAGCGAATTTACGACTTGTTGTTTCAATTGCTAAACGTTATGTTGGTCGTGGTATGCTTTTCCTTGATCTTATTCAAGAAGGAAATATGGGTTTAATCAAAGCGGTTGAGAAGTTTGATTATGAAAAAGGATATAAATTTAGTACGTATGCAACATGGTGGATTAGACAGGCGATTACTCGCGCAATAGCAGACCAAGCACGTACGATTCGTATTCCTGTTCATATGGTTGAAACGATCAATAAATTAATTCGTGTTCAAAGGCAACTTTTGCAAGACTTTGGGCGTGAACCAACACCAGAAGAAGTGGCACAAGAGATGGAATTAACACCTGAAAAGGTTCGTGAAATCTTAAAAATAGCCCAAGAGCCTGTATCATTGGAAACTCCAATTGGAGAAGAAGATGACTCACATCTTGGTGATTTTATTGAAGATCAGGAAGCTTTAGCTCCTTCTGATGCAGCTGCTTATGAGTTATTAAAAGAACAATTAGAAGATGTACTTGATACATTAACCGACCGGGAAGAAAATGTCCTACGTTTACGCTTTGGTCTAGATGATGGACGCACTCGTACCCTTGAAGAGGTTGGAAAAGTTTTCGGAGTAACACGCGAACGCATTCGTCAAATTGAAGCAAAAGCGTTACGAAAGCTACGCCATCCGAGTCGAAGTAAACGACTAAAGGATTTCCTAGAATAAAATACAAATAGGATAAAGGTCTTCACAATAGGTCTGGTTTCAACACAAGAAATAAATAGTTATAGACTATTTATGATTGGGAACCAGGCCTTTTAGCTTGCACTCTATGATTAGGTGCTAGCAGGAGGAGTAAATGGACGAGAAAAGAAAAGAAATCATTGTTAACGAAATTAAAAATTGGAAAGAAACGAAACTGCTACCTGCACATTATTGTGATTTTTTGCTAACTCTCTATACAGAGGGACAACAAGACGATAAAGAGACAAAACAATCTTTTGTACTTAGATGGTATCCATTTGTTCCATTTATCGTGATACACTTGTTATTTCTGTTAACGATTGTTGTCATTTATTTTACCGATTTTTCAAATGTAATGCAAATAGCAATAGCGGTTCCTTTTGTGCTGGCAATTATCTTAATTGGGAGTAAATCGGCTCATACACTCCTTTCCTCCTATTATTTCATGATTGCAGCCGTTCTTTTTTATTTGGTTACAGTCCAGTGGGGAAGTGGGTTGGGTCTTAATCCAACTAAAATGGTATTTATCATAACACTAATTCATTGTGTGAGCTGGGTAGTTGTTGGTTGGCGCTATTCGCTTCGTATTTTTCAATTAGCTGGTATAGTTGGATTGACATGTGCACTATTTCTCTATTTTCAATAAAAGAGTGACAAAAATAGCAAAACTCAAAAGATCCCTTTTCTTTATAGACAATATCAAGTAGAATGAGAAGGGAATCTTTAAAAGCGTCTACATACTTGTTTGACGATAGTGTGATCCGATAATAGTAAAAGGAGGATATGGTTATGAGAGGAAGACCGCTTATGCCGTTTGCAATCACAGCAATCGTTGGGATCTTGCTAATGGTAGCACTTTCATTAGTTGGCTTAGATCAGCGAGCGCAAATGAACGCTGATGATACAGAAGAGGCTGAAGAAGTAACAGAGTTTGAAGATCCTGTTACAGCTGGTCAAGAACTTGCACAGCAATCATGTATTGGTTGTCACGGTGGTGACCTAGGTGGAGCATCTGGTCCAGCCATTAATGCCCTTGATGGAAAATACTCAGTAGAAGAAATTGCTGATATTATTACAAGTGGTTATGGAAGCATGCCGGCTATCACGAACTTAAACGCTGTGGAAGCTGATGCCATTGCTCAATATTTATTAGCTGAATCTGAATAAACTTGTAAAGAGGTTGTCTCATAAGGATCTAAACTCCTCAAATGTCTACAGTACATGCTGTATCGCTATGTATTGGGTTATTTGGGCCTAGAAACTTACTTTTGAGACAACCTTTTTTTCTTTGAAGGTTATAAACATGGATAGATAGGGATTTCATTGGTAAAATAGGACTAAAACATACATAATAGGTGATGGAATGAATGAAAGACAGTTATCAGAACGCTTAATCCGAGTGGCAAAATATGTTCCAAAAGGAGCAAGTATGGCTGATATAGGTTCAGATCATGCATATTTACCGTGCTATTTATGCTTACAAGATCAAGAACTCACAGCTATTGCTGGAGAGGTGAACGAAGGCCCCTTTCAATCAGCCAAAAAGCAAGTTGAGAAGTCAGGTTTAACGAAAAAGATTGAAGTGAGAAAAGGAAACGGCCTTGAAGTGATTACTCAAGGAGAAGTGGATACAATTACGGTGGCTGGAATGGGAGGGGCTCTTATTACGACCATTCTGGAGGAAGGAAAAGAAAAATTAAAGGGTGTAGAAACATTGGTCCTACAGCCTAATGTTTCGGCGAATGTGATTCGTCTTTGGCTGTTAGAAAATGGATGGAAGTTGGTTGCTGAAGAAATTCTTGAAGAAGACGAGAAAATTTATGAGATCCTTGTAGCAAACCGTGGCGAAGATGCATCGCTGTATGCGACGAATAAGGATCAGAAACTGTTACTTGGCCCCTTCTTAGTAAAAGAACTACATCCTGCTTTTAAGAAGAAATGGCAATTTGAGGTTATGAATTGGAAACGGATTGTTGCCCAATTTGAGAAGGCGAGTACGAATGAACAAGTGGAAGGGAAGCGTCAAGAGCTCTTAAAAAACATTTCGATGGTAGAGGAGGTTTTAAATTCATGAGTCACTACATAAATGGTCAAGCTCTCATTCAACAATTTGAATCGTGGTCTCCTAAATCATTAGCGGTTGAAGGAGACAAAAATGGGCTAATGGTTGGGACGTTAAATAAAGAAATTAAGAAAGTGATGATTGCGTTAGACGTACTAGAAAACGTCATGAATGAAGCAATTGACAAAGAGGTAGATTTAATAGTTGCCCACCATCCCCTTTTATTCAGACCATTAAAAAAAATTGATCTCGATACAGCCCACGGAAGAATTGTAGCAAAAGCAATTAAACATGATATTACAATATATGCTGCCCATACAAACCTTGATATTGCTAAGGGTGGAGTCAATGACATGATGGCAGAAGCACTTGGGCTTACGGAAACCGAAGTGCTTTCACCAACTATGACAACAGCCTTGAAAAAGATTGTCATCTTTGTCCCAGAAACACATGTTGAAAACGTTCGGAATGCGATTGGAAATGCTGGTGGTGGACATATTGGAAACTACAGTCATTGTACGTTTAATAGCAAAGGACAGGGTACGTTCCGACCAGAAGAAGGAACAAATCCTTTTATAGGAGAGCAAGGAACGTTGGAATTTGTAGATGAGGTAAAAATTGAAACGATTGTTCCTGCATCTCTACAAAATAAAGTGATAAAAGCGATGCTCAAAGCTCATCCTTATGAAGAGCCTGCTTTTGATTTATATCCTTTAGATAATCAAGGAGAAGTACTTGGATTAGGAAGAATAGGGAAGTTACCATCGGGCATGACACTAGGTGCATTTGCTGAACACGTAAAACAAGCATTTGATGTTCAAGGAGCAAGGGTGGTAGGAGATTTAACAGCGAATGTTCAAAAAGTCGCAGTGCTTGGTGGGGATGGTAATAAATACATGAAAGATGCTATTTTTAAGGGGGCAGATGTATTTGTTACTGGCGATGTTTATTACCATGTAGCTCATGATGCAATGATGGATGGATTAAATATTGTTGATCCAGGTCATAATGTTGAGAAAATTATGAAAAATGGTGTGAAGACGTTTTTTGATGAATTTTTACAGAAGTCCAAGTATCGTACAGAGGTCATTGTTTCAGAACCTAATACCGATCCATTCCAATTTGTTTAAGAACTCAAAGAAGGGGTGTCCAGAAGTCTCTATGGCTTTGGACACCCCTTGTATTATTTAATTTTTTGCTTTTACTTTTGGTAAGATTTTTTGAAGAGATACTTTCTTTTCAGGGTTCCACTCTGTGCTTGCTTTTGGATCATATTGTTCTAAGAAAGTGATCACTTCTTTTGTGATAGGAGTTGGTGTCGATGCACCTGAAGTAACCCCCACGGTTTCAACGCCTTGTAGCCAATCTTGTTGCAACTCGGTAATATCACCAATTCGATATGCTTTTGTTCCGGCTATTTGTTCTGAAACTTGCGCAAGGCGATTAGAGTTATTGCTCTTTGGATCTCCTACTACAATGACAAGGTCGCAGTCTTTTGCTTGTTCAGCGACAGCTTCTTGACGAACTTGAGTAGCTAAACAAATTTCATTATGAACTTCAGCAGTTGGATAGGCTTCCATTGCTTTTTTCATAATATCACTTACATCCCATTGACTCATGGTTGTTTGATTCGTAATGATAATTTTATCTGTTGATATGTTCAAACTATCTACATCGTCAAGCGATTCGACTAGATGAACGGAATTGGGTGCAACCCCGATAGCTCCTTCAGGTTCTGGATGTCCCTTTTTTCCAACATAGATGATTTCATAGCCATTTGCTACTTGGTCTCGAATTAAATCATGTGTACGAGTTACATCAGGACATGTTGCATCAACCACTGTTAAGCCTTTTTCTTTAGCTAGTTTACGGACTTCTGGCGATACACCATGTGCAGTGAAGATCACGGTTCCTTTAGTTACCTGTTTTAAAATGTCCAAGCGATTTGGACCATCTAGAGAGATAATTCCATCCTCTTCAAACGCATCCGTCACATGTTTGTTGTGAACAATCATTCCTAAAATATAAATCGGTCTTGGCAAGTCTAAGTTTGCAGCAGCTTGTCTTGCTAATACCATTGCATCAACTACACCGTAACAATAACCTCTTGGAGATATTTTCTTTACATTCATGAAAGGCCTCCTATTAATAAAAACTCACAAGTAGTTCGTAGAATTCTTACTTACATTTGAAATGAAAACAGAGCAGGCTGTCTCACACGAATCGAGACAGCCTTTGCTTTCCTGCTATATAGTATAATGGAGTTTCCTTCGAGTGACAATGCTTATGCTTCTTTTAACTCAATAAGTGCATCATCAATAAATTCGTATGCTTGCTCCTCAGTCATGTCATTTACGAGGACAAGCTCGCTAGCAATCATTTGTCTAGCTTTCTGTAAGTGGTTACGGTCTTGAATATGGAGGCCGTTTGCCCGTGCCGTTTGCTTTTTAGAAAGAGACGAGATCAGATGAGCAGCATCAATAATGCTACCACTCTTAAGAAGGTTCTCGGTCTCACGAGAAAAATGACTTGTAGAAGGCGGAATCTCTGGTCCGTTTTGTAAGGCATCTACAAGAGAATCTAACTCTGATTGGTCTATCACTTTACGTAAACCAGAATCATTGATCTTATTTTCTGGAAGCATCAGCTTCACATCAACAAGTGGGAAGTTAAGAATAAAATAGGAGTGCGTTTCACCTAAAACATCCTTTTCCTCAATATCTTGAATTGTTCCAGCTCCGTGGTATGGATAGACAACGTGGTCACCAACTTTAAACATGGGCATTCCTCCAATCGAGTAGTAACCTTATTGTAACATAAAAAAATATAAAAGTAAATTTTACTATTATAGTGCGATTTCTGTCAATAAAAAAATGACATAAATCTATAATTTATACAGGTAGTTTTCTCAACTTCATGTTAAATATACAATTTTGGCCCAGGAATTCCCTTAACACTTTTTGGTTTAAACGAATGAGGTTTATTCGCAGTAACCGTTTTAGCTTTTTTCTCTTCAACTATCGTTTGTGTAGGATCAATTTTAGGTGCTTCCTCTTGCTCGATATTTGTATCCTCTATCGGAATAGAAGTGTTTTTGGGTTCATCAGGGGTTGTTTCTGTCTCACTTGGTTCTTCTGTTGCCTGGTTCTGATCATTTGAATTATTGCTCATCATGATTTTCCAAATAGCAGGGGCATTTCGGACAAGTGGGCCATATTGCTGGATCATTGGAACAACTTGATGGGTCAAACCTAACACTTTTTGGGCGTTTGTCAGCATCGTTGTAAAATTCATTCCACTGCCAGCGGCTGATGAAAGGCCACTCATTAAAGAGTTCCCTGCGGCACCGGCCGTTCCAGCGCTACCTGAGGCACCTCCTAATCCACCGAGTAATCTTGAAAGCAAGCCCCCGCCTCTCATCGCTTGCCCTCCCACACTACCTAGTGCATTCGCTGCTTGTGGAGCTCCTGAAGATAGCATATTTGCGGCTTGAGACATCCCTTGCATAGGCATTGAACCAAAAGGGGGACCGAAAAATGGTTGCATGAGTCAATCTCCTTTCCGAGTATCCCAGATAATAAGTGTACGGTCTTGTCATTTGGGGAAATATAATAAGGTTACTAAACTCTTATAACAACTATATGCAAAAGTGCATTTTACGGTGAGAGCTTTGCAAGTTTGTTACTATAATATGACAAAGTATGATAAAATGAAGCATTGCACAAAAGATCGGAAGGAAGTTGAAGGAAAAAATGAAATCAGAAAATTTTAAGCGATTTGACCTTAAGCCATTTTTAATTGAGGCTTTAAGTCACCAAGGGTTTACTTTGCCAACGGAAATTCAAGAGAGATTAATCCCAGCAATTAAAAATGGACGAGATGTAATTGGACAATCTCAGACAGGAACAGGAAAAACTCTGTCATTTTTACTCCCTATATTGGATAAAATTAATTCAGAAAAAAATGAGGTTCAAGCCGTCATTACAGCACCGACTCGGGAGTTAGCCGGACAGTTATTTGATGAATTAAAGAAAATTCTTGAGTTTTCTCCAGAAGGAGAGGAAATTCAGGCCAAATTATTAGTTGGTGGTACCGATCGTGCTCGAGCAATTGAAAGCTTGAAGGTGCAGCCACATATTATTGTTGGAACAGCAGGGCGTATTGGTGACTTGATTGATGATCAAGCCCTTCATGTGTATACAGCTACGATGCTTGTTGTAGATGAAGCTGACCAAATGCTTGACATGGGTTTTATTGCCGATGTTGATAAAGTTGCATCCAGGATGGCAGAATCACTTCAAATGATGGTGTTCTCAGCAACCATTCCAGAGAAGCTTCAACCTTTTCTCAAGAAATACATGACTGATCCAAGACATGTTCAAGTTGAGCCCAAACATGTAACAGCAACTAAGATTGAACATCGAATTGTTCCCTTAAGACATCGAGATAAAATCTCGTTTGTTGTAGATATTGCAAAATCAATTAACCCATATTTGGCTATTGTTTTTACAAATACGAAAGAGCAAGCCGATGAAGTGGCTGATGCCATGCTTTCAGCAGGATTAAATGTAGAGAGATTGCACGGTGGACTACAACCTAGACAACGTAAGCAGGTTATGAAACAAGTGAAGGAAGTCAAAGTCCAGTACTTAGTAGCGACTGACTTGGCTGCGCGTGGCATTGATGTGAAAGGTGTCACTCACATTATTAATTTTAACATTCCGAAAGATTTAGATTTCTATATTCATCGTGTCGGTCGAACAGCTCGTGCTGGACTAGATGGTGTCGCTTTTACCATTTATGAAGATCATGATCAACAAGCTATAGAAAAGCTATTAAAACGTGGGGTGCCATTTACGTATTACGACTTTAAACAAGGTAATTGGGTTCAACTTGATCGGGCGCCACTTGGGGTACCTGGGAAGAAGAAAGTGAATCGCACAGCAGTTGAGACTACTTCAAAAACAAAGCCGAAAGAACAAAAAAGAACAGGTGGTAAGGCTGTTGCGAGAGCAAAAAGTGTAAAGCCGGGCTACAAGAAAAAAGCAAGGTTTAAAAAAGCAAAAGAAGATCAAAGACAAAGACGTATTAATAAGAAAAAGTAAGGTAGGAGAGAGATAATGACGGTTAAACTAGGCTCACATGTCTCAATGAGCGGAAAAAAGATGTTGTTAGGAGCAAGTGAAGAGGCTGCTTCTTATGGTTCAAATACATTTATGATTTATACAGGGGCACCACAAAATACGAGACGAAAAGCAATTGAGGAATTGAATATTGATGAAGGTTTGGCTCATATGAAAGAGAGTGGGATGACGGACATTGTCGTTCATGCCCCATATATTATTAATATAGCAAATACAACGAAACCAGAAACCTTTGAATTAGGAGTTCGGTTTTTACGTTCGGAGATAGAGCGTACAGAAGCCCTAGGTTCAAAACAAATTGTGTTACATCCTGGTGCGCATGTTGGGGCTGGAACAGAAGCAGGTATTCAAAAAATTATTGAAGGTCTTAACGAAGTATTTGAAGATAAGCGCGATGTGCAAATTGCTCTGGAAACGATGGCGGGTAAAGGTTCTGAGTGTGGACGAACATTTGAGGAGCTAGCAGCAATCATAGATGGTGTTACGCATAATGAAAGGTTATCCGTTTGCTTTGATACTTGTCATACACATGATGCTGGTTACGATATTGTCAATGATTTTGACGGGGTTCTAGATACATTTGATCGAATCATTGGAATTGACCGCCTCAAAGTTTTGCATATTAACGATAGTAAAAATGAACGCGGAGCAGCTAAAGACCGCCATGAAAATATTGGATTCGGACATATCGGATTTAAAGCCCTACATTACATCATTCATCACCCACAATTAGCAGAAATACCTAAAATTCTAGAAACACCTTTTGTGGGGGAAGATAAAAAAAATAAAAAGCCACCATATAAGTTCGAAATTGATATGCTACTCTCCGGACAGTTTGATGAGGGTGTAAGACAAAAAATGATGATGTAATTTTTGTTATAAAAGAGAGTGTGACAAAGGATGAAATCCTTGTGTCACACTCTCTTTTTCGTTTAAGGTATGTGTCAGTGTCCAATGGATATGTGCCTTGCCCTCTTATAAATACTGACTAAATTGTTGTAAGAGTTGTTGAATCACGGAAGATACATATGGGTCTACTTCTGTTTGAAGGCGGTGAATCATTCTTTCTACCTGTGCCTGATTAGCAACATCAATTTGCTCTGAACGGATAATAGCGATAACTTTTTCGGCTTGTTGTTGATTAAGATCAATGTTGTATTGACTCGCAAGACCTAATAACTCCTGTGGTGTTAGGGAATTGATTTTGTTGTTAACAAGCTGTTGCATAATTGCGTTCATAATAAGCACCTCTTTCATTAAGTAACATAATGACATCTTATGATTTTACTTAAGAAAATGTGCAGAAAAAAAGGAAATCTTGGTAGAGTTATCGAATTAAGGAATTTAAGATGTGAAACAACTAACAGTTTTTTAGAGTATGAGTAAATAGATGTCAATAATTGCTACAAGAAGAGGGGGTGGGGCGTATGAATAATAAGCACCTAGAAGAGCAGTTAGCCCCGTATAGAAATAACACAATTACACCAAATTCTTCGATAACAGGACAAGAAATGCCATTGTACTCAGCAACAATGACGGAGGAAAAAATGATTGAACAACACTTTCTGATTGAGGAGTTAGGCATTCCGTTTTTACAAGTTAATCCAAATTTACATATACTCAAGTGGAATCAAGCTTTTTTAGAATTAATGAATATGTATGAGTCCGATTTGAACATTTTTCAATTACATGAACTAAGTATGGAGCATCCTATCTTATTATTCAGTACTGACCTGGTAAAGGAAGCTCAAAGAACGAATAGGAAGCAAGTGGATGACTACGAAGAAGATGATCAAGTATATCGAATTAGAGTGATCCCTTTTGAAAGAGATGGAATGACTTATATTTTATTTGAAGATCGCTCACTTCAAAGACAATTTGAAAACCTCCTAACTTTCCATCATCAAATGGAAGCTGTTTCTCATATTGCAGCCGGAGTTGCGCATGAATTACGTAACCCTTTGTCAGTAATACGCGGCTTCTTACAATTGGCGCAATTAACTAATGATCACCAAAAATATTATGATACAATCATGTCTGAAATGAATCGAATGAATGGAATTCTTGAAGACTTTTTATCAGTTTCTAGGAAAAAAATGGAGAGAAGGTGGCAATCTCCTTCGCATATTATGAATTCATTGGTTGAAATCATGAAAGCTGAATGCCTTCTTCACGATGTTGAATTTCAATTAAATTTAACTGAAACAAATCAACAAGTATATGTAAATGAATCAATGGTCAAACAAGTTATGCTGAACCTCCTACGTAATTCTGTTGAAGCGTTCGGTGAATCAAATTCAAATCGTCATTTGAACATTACGACTACAATAGAGGCAGAAAATTATATTATTGAAGTTAAGGATAACGGAAAGGGAATGCCTGATTCCGTCCTAAAGCAGTTAGGAAAACCCTTTTTTACTACTAAAGAAAGAGGAACTGGCATTGGAATTCCACTATGTAAAAAAATTATTGAAGACCATGGAGGTAGTTTTCGTGTAAATAGTGCCTATAGCATTGGAACAACAGTCATTGTTTCATTGCCTTTAGGTAGATGAGGAAAAGATCTGTAACCTTAAATAGGTACAGGTCTTTTTGTAATTTCGCACAGATTAATTGCTATACATTTACAATGTTGTTAATTCAGATTATAATAAGAGAAAGTTTACTTAGGGAAACTTTTCTGCCCTGTCCTAATTTTGCACCTTTTTTCATTTTGACCATAAGATGTTCTGAATATTTATTTAGGTTAGTTAATGACGAATGAAAGGTTGCCCTTTTGTTCTCTCTTTTAGCTTGGCTAAGTATATGTATAGGGAGTTTTTTCTCGAAAAAGTTGCGTTATGGCAACATATATAATTATTGTTGATTGATTGGAGGAAAAGCTGATGACGAATGTTATTGAAGTTGATTCACTTTCTGTTTACTACGAAAACAATCAAGCAATTAAAGATGTTAGTTTCCAAGCTGAGCAAGGAAAATTAATTGGGATTGTCGGACCCAATGGTGCTGGAAAATCAACATTAATAAAGGCTATTTTAGGTTTAGAGAAGGCTCATGGAAAAGTAACCGTACTTGGAGATAAAGTGAATCAAGTTAGAAAACAAATTTCTTATGTCCCGCAACGGAATCAAATTGATTGGGATTTCCCGGTTTTAGTTGAAGATGTTGTCATGATGGGCCGGTTTACTCATATTCCTTGGTATAAAAAGGCCGGAAAACTGGATCAAAAAATCGTAGTTGATTCATTGAATAAAGTAGGAATGTTGGATTATCGAAAAAGACAAATAGGAGAATTATCGGGTGGTCAGCAGCAGAGAGTGTTTATTGCAAGAGCGTTAGCACAACATGCTGATTTATTTTTCTTAGATGAGCCTTTTGTTGGAATTGATGTCACATCTGAAGAGATTATCATTAATTTACTTAGAGAGTTAAGAGATGAAGGAAAGACCGTGTTTGTTGTTCACCATGATTTAAGCAAAGTAGAACAATATTTTGATGAGTTATTACTAATCAATAAAGAACTCGTGGAATTTGGTGAAGTAAAGTCTGTTTATAAGCCGGAAATTCTTTCGAAGACGTATAAAGGCAGCATCACGTTATTTGGCTCAGATGAAAATATGATGGTGGTGAGTGAGTAATGAGTAACATTACAATGTTCATCGATCAAGTTATGCGGTATTCTTATTTGCAACAGGCATTAGTAGCTGCCATTTTAGTTGGAATAATTTGTGGGGTAATTGGTTGTTTCATTATTTTACGTGGAATGGCTTTAATGGGAGATGCTATTTCGCATGCTGTATTGCCAGGGGTCGTTATAGCGTATATGATTGGAGCTAGTTTTTTTGTAGGAGCTACCATTACGGGGGTCTTAACAGCACTGGCAATTGGCTATGTTTCGCAAAATAGTCGTATTAAAGATGATTCCGCGATAGGAATTATGTTCACGGCAGCTTTTGCTCTTGGGATTGTATTAATTACAGGTTTGAGAGGAACAGGAGTGGACCTTTGGCATATTTTATTTGGGAATGTTCTTGCTGTGTCAAGATCTGATTTGATGGTTACAGTAGGAATTGGTTTGTTTGTATTAGTAATGATCGTAATATTTTATCGTCCATTATTATTAAGTACATTTGATCCAATAATGGCAAAAGCGACAGGAGTACCTGTCCAAATGATTCATTACTTACTTATGTTGCTTTTATCCCTTGTTACAGTTGCTTCATTAAAAACAGTAGGAATCGTTCTTGTTGTTGCAATGCTTATTACTCCGGGAGCAACCGCCTATTTACTAACCGACCGATTACCAGTAATGCTTTCGTTATCAGCAGTTTTTGGAGTGATTTCAGCTATTGTTGGAATGTATTATTCCGTTATATATGATGTTGCATCTGGTGCTTCCATTGTTTTAGTAGCTTCTGTGTTATTTGGTTTAGCTTTCTTTTTCTCACCGAAACAAGGTGTATTAACGAGAAAATGGCGATCGAGAAAAGTTCAGAAAGCGTAAAAAAGACTGATCTTTATATGTGAGTGAGAAAAAAAGAAGCCTGCTACGAGAGCGAACTCATAGTGGGCTTTTTTCATCATTTAGAAGGTAGTGAATCATTCACTACCCTCTAAATGATTTTTATTCATCGACAATCGTAAAGCGAGAGGCCATTTCATGAAAGATCAACTGGCTTTGAATAGGCTGTTCACTTGGTTTTCTGGAAATATATTCGTAACTACCATTAGCATTTTGTTGTCGCGCTTTTGTGTTGTCTTGTAACGTAATGGTTAAGATTTCTTTTACGCGAATTTTATTTCTAGAATCGATAATAGGCGATAAAATCTCAATTCGCTTTTCCATGTTCCGAGTCATCCAATCGGCTGAAGACATGTAAATCTTTTCTTCACCGTTATGATAAAAATAAAAAATTCGACTATGTTCTAAAAACCGATCAACAATGCTAATCACCCTAATATTCTCACTAACTCCTGGAATCCCAGGACGCAAACAACAAATTCCTCGAACGATAAGGTCAATTTGTACTCCGGCTTGTGAAGCTTCATATAACTTTAGGATGATCGGTTTGTCAGTAATCGAATTCATTTTGGCGATGATTTTTCCATTGCCATTCTTTTGATGATTTTCAATTTCTTCATCTATTAATGAAAGAAATTTATTTCGAATTTCAAAAGGAGCAGTTGATAAATAATGCCAATTAGGTTTCTCGCTATAACCGCTTAAATAATTAAAAAAGTTAGTGGCATCTACTCCGAATTTTTCATTTGCAGTAAAATAACCTAAATCTGTATATAACATAGCAGTAGAATCATTGTAATTTCCTGTACCTAAATGAACAAATCTTTGTATTTGGTCACCTTTTTGGCGTACTACAAGGGTAATTTTGCTATGTGTTTTCAAAGAAGTGATGCCATAGATAACATGGACTCCAGACTTTTCAAGTTTTTTTGCCCATTGAATGTTATTTTCTTCATCAAAGCGAGCTTTTAATTCAACAAGTACGGTAACTTGTTTGCCGTTTTCTGCGGCTAAAGCAAGGGCGTGTATAATTGGAGAGTCACCGCTAACACGATAAAGAGTTTGTTTAATCGCTAGAACAGATGGATCTTCGGCTGCCCGAGAAATAAAATCAACTACCGGTTGAAACGATTCATATGGATGGTGAAGAATGATGTCACGTTTTAAAATCGTCTCAAAAATATCTTCTTCTCCAATTAAATCTTCCGGTGTTTGTGGGACGAGTGTTTCATTTGCTAAGTGTTCGTGCTCTACAGAAAGTTGCCCGTACAGTTTAAATAAAAAACTTAAGTCAATAGGTCCCTTTAAAGAATACACATCATTTTGATGAAGCTCTAGTACGTCTAGTAATAAGTTGAGAACTCGTTCGTTCATTTGTCCTTCTTGCATTTCTAAACGAACCGCAGCACCCCATTTTCGTTTTTTGATTTCTTTTTCTATTTCGCTTAGTAAATCACGTGCTCCTTCTTCGTGAATCGTCATATCTGCATTTCTTGTAATTCGAAAGGGAGAAACAGATTTTACACGAAAACCAGTAAAGAGGTCATTAATAAAATGACTAATAACATCCTCTAACAATATATATTGGGTGATTTGTCCATTTGCTGTTGGCAATTTTATAAACCTTGTTAATACGGATGGAACTTGAACAATAGCTAATTGATCTTTCCCAGTATCATTGTTTTTGATTTTCTTTAACATGACAGCAAGATTTAAGCTCTTATTTAACAACATTGGAAATGGTCGATATGCATCAATGGCCATCGGTGTCAAAACAGGAAAAATGTAATTTTGAAATCGCTCTTTTAAAAATTGAAGCTGTTCTTCTGTACATTCCTCAATGGTATTAAACTGAAAACCTTCATGTAACAACATAGGTAACAATGTCTCAGTATAGACAGTGTCTTGCAATTGGACCAAGAGATGGTTCTTCTCTGCAATATGTTTTAACTGTTGTTTTGGAGTTAATCCTGCTTTGTTTTCCGGTCGACTATAACCGGCCTTCACTTGATCCTTTAAGCCGGCTACACGTACCATGAAAAATTCATCTAAATTTGAACTGAAAATCGCTAAAAATTTTAACCGTTCTAAAATAGGGTTACGTTCATCTATGGCTTCTTCTAAAACTCGTTGATTAAAAGCAAGCCAGCTTAATTCACGATTGTTATAGAAGGTTGGGTTATTAAGGTCAATTTGTTTTTGAATTAGATGATCCTTTTGCATGGGACTCAACCTCTCTGTTAAGTTCTACGCTTCATTTTAACAGCTGATTGTAAATTCTATGTTAAGAATTTGTTTTCAGAACTTTTGAAGGCATGTATCTAAATTCAATTTCATATTTAAGAGCACGTTCTAAATGCTTTTTGTTTTTTGTTGCGTAAGAATCTTCGAAATAAGCATCTTCTTGATTATAGAGCGTGATCGTAATAATATCTTTAGTTACTTCAAGTTCTCCGATATTTGTGATGACTTTTCTTCTCGTTCGGTCAAGAGAAAACGCTAATTTTATTATAGAACCTAGAAATTCATAATATTTTAATTCTTTTTTGCTAATAAGTTTATTGAAGGATTTAGCATATTGGTGCATTTGTGATTTGGACTTGTATGATGAGATAAGAGCGATGGCTAATCGTTCCCGGTGAGACAAGCCTTCTATTGTCATGTTCGTGATTAAATAAAAGGTATTTTGGCTACTAGCTTCATTATTAATATACTCACCAATATAAAGCAGTCTCGCACTTTGGTTCAGCAACGTTTTTGCTTCATCCATATTGTGCTCGATGGTACAAAAATTCACTAATCTTGTGTAAAGTTGATTGGCTAGATGTGAGATATGCGTTACATGCTCTGAATTCAATTCAAAGTTATTTGAAAGTTGATATAAGCTTTCTTCGACGACATTAGGAAATTGAGTTGTTTCCATTGAACGGAGAAGTTCTTCATAAAACACACCTTCTCTAAGTCCTTTTCGGCTCATAACAAATGTCTCGGCTTTTACATGCTTAACGATGGACGTAATGACTTCTGCTGCTGGGATAATAATGTCTACACGATCCTTTGATAAGCCATCAAGCGACAGTCGTTCCTCTGTTGTGGAATTCTGCAACATACTGTTTAAATGAATTAAATCCTCCTTGGGAAATTCATATTGATGTAGTCCGGCAAGAGGATAATCTTCCTGGCGTTGATGAATGAGAGATAAGTTTCTAGCACTTCCACCAATTCCTATAACCGGATAATTGTCTCTTTCTCTTAACCAAGGTAACGTGTCTAACTGTTCTTCAATGAACGTACGTAGAGCTTGAATACTTTCCTCCATTTGATCTTTTTCTTTAAAAAAATCTTGATACAGTGTAATAGCACCAAACGGAAAACTGTAATATTCTTTTAGTTTTCGTCCTTCGAACAAGGTAATCTCCGTACTTCCTCCACCAATGTCAACAGTAAATCCATTTTCAATATTTGTCGAATTGACTACCGCCAAATACCCATAGGAAGCTTCTTCATATTCAGACAAGATACGTATTGTGAAGTCTGTATGCTCTTTTACTAACCGGACAATGTCATCCTGATTTTTTGCTTTACGCATAGCAGCTGTAGCTATGACCGTTACTTGCTCGACTTGATGATAAGCTATAATCTCATTAAAGCGTCTTAATGTTTCTAAAACAATTTGAATGCCTGTATCTGTTAAAAATCCCTTTTCGTCAATATGGGCGCTTAGACGAGCGACAGTTTTAAAATTATGTAGTTCGGTATAATAACCATTCCGATCAATATTATTAATGACTAAACGAATAGAGTTAGAGCCCATATCAATAATTGCCACTTGCTTGTCCAACATTCTCTCCACCTCATTACGATGTTAATTAGTTGATTATAACAAAAAATAGCACTCAAGCTCAAAGGTAGACAGATTAAAAATAACCATTATAATAGGAAAAGAAACAATTAAATCGTAATTGTTCTGAAAAAAGGGGGAGAGAATCATGAGTTTACCTGAGCAAAATGAGGTTGTACAACTAAAAAATATCTCCTTTCAGTATGATAATCAAAAAGTGCTAGAACATGTATCGTTAAACATAAAAAAAGGTTCATTTCTAGGTTTAGTTGGTCCAAATGGATCTGGGAAATCGACATTGATTAAATTACTTTTAGGACTACACCCATTGCAAGCAGGAGAAATAACATTGTTTGGAGAGCGAATCGGAAAATTTAAACAGTGGGAAAAGATTGGTTTTGTTTCCCAAAAGGCAAACAGCTTTAATTCCGGGTTCCCTGCAACTGTTTTTGAAGTTGTCTCAATGGGCCTTTATGGAAAGATTGGATTATTTCGTTTTATGAATCGAAAACATAAGCAACTTGTTAAGGAAGCAATTGACCAAGTCGGGATGGGCAAATTCATTCATAGGAATATTGGAGAATTATCGGGCGGCCAGCAACAACGAGTTTTTATTGCGCGCGCACTTGTAAGTGAACCGGAACTGTTAATTTTAGATGAACCAACTGTTGGGGTAGATGCTGCAAGTGTTAAGCAATTTTACGATATGCTTGATCACCTTAATAAGGCGAAAGGTATCTCTCTTATTCTTGTCACACATGATATTGGAGCGATGACAGATCATGTTACTGACGTAGCTTGTCTAAATAAGACGCTACATTTCCATGGAAATACAGCAGATTTCGAGGCGAATCAGGATTTGTCGTCATTTTACGGGCATGACGTTCACCTTTTAACCCATAATCATTCTGGGGGGCATTAATAAATGTTGGACGCATTTTTCCGCTATGAATTTTTGCAGAACGCCTTTTATTCAGGTGTTTTAATTGGTTTGCTAGCCCCATTACTAGGAGTGTTCTTGGTTGTTCGGAGGCTGGCATTAATAGCAGATGCTTTGTCTCATATTACGTTAACAGGTATTGCTGCGAGCCTTCTGTTAGGAAAGCATGTCGCCTTTTTTCAAGGACTTAACCCTCTATATATGGGATTAGTATTTTCAGTTGGCGGTTCATTACTAATTGAACAATTACGAAACGCTTATAAATCTTACAAGGAAATTGCTATACCGATCATATTGTCTGGTGGAATCGGTTTAGGTGTCGTTTTTATCTCTTTAGCAGATGGGTTTAACAATGACCTGTTTAACTATTTATTTGGTAGCGTAATTGCTGTAAGTCGGTCGGATTTATGGACGATTCTCATTATTACATTTATTGTATTAATCGTTTTATTTCTATTTTATAAAGAATTATTTTTCTTGTCTTTTGATGAAGAGCAGGCGGTCGTATCGGGCATTAATCGAAAACTAGTTAATTTTATTTTTATTGTTATAGTAGGGCTTGTTATTGCAGCTTCAATGAGAATTGTGGGAATATTACTGGTCTCGGCTCTGATGACGTTACCAGTCGCAGCAGCGATGAGGTTGGCAAAAGGGTTTAAGCAAATGTTTTTTTACTCAATCTTATTTGGAGAAGTGGCAGTTGTGACTGGGTTGATTAGCTCCTTTTATTTGGATTTAGCACCTGGGGGAATGATTGTTATGATTTCAGTTGCCATTTTACTTCTTGTGATGTTATTTGAGTCCAGTATGAAAAAAGTTCGCAAATTAGGATTGCAAAAAGTGAGCTAAAGAAGACGAAAAGGGGCTCAGGAAATGGAGTTACTATCGAATTTAACATTTATAGAAAGAGGTATTTTAGCAGGGATCATAATCGGAATTATTGCTCCAATTGTTGGAGCTTTTCTCCTTGTTCGCAGGGTTTCCGTTATGACTGAATCCATCTCTCATATTACCTTAACTGGTATTTCAGCTGGTGTTTTTTTAGGGACAGTGGGTCCACTTTTTCAAGGTGTAAATCCTTTGTATATGGGAGTAATCTTCGCTTTAATTGGTGCCCTCATTACAGAGCGGTTAAGGGGAATGTATCGACATTTTCAGGAATTAGCGGTCCCGATTATTTTATCGAGTGGGATTGGGATGAGTGCAATATTTATAAGCCTTGCAAGAACGGGCTATAATGAATGGTATTCTTACCTATTTGGGAGCATTGTCAGTGTTACAGTAAGTGATGTAAAATTTATTATAGTAATGGCTATAGTAGTCATTATTTTTATCATTTTATTTTATAAAGAGTTTGTCCTGATTTCTTTTGATCAGGAATTTGCACATGTATCAGGCTTGTCCATCAAAGTTGCTAACTTTATGTTCGCCATTTTAATTGCCATTGTTATTTCTATTTCCATGAAGGTGGTGGGTATTCTTCTAGTGGGAGCTCTTGTTGTCATTCCTGTAGCTACAAGTATTCAAATTTCAAAAAGTTTTAAACAATTAATTGTATTTGGTATTATATTTGCACAAGTATCTATATTGTTGGGATTGTATTTTTCTTATCAATTTAATATTGCTACGGGTGGAATGATCGTGCTAATTAGTTTAGCTCTTATGCTAGTTGTTTTACTTGCGAAAAGACTGATTTTGAAGATTTAAGGAATGGGGGTGCTTTAGATGAATGTGAAAGAGGCTATGGAGCTCTTAAAAAATAGAGGATTTAAACATACAGGAAAAAGAGAAGAAATGTTACATTTTTTTGCAAATGAAAAAAGGTATCTATCAGCTAAAGATGTACTGGAGCGGTTACAAAGTGACTATCCTGGTATGAGCTTCGATACAATTTACCGTAACTTGTCTTTATTTACAGAGCTGAATATTTTAGAAGAAACAGAATTAGAAGGAGAAAAACGTTTTCGCTTTAGTTGTTCAACAACCAATCATCACCATCATTTAATCTGTCTTGATTGTGGGAAAACAAAACATATTGAAAACTGTCCAATGGATAACATTCAACAAAAATTTCCTGACTTTCAAGTTACAGGTCATAAATTTGAGATTTATGGTAAATGCCAAGAATGCAAGGCTTAAAAAAGAGGTGCTAAGGAGGAGATCCAATCCTAGTTAGTGCTTTTTTATGATGCCAATTTTTGAAATACATGATTTGTCTTTGATGTTCTATCCTACAAAGTAGGAGGGATGATACAAATGACAAAACCAATAGTCAAATGTAATGTGGCAAACTGTACTTTTTGGGGAGAAGGTAATAAGTGTCAGGCAGATTCAATTCTTGTTGAAATAGATGCACACGCAAATCGTGACTATTCAATGGAAGCTGGGGAAGAGCCTTATGGAAATGCTGAGCACGAAGATTCCGCAAACGGTATAAAAGAGACTTGTTGTCATACATTCCGTCCGAAAGAATAACGATTTAAAAAGACTGGTTGATCTTGCAAATGCAAGCAACCAGTCTTTTTTATGTTGTTTCTTTTATCCATTTATCGACCCATTCTTTTGCTTCTAACCAGTTTTGTGCTCGTACCACATTAGTAGGTGATGGGAGACGATTATAAGGCGTGTCCATTAGTATGACAGGAATGTTGAATTCTTCAGCAATCGCGACGGCATTATCATGTTTATCTTCGAAGAAAATGTCCAATTGATGTTCTCGGACAGCCTCAAGCTTATCATGTTTCCCAACTAACTCAATATGGTCATAAGGTACTGCTTTTGACATAAACCACTTTTGGGTGACATCAGATAAATGATTTCTTCTTGCTGTTATATAAATTAACTGATGATGTTTCGTCCATTCGTGTAAAATTGGTTCAGCGTGTTCTGCCAATTCTGCCTGTTCATAAATGAGACCTTCATGTTGGCCCATCCATTCCCAAAATTGTTCTTCTGAAATATTTAAAATAGAAGTTAAGTCATATTCAGTTAAATCATCTAGCGTTAACGATTTATTAAAGTGTTTGTTTAAGTATGGAACAAATGTATTAGGGTCAGTAACGGTGCCGTCAATATCTAATCCAAATCTTTTTCTCATAATTCACCTCACGAATAATCAAATTTCCTGTATAACGATACACGAAATTTGTAAAATGGTCTAGTGTATTTCCTCTATATGAAAAGTTTAACTCCAATAATTTTAACGATGAGCGTCATACTATGACTGTTCCCCCGAAAAAAAGAAAGTGAGGGATTCGCATGGCAGACCGAGAACATCCGAAAGATGAACCAATAAGGCTAGTTGATGAAGATGATCGTTCTTTAACATTGGTAAATAACCATGTTGAGGGCGGACGCTATGAAAATGGAAGAGAAGATACGCGTGACCTTTCATTAAATGAAGAAGAAAAAGATGAGACTTTTGTGACTGATTTCCAAGAGGAAACAGCTGCAGAATATGGAACAATCAATGGCTTGGAAAGAGATGAAACAGCAGATGCTAACGTCGATGATGCAACAGCAGGTCGAGGTGTAGGAACATTTGCGATCGTACTTTCCATATTGTCGTTATTCTTCTTACCAGTATTGCTTGGTGCAGCTGGGATTGTTATAGGTTTCGTTTCACGTCGTTATGGCTCCACTTCGCTAGGTAACTGGGCGATTGGTATTGGTGCTGTTTCGATTCTCATGACCGTCTTTTTCTCCCCATTTTTCTAAAAAATGAGGAGACAGGGGAACAGAAAAAGAAAAAGCATAAGCTATTTAGCTTATGCTTTTTCTAATTCACGCTGTTTTTTAAAATACTCTTCAGCAATTTTATCGATCTCTACCTTAAGCTCTTCAACCATAGTTTCTTCAGGTACTTTGCGAACTATTTCGCCTTTCATAAAGAGAAGTCCTTCACCGCGAGCACCAGCGATTCCAATATCAGCTTCTCGTGCCTCGCCAGGACCATTTACAGCGCATCCTAAAACAGCTACCTTAATTGGGGCTTTTATGCTTGCAATGTATTCTTCTACCTCATTGGCAATGCTAATCAAATCAATTTCAATCCGTCCACAAGTCGGACAAGAAATTAGAGTAGCGGCGTTTGCGGCAAGACCAAATGATTTTAATAACTCTCTTGCCACTTTAACTTCCTCAACAGGATCAGCACTTAGAGAAATTCTCACTGTATTGCCAATACCCATATTTAAAATGGCGCCTAAACCAGCTGCACTTTTAATGGTACCTGCAAACAAAGTACCTGATTCTGTTATTCCTAAATGGAGAGGGTAGTCAAATGCTTTCGCTGCTTTTTCATAAGCTTCAATGGCTAAATTTACGTCTGATGCTTTCATTGAGACAATAATGTCATGAAAGTCTAAATCTTCAAGAATTTTAATGTGATGAAGAGCACTTTCCACCATACCATCAGCTGTTGGGTACCCGTATTTTTCAAGGATGCGTTTTTCTAAAGAACCAGCATTTACTCCAATTCGAATTGGGATGCCTTTTTCTTTCGCTGCTTTTACAACAGCTTCGACCTTATGTCGCTTCCCGATGTTTCCTGGATTGATACGGATTTTATCTGCTCCGCCTTCAATTGCTTTTAGGGCAAGTTTATAGTCAAAGTGAATGTCAACAACTAATGGGATATTAATTTGTGCCTTTATATCAGCAATTGCTTCGGCTGCTCGCATATCTGGACAAGCTACACGGACTACTTGACAGCCAGCTTCTTCAAGTCGTTTTATTTCTGCAACAGTTGCTTCTACATCATGCGTTTTCGTTGTTGTCATGCTTTGAACAATTACTTCATTATTGCCACCAATCGTTAAATTACCTACTTTAACGGGGCGTGTTTTCGTACGATGTGTTAGTTCGGTCATTGACCAATCGCTCCTTTATTTTGAAGAGTCTACTCTTCACCTAGTCTCAATAAAGAGAATCGCCCTTATTTTATCAATGACCGCAATTGTTTGGCAAGGATAAAGTAAAGGCGATGTTTGTAAATTTATGAAGTTTAATAATAAATAGGGAATAAATATGTTTCTCCAATTTTTATTTCTTCTGGTTTCGTCCCATCATTTAACTCTTGAAAATCATATACAATTTGTTGAATGGAAGCTGAAAGAGGTCCTTCATGAAGATGTTCGACAATGGATAATACGGTATTTCCTGGTTCGACTGTAATTTCTTGAAAAGGTTCAAATTCTTCTACCATTACTTCTTGAAGATCATTATCGTCATTCATTTCTTCGTCTTGAGAAGGAGAGGTTACGTCCGATAATCCGTTGGGTAAAGTGCCAATCGTTAGGTCATAATAAGTGCTGTATAAAATAACGAGGATAATGAAAAAAACACCAATTCGTTTCATATGCTTGTCCTCCTTAAAATCTCATATCGTTTCATTTTGAGTATATGCAATTTATGGATGATTATGACAAGATGCAGGAAAATAATTGCTATTGGGAAGGGTTGATCCTATGAGTGAAAAACAACCGTCCTATGTTCTTTTTTTTATAGGACTTCTTCCTTTCATTATGGTTGTGGGAAATTCGATGTTTATTCTGTTAGTCCCGCAAATGCAATCAGATTTAGGCTTGACGACTGTAGAAGGGGGCTTATTGTTAACAAGCTTTTCTATTCCAGCTGCCCTATTAGTTCCGATAGGAGGTGTCGTATCAGATCGCTATGGCAGAAAACAAGTAGCTCTTATTGCATTAGCTCTCATCATGATTGGATGTGTTGTATCATCAATAGGGGCAATGATGAATGAGGTCTCAGGGGCTTTTTCTATCTTAATCGTAGGGAGAGTTATTCAAGGGGTTGGAGCAGGTGCTGTGACACCGTTAGCTATGGCGTTTATAACTGATGTATTTGAAGGAGAACATAGAAATCGCGCTTTAGGTACGATTGAGGTATTTAATGGTGCAGGGAAAATTATAAGTCCGATATTAGGTGGAGTCATTTTGGCTTTTTCGTGGTACGGCAGTTTTGTATTATTTCTAGCTATTTGTTTGTTCGCATTTCTTGGAATTATCCTGTTTACCAAAAGCGAATCGGCAAAAAAGATAAAGCAAGATGTGAACAAATCTAGAAGGCTTCATCAGTTCCTTATTACCGAATGGCGTTGGCTTGTACCTATTTTCACAGCTGGTTTTGTTGGAATGTTTCTTTTGTTTGGGTATTTGTTTTATTTTGCTTATTTACTTGAAATGACAGCGGGATACACACCCATTGTCAATGGCTTTTTACTAGCGATTCCTGTTCTTTTTATGACTATTCTGTCTTATTTCGCTTCGCGAGTATTAAAGGGGAATGTGAACAATTATAAACGCGCTTTTCTTTATGGTGGGTTTACACTGATCTTCGCTTCTCTTATGATGATCATTAACAGTACTTTAGCATGGTTTGCCGTTTCAATAGCCATCTATTCAATAGGTTTGGGAATAATTCTGCCAGCAGCTAATTCTGCTTTAGCTAACGTGGTATCACCTTCTGAAAGGGGTGCTGTTTTTTCTCTTTATTCGATGATTCGTTTCTTAGGAGTGGCATTAGGACCTCTTTGTTTTGGTTATTGGATTATAAATATTGAACAAATGATGTTTACTTCACTGTTTTTTGTCTCTTTGATTATTGTGAGTTTTGTGTTCAGTTGGAATTGTTTCCCTTTAAGGAAAGATTGTTCTGTTACAGATCTTTAATGTAAATACAAAAAATGAGCCAAAAGTACCTTTCTATTAAAGAGAAAAAAGTGTTTCTTATTTAGTAGAGCACTCGTCTTATTTACGAATGCGTGACGAACGATTTAAAGCGTTCGTCGATAAAGGAGAAGATGAAAATGAAGTTGAAATGGAAAAAGTTTATAGCTTTTACGCTTGTCTTAACACTATTATTTCCGATGTTTGTTAGTGCAGATGCCATTCCTGGAGATGTGATCATTACATTGGGAGAAGATTTGTCCCAATCACAGAGACAGGCATTGTTAAATGAAATGGGCGCAACAGAAGACGACACCATTATCTATGTGACAAATGAAGAAGAGCATCAATATCTGGGAAATTATATTAGTGCAGCAAGAATTGGTACAAATGCGTTATCTTCCTCTAAAATTACGATAGGGGAAGAAGGTTCTGGGCTAGCAGTCGAATCAAACAATATTAACTGGGTATCAGATGAAATGTATGCGAATGCTCTGATTACGGCTGGAGTAGAGGATGCTGATATTTATATTACTGCGCCTATTTCAGTTTCAGGAACAGCGGCGCTAACTGGGTTAATAAAGGCATATGAAATTGCGGCAGAAATTGAAATTCCAGAAGAGCAAAAGCAAATTGCAAATGAAGAATTAATTCGTACAGGTGAATTAAGTGATTCAATTGGCATGGAAGAAGCTACGGAGTTAATGAATCGAATCAAAGAAGAAATTGCAACTAACCCAGTTGAAACAGAAGAGGACCTTCGTGAGTTAATTAGGAGAATTGCAGCTGAACTTGGAATTACTTTAACAGATGAAGAGTTAGATGGTTTAGTGTCATTGTTTATGCGCATGAAAGACTTAAACATTGACTGGAATCAAGTACAAGATCAAATCTCAAGAGTACGTGACAATTTAGGGGATTTTTTGAATCGAGAAGAGACACAAGGTTTTATTCGCAACTTTTTGGATTTAATAAATCGTTTAATTGATTCCCTTCGAGGTTTATTTAGTTCATAATGGGAGAGGGAAACCTCTCTTTTTTTGTCTTTAAAAATAATGAAACGGAATGTTTTGTCATACGTAAAAATAAGGAAAGGAGGAAGAGACTATGGAGTGGTTAGATACGCCAAGTATTGGATTCATTGTTGTGTTTTTAGGAACTTTATTTTTGATTGGTGAGCTATTAGTTCGGGTAAAAGGTCTTTTTGCTATATTAGGGGTTGCCATTATGGCTACGTATTTCTCTTATCACCTTACTGGAGATGTGGGACTGTGGGTAGTCATTTTATACATGGTTGGTCTCGCGCTTATTGTGATTGACGGAAAAGTGATAACGGATGGGACAGTGGCTCTTCTGGGCGTCGTTCTAATGATTATCGGTCTAGCTGTTCCAGCACCATCATTTCTTTATGGAGTATTGGTTTCCATGGGGTTTATTATCGGAGGATTTAGTTCAGCTCTTTTCTTGAAAGTATTTCCCTCGAGAAATTTATGGGCGAAGATGACGCTGAAGGATAAGCTAACAAGTGAATTAGGGTATAACTCAATAAATGAACAATATCATGAGCTTGTTGGGAAAAAAGGGAGAACTTTAAGCTCATTTCGGCCAACTGGGACAATTGAAATTGACGGGGAGCAATATAGTGCAACAAGTGGAGGAAGCTGGATTGAACCAAATAAAGACATCGTGATTGTATCAGTTGATGGTACGAGAATTGTGATAAAAAAGATAGACGATGAAGAGGAAAAAAATGATTGATCATTTTTACTTTTCTATCAGCAATAAGGCTACTAGAGGGAAGGCTGTCCCTTTAGTAGCCTTTCTAATATTAAACCTGTCTTTTCTTCGGGAGAGGAATGGACCGAATGGCTAAGAAAACAATCAAGAACGTTGAAGCGGCAAACGCACTGAATGGAATTGATAAAATAAGAGTATCCATCCAATAAAGGAGAATAACCGGCATAGTCAAGGCATGTGCTGTAATGATCCACATATGACGATATTCTAACTTCCGTTTACCTTTTACAAGAAGAGCAAGATAGGCAAGAATCGTAATTCCAAGATAGGCAAGCCCAGCTAATCCGACATAAAGCAAAGCCGTAATGATGATAAGTAAAATGGGCAAGAAACTTTGTAATTGATTCACACGTTCGATAAGTTCTTCTTTTGAGAGTTCCTGCAACCCTAATACGGCATAGGAAACTGATTGGGTTTGTCCATCTGAGATAAATAAAAATTCATTTTGTAAAAGGGCAATGCCTTCATTCATTGTAAGTAACTCCTCTTCCTTAAAAGAAGCAGATGGATCGATTAAAAAGAATCCCTCACTAAACTCAGTTAATAGATATGGCTCGTTTGCTTCCCACACTAATGCACCATCCTTTAAATGGAAATTGGGCGAATTGTATTCTAACATTCGCTCAAGCTGTTGAATACTTGTGACAGTTGAAGCGTTAAACGAGATAAAATATGGAATACTTGCTATAAAAATGATAAATAAAACATAAGCAATTGTCGTTGTAATGGGTCGAAAACGACTATAAGCTATCACTTTTTTGCTATAAAAGCTTTTAAAAAACCATTCCCAGAAATTCATTTATTTCACTCCTCATTCTTCGTTATTTTACCGAATCGTTCGTGAAAATGCCATCATTGACTTTTAGAACATTATGTTTGAAAAACGTTATTTTTTAGCTGGTCGAAATAAATAGTGACAACTTGATAATTTACTGTTTACAAACCATTCATAAATGCTTAATAATAGATTGGGTGTCCATGTTGATGTTTGTCGAAAATTGAATTTGATTTACAAGATGAAGGGATGAGGATTTGTGGATTTACAAACGATCTTGTTCATGTTTTTTGGTGGACTTGGAATTTTCCTTTTTGGTATTAAATACATGGGGGATGGCTTACAAAAAGTTGCAGGGGAAGGCTTGCGGGATGTTCTAGATAAATTTACTACAAATCCCGTTATGGGCGTATTTGCAGGGTTGTTCGTTACGGTACTTCTTCAAACGAGTACGGGAACAACGGTTTTAACAATTGGTCTTGTAAATGCAGGGTTTATGACTTTAAAGCAAGCAATTGGTGTTATTATGGGCGCCAATATTGGGACAACTGTTACAGCATTTATTATTGGAATCAAAATATCTGCTTATGCTCTACCAATTATTGCGGTTGGAGCAGCGTTAATCTTTTTTATTAAAGCGAAAAAAGTGAATAATTATGGACAAGTCGTTTTTGGGTTTGGAGCACTTTTTTACGGTCTAGAACTGATGGGAAATGGGCTAAAACCGCTTCGAGAACTCGAAGCGTTTGCTGAGCTTACTGTAAGTATGAGTGAGAATCCATTACTTGGTGTTCTAATTGGAACCATCTTTACCGTAGCTGTTCAAAGTTCAAGTGCATCGATTGGTTTATTACAACAATTATATGAGCAAGGAGCAATGGGACTAGATGCTGCATTACCAGTATTGTTTGGTGATAATATCGGGACTACCATTACGGCAATATTAGCAGCAATTGGGGCATCTGTTGCTGCCAAGCGAGCAGCTCTTACGCATGTTATCTTTAATTTAATTGGAACAATTATTGTACTAATCATTTATCCGTTTTTCTTTCAATTTATTAGTTTTCTTGCGGTTGAATTGGGTCTTAACCGGCCGATGACCATTGCCTTTGCACATGGGATATTTAATGTTTCAAATACGATGATTCAATTGCCGTTTGTTGCCATTTTGGCCATTATCGTGACAAAGCTTGTACCAGGCGAAGAGTATAGCATTGAGTATAAAGCAAAGCACCTCGATCCTCGCTTTATCGGGAGTTCGCCAGCGATTGCACTTGGTCAAGCGAAACAAGAAGTGCTACGTATGGCTGAGTTTTCGGAAAGAGGACTTTATGAAGTAAGCCAATACCTTGAAAATGGCCAGAAGCGTCATGCGGAAATGTCTATTCAATTTGAGGAAGCCATTAATAATTTAGACCGAAAAATTACAGATTATTTAATACAAATTTCTTCTCGTTCTTTATCAGCTCATGATTCCAAGCTACATTCGATGCTAATGGATACAGTTCGTGACATTGAACGAATTGGTGATCATATAGAAAATATTGTCGAATTAAAAGACTATCAGAAAGTTAACAAAGTTCATATTTCTGATAAAGCATTAGAGGATTTACGGGAAATGTCAGAATTAACTCTCGAAACGTTAAGAGAGGCGATCCAGTCATTGGAGCTTATTGATGGTGATTTAGCACGTTCTGTATTAGAGAAAGAAGAAAAGATCGATAAAATGGAAAGAAAGCTTCGGAAGCAACATATCCAACGCGTTAATGACGGAAAGTGCTCTGGGGCAGCTGGAATTGTTTTTGTTGATATTGTAAGTAACCTAGAAAGAATTGGAGATCATTCTGTCAACATTGCCGAAGCTGTTATTGGGGAAGAACATTAACATTGTAGAATGGTCATCAACAAGATACGTTGATGACCATTCTTTTTGATTGAAAAAATATGCTTGTTTAATAAAAAAAATTATGGTAAGTTATATCAGGGTTAACGTTTAGTAGTTTTTAAAAGAAATTCACAAAAAAATGTTGACGTAAAAGAGGTTAAGTGATAAGATAATTCTTGTCTCTTAAAAGACATTCCACAGTAGCTCAGTGGTAGAGCAATCGGCTGTTAACCGATCGGTCGTAGGTTCGAGTCCTACCTGTGGAGCCATTATGGCGGTGTAGCTCAGCTGGCTAGAGCGTACGGTTCATACCCGTGAGGTCGTGGGTTCGACTCCCTCCGCCGCTACTTTTAATTAAATAAGTTTTACGGCGGTTGTGGCGAAGTGGTTAACGCACCGGATTGTGATTCCGGCATTCGTGGGTTCAATTCCCATCAGCCGCCCCATAGAGGACCCTTAGCTCAGTTGGTCAGAGCAGTCGGCTCATAACCGATCGGTCGTAGGTTCGAGTCCTACAGGGTCCACCAACTATACTTAGCTGTAAAGCTGTTTTCGTGGAGGAATACCCAAGTCCGGCTGAAGGGATCGGTCTTGAAAACCGACAGGCGGGTTAAACCGCGCGGGGGTTCGAATCCCTCTTCCTCCGCCATATTACTTACATAATGTAAAGGACCTTTATTAAGGTCCTTTTTTTGTTTTTTAATAGCTTCTTTGTTGAGTGCAGTTGAGGAAGGTATTCTCAAAATGGAGTGAATATTTCTCATGAAAATAACAAACAAAGCAGCATCAAAGATATACCCACGTAATAACTCCAAGCCCAATACAATAAAAAGCAAAATATGTGAGCTTTGTATTTTGTAACATGGAAATAAACCATTTAATCCCAATAAGTGCAAAAATAAAAGATGATAGAAAAGCTGTACATAAAGCGACCATACTTATTTCGGTATAACTTTTAATTAATTCTGGGGATTTGACAATACTCATACCAACAAAGACAGGGATTGACAAGAAGAAAGAATATCTAAGAGCAGTGTCTTTGCTTAATCCAATAAAAAGGGCTGTAAATAATGTGCTTCCAGTCCGTGACACGCCAGGAATTAGAGAAAGGGCCTGCCCAAAGCCAATGAATAGACCATCCTTCCATGTCAATTTCGATGTTGTTCTTCCTCCTTCGTTCAGTCCGTGTTCGATGAGGATGAGTGATAACCCCGTAATAATTAAAGAAACACCAATTGTAGCAGGTGTTGTTAATTGCTCACCTAGGAAAGTTTCAATCGCCTTACCAAGTGAGATGGTTATAATCATAGAGAGGATTAAAAGTAAGACAAAGCGAAAGTTTGTTTTTGCTGTAGATCTTTTTGTTAGTAAGTAAGAAAAAAAATCGAGAAGGATCTTTGTGAGTTCGTGTCGAAAATATACGATAACAGCTAAAACAGAAGCTATATGTAAAAAAGTCTCAAAGGCAAGTTTGAAATTCTGTCCTATAGGGATATCGAGAAGTCGCTGAATAATTAATAATAACGCAGTACTTGAGATGGGCAAAAATTCTGATATTCCTTGGATGAAACCTATTAAAAGAGCTTCCCACCAATTCATTTGACTCCCCCGTTTAGTATTAGTATTACTATGCTTATGTCCAGGCCATATCGTTATGACGTTTAAATTAAAAAGCTTAAGGGTAGAGTAAAATTGTTACATTATAAATTCGTGAGCATTTCCGTTGCAAGAATGCTCAAATTTTGGTAATGTATGAATTGGAAGACTTATGAAACAAAAATGTTGCTAAAGTCTACATTTTTGGAGTACATACTCCGCAAAAAATTAAGGATGAATTAGAGGAGGAATTGAACATGGCTTACGAATTACCGCAATTACCTTATGCAGCAAACGCACTAGAACCTCATATTGATGAGGCAACAATGAACATTCACCATGGTAAGCATCACAACACGTATATCACAAAGTTAAATGCAGCACTTGAAGGGCATGATGAACTAGCGAGCAAGAGCATTGAAGAGTTAGTATCTAACCTTGATGCTGTTCCTGAGGATATTCGTGGTGCAGTTCGTAACAATGGTGGCGGGCACGCAAACCATTCACTTTTCTGGGAGCTTTTAAGCCCTAACGGTGGTGGTGCTCCAACTGGTGAGCTTGCAGAGGCAATCAATTCAACATTCGGTAGCTTAGATGCTTTTAAAGAAGAGTTTGCTAACGCTGGTGCTAACCGTTTTGGTTCTGGTTGGGCTTGGCTAGTGGTTGACGGAGGCAAGTTAGTTGTAACAAGTACTCCAAACCAAGACACGCCATTAATGGAAGGCAAGACACCTATTTTAGGCCTTGATGTTTGGGAGCATGCTTATTACCTAAATTATCAAAATCGTCGCCCAGATTACATTAACGCGTTCTGGAACGTAGTTAACTGGGATGAAGTAGCTAAACGTTATAGTGCAGCTAAATAATTTTGTGAAAGAACCTAAGGAATGAATCCTTAGGTTCTTTTTTTGTATAACCGAATTTTCAGGTGACACACTACTTATAAGGGTGGTGGAGTCGGTGAACAAGGTATTGGTAAAGAAAGTGATTGGAGACATAGAAGTAACAAGGGATTTAAAGCTTTTACTCATTATTGGTGGGCTATATGCTTTAAGCATTGCCTTATCGAATACATTCGTAAATGTATATCTATGGAAGCAATCAGGAGAATTTGTCGATATTGCTCTATACAATTTAGGGTCAGTTGTGATGCAGCCTTTTGCCTTTATTATTGCAGGTAAGTTCGCTAAGAAAATTGATCGAGTGGTTGTACTTAGGGCAGGTGTTATAGCACTTGCGATTTTTTTCTCTACAGTTCTGTACTTAGGGGAAAATGCGAATGAATACTTAATTCTTCTAGGGGTGCTGATCGGAACCGGATTCGGTTTTTATTGGCTCGCTTTTAATGTATTAACATTTGAAATAACAGAACCGGAAACACGTGATTTCTTTAACGGCTTTTTAGGTTTGTTAACTTCATTTGCTGGGATGATTGGGCCGATCCTATCAGGTTTTATTATTACAAGAATGGAACAATTTACTGGGTACACGATCATTTTCACCATATCACTTTCCCTTTTTGTGGCGGCTGTATTAACAAGCTTTATGTTAAAGCGGCGGCCTGCTGAGGGACAGTTTTACTTCACAAAAATTTTGAAAGAGCGCAAAAACAACCCCAATTGGAAACAAATAACGAGAGCAAATTTTTTCCAAGGTTTAAGGGAAGGAACATTTGTTTTTGTCATTGTTGTATGGGTGTATATTGCTACTGGTAGTGAACTGGCAATTGGGACCTACGGTTTAGTTGCTCGGCAACACAATTTGTAGCTTATTACATTATCACTCGAATCATTAAGCCAACATTCCGAAAAAAATTAATTCTAATTGGAGGTTTAATTTTATACGGTGCAATTTTTATCATTGTATTAGGTGATTTAACCTTTTCTAAATTAATTACGTATGGTGTTGTGGTGTCAATAGCCTATCCCATGCTTTTGGTTCCATATGTATCGTTAACATTTGATGTGATCGGCAAAGGTTGGAAAGCTGCAGAAATGAGAGTGGAATATATTGTCGTACGTGAGCTTTTTGTCAATTCAGGACGAATTGTTTCTGTATTAGCCTTTTTAGCAACCATTACTCTTTTTTCTGAGGAACGAGGTATTCCTGTACTGCTTCTTGTGTTAGGGGCAGGGCATACAATTATTTACTTCTTTGTAAGACATGTAAAATTTAAGGAAGACAAAGGTGGAGAAAGCTATAGTTTTGCCAGACAAAAAGGAGGCGATGGAGACCCTTCTGGCGGTGGTGGAACGAGTGTATAGTTTTCATGTTTTCCCCTTTTGACAATAGGTTCAATTATGCTATAATAAAAACAAATAAATAATGTTTCCTGCCGTGTTAGTCAGCTTCTCCTTGTTTCGAACCTTGATTTTTAAAAGGGAGTTCTATATTGAGGACTTTGCCAGCATGCCAGCTTTGTTCTGGACGCTGAACAAGTCCCTGCGAGCACCCACCTACGAGTGTAGGTTCATGAAACAACTGAAGCAACGGCATACGCGGGTTTTCATTTATGAGAGTAATCTAGGCACCTTTTTGTAAGGTGCCTATTATATTGCAGGGGGAACGTATAAGTGGAGAGATCATCACGTAAAAAGAAAAAACACCATGTTCCTGCTCGGTTAAACGTGCTTTTCTTTGCTGTTTTTGTTTTGTTTTCGGCTCTTATCCTTAGGCTTGGAGTAGTTCAAATTGTTGAAGGTCAGGAGTTTGTAAAAGAGCTTGAGCGTACAAGCAATTCAACAGCTCGAATCGATGCACCTAGAGGATTGATGTATGATCGATTTGGACATGTTGTTGTTGATAATGAATTAGAATTATCGGTTACGTATACAAATCCGTCAAGAGCAACAAGAGCAGAAGCTATGCTTAATATAGCAAGAGATTTAGAAGAGTTGATAGATATAGACATAAGTCGGGTAACAGAGCGTGACAAACAAGATTATCTATTGCTTCAAATGAGTCAAGAAGAAAGATATGAGCTTGTATCAAGAGAGGAAAGAAAAGAACTAGAAGGTCCAACAGAGGAATACAGGTTGGAGATTGAACGAATACCTACTGAGCAAATCGAATCTTTGAGTGAGAAAGACCTTAGAATTCTAGCAATCTATCGAGAAATGTCACGTGGATATGCCAATTCACCTCAACGAATAAAAAGAGGTATTACAGATGAAGAAGCACATAAATTAAGTGAGAATCTATACCGACTACCAGGGATAGATATTTTAAGAGACTCACGAAGGAATTATGTATTTGGAGAATCGTTACGAAGTGTTTTTGGATCAACTGGTGCTATTCCTCGAGAAAAAGTAGATTACTACTTGTCGCGGGGGTATGATCGATCTGACTTAGTAGGGACTAGCTTCTTAGAAATGCAATTTGAAGAAGTGTTGCGTGGACAAAAGGCTGTTGTCGAGAGCATCACTCATTCAAGTGGTGGTAAGACCATTGAAAGTTCCGTAAATGAACGTCTTGGAAGTCGCGGGAATGATTTAGTGCTTAGCATTGATATGGAATTTCAGCAAAAACTAGAGGAAATTATTGAAGAGGAAATGAAGAAAGCGGGAAATTCTTTTATTTTAGATCGTTCAGCCTACGCTGTGATGATGAATCCTCGGACAGGAGACATTATCGCGATGGCCGGTTTTAATGATCCAGCTGATCAAAACCGTAGTACAAATGCTGATCATATCGGGAATGTGACGAAAGCATTTGAAATGGGTTCATCTGTCAAAGCTGCATCCGTTTTAACTGGGTTCGAAGCTGGTGTTGCGCAACCTGGTAAGAGTTTTTATGACAGACCAATCAGGTTACCATCTACTCCTGAGAAAAAGTCTGTCCGTAATTTTGGATGGGTAAATGATGTTCGTGCACTTGAAGTGTCTTCGAACGTCTATATGTTTGAAATGGCGATGTTAATGGCAGGTTGTAACTATCCTAATCAATGTAATTGGACAAACAACTCTGTTGAAAGAGCTTATAATGAAATTAGATATAATTTTAGTCAATTTGGTTTAGGTTCAGAGACAGGAATTGATTTACCCTCAAGCTCTACAGGGTTACAAGGTGGTTCATCCATCTACGGAAATTTACTAGATTTGATGATTGGGCAATATGATACGTATACAACATTGCAATTAGCTCAATATATTTCAACAATTGCAAATGACGGGCTTAGAATGCAACCGAGGCTAGTTACGGAAATTCGTGAACCTGTTTCAAATACAGAGGAACAAGGAGCTATTATTCAAAAATTCGAACCTAAAGTTTTAAATCGAATTGATATGAATGAACATTACATCTCAAGAGTTCAGCAAGGTTTACGTGGTGTTATGACGAGAGGAACAGCGAGCGGACGATTTTCTAACAAATCCTATCAACCTGCTGGAAAAACGGGAACAGCACAAGTAAGGGTCGCAGTTGGATCTGGAGACAATCGTCGATTTGTTGATGGGAATACTCAAACCCTAGTTGGATATGCCCCTTTCGATAATCCTGAAATTGCATTTGCAGTTGTTGTTCCGAATGTAAAACTGGAGAGAAATGGTGGTAGACAAGGGATGGCTCAAGAAATTTCGAGCCAGGCTTTAGATGTTTATTTTCAATTGAAAAATGAAAGAAATGGTCCTGTTGTAGCTGATAGACTAATTCTGGAACAACCAGAAGATCGTAATTGATTGTTTACTAGAAAAGTAGAAGATCTTCTTATGAAACATCATGATGTGTTAGATTGATTCTGGGATTGTCTTTAGTAGTCAGAAAAATGACTATTGAAGACAATCTTTTTTTATTATTGTCAGATTATTTATCAGCTTACCATACAGTTGAAGAGGGGCATGATAAACTATCAATAGAATGATCCTCTCACAATGACAACTTCTAAAGTTACCACCTAAACAATTTGAAATCCCTAAGATGTTTATGCCTCTATTAGATGTAATGTTTCTGCCATATTTTTTTCAATCCTTATGTACATACCTTTCTTAAAAGTACATATATTCGACAATCTCAGTAACTGTAAATAGTTTCTCGTTGTTTTCCCCATTCTTTCGCCACTGTTCGACTGAGAAAATAGACAAAAATAGATGTTGAAAAATGCCGAATAATTTTTTTTTCGGTTCAAATGCTTTCCCGACGTTCACCTGACAAAATGAGACAAAATGAGCTTCTTGTTTGCAGAAAAATTGGAAGGTATGATTAAGGTAACAAATCGTAGTCATATTTTTATAGACTGTTACATAAATAAAAAAGTTACTTGATATTTGACATGATCTCAATTTAAGACGGAGGTGAAATGGTTGATCGAACAAATCGTTGCCTTAAGAGAACAAGGATATTCATTTCGGAAAATAGCAGATGAATTAAATACAACAGTTGGAAAAGTACAATACCGTTATCAAAAGCACCTTCAACAACAAGAAGAAGATAAGGAGATCGAACAAATGGATATCGTTCCAAAAATACCATCAAGTTACGAACGTGATGAAGTAACGCTCTTGCCTCAAAGTCCAACAACAATTTTTGCTTTTTGGGAAATGAGTTTAACACTTAGGCAAATGACTGAACATCAAACTCGTACGCCGTGGCATGAGTTACTAAAAAAAATAAGAGTATACGATTGTACAATGATTGATTTTAATGGACATAATGCCCATAAGTTTTTTGATATATCAATTCCAGAAATGACCAATAATTGGATCGTTCATAATCTAGAACCCAATCGAACATACATCGTTGATATTGGCATTGAAACAAAGCAACGTTCTTTTCTAACTTTATTGCGCTCAAATGCGATAGACACTCCTCGTTCAGAGGAAGGTATGACAGGATTACACATTGAAGCAGTAAATCAGTGGAAGTCAGGGAATTTGCATGAACCAGATTGGTTAGAACATTTTAGTACGTATTCATACTATGAAAAAGTAAAATAGGAGGGGTTTCATTGAAGGAAGGTTATTTTTCTTTAGTCTTGCACGCACACCTTCCCTATGTTCGTCACAAAGAACAAGGACGGCTTGAAGAGCGATGGTTGTTTGAAGCTATAACAGAATCGTACATACCATTATTATGGGAACTGCAAAAAGTAGAGGTAGAAGATGTTGTTACCATTTCTTTCTCTCCACCTGTTTTAGAAATGTTGTCTGATACGATCATTCAAGAGCGTTTTCTAGACTACATAATTAAAACAGAAGAGTTGTTGAATAAAGAAGGCCAGTTAGCTAAAACGGAAGAGGAACAAAACCTAGTCAATTTTTACAAAAATCGTTATCAGAATATTAAGACTACTTTTGTTGCGTGTGATAAAAATATTTTGAATGGCTTTAGAGACTTATTTGAAAGACGAATAATTAGATGTATAACGAGTGCGGCAACCCATGCATTTTTGCCATTTGTGAAAACGAAAGCTGCAATTAGATCCCAAGTTAGGGAAGCGGTACATTGTTTTGAGAAACATTTTGGTCAAAAACCAAAGGGGTTCTGGTTGCCAGAATGTGCGTTTGCTCCCGGGATAGACCGTATTTTAATTGAAGAAGGAATTTCTTATACATTTGTTGATGAACATGCAGTCTTGAATGCAGATCCTATCCCCGCTAAAGGAAGTGGGGCCCCTATTTATTCACCACACGGTTTAGTTTTATTTCCTAGACATACTAGTTTATCAAGTAAGGTATGGAGTTCAACTTTGGGATATCCAGGGGATGTTGATTACCGTGAGTTTTATCGCGATATTGCTTATGAGAGAGAGTGGGAATACATTAAACCGTTTGTGCATGAAGACGGAATTAGAATGGATACAGGGATAAAACATAAACGAATTACAGGTGAGGGTGAATCAAAAGCCATTTATGTTCGTGATTGGGCTGAAGGGAAAGTTGACAGGCATGCTGATCATTTCTTACATTCAATCGAACAAGAAATCAACGAACATGGAGAACAATGTTACCCCCCATATATCATGATGACTCCTTTTGATGCGGAGTTGTTTGGGCATTGGTGGTTTGAAGGACCAGATTGGATTGGACAAATAATCCAAAAAGGAAAGGATCGTATTCATTTTATTTCACCAGAAACATACATTGATCGACATTATCAAGATTTTGAAACAGCTCATGTATCTTTTTCTACATGGGGAAGAGATGGATATGGTGATGTATGGATAAATGATAAAAATCAACATTTGTATCGTCATCATCATCGAATGGAGACCGATATTGCAACAGTTGTGGCTTTATTTGCGTGTCCTACAGACATTGAAAGGCGCTATTTAAAACAGATGATTAGAGAGTGGATGCTAGCCGTTAGCAGTGATTGGGCGTTTATTATAGATGGGGACAGTGCGGTTCAATATGCTAATGAGCGTTTTTCAACTCATCTTTACCGATTTGACGTAACGAAGGATAAATTGTTGGATGGGGACATAGATGAGCAATGGATTGCCAAAATGGAACAAAGTTTTCCTTTTCTTCAAGACATTGATGAACAAGTCTTTTTCTCGGCGCATGATGCGTACATTCAAACTAAAAAAAGTAAAAACATAGAGGAACAAAAGCGCTCTATTTTAATGTTAAGTTGGGAATTTCCTCCTATGATGGTAGGAGGTTTATCACGCCATGTGTATGACTTATCAAGAGCAATGGCTCAGGCCGGCATGATGTTCATGTTATTACTTCGCATGTGAATGGTTACCCTCAATATGAGAACAATCAAGGTGTTCATGTACATCGTGTAAAAGGTTTACAACCAGAAGCAATGAATTTCTTTGATTGGGTAGGTAGTTTAAATATTGAGATGACACGTTATATCGAAAAGCTTGCTAGAAAGGAAAAATTCGATATTATACATGCTCATGATTGGTTGGTAAGTGTGTCGGCTATAGCAACAAAGAACATACTAAATCTACCTTTGTTAGTGACAATCCATGCAACAGAACATGGGAGAAACAATGGAATTCATAGTGAATTACAATATGAAATTAATCAAAAAGAATGGGAGTTATGTAATCAAGCAGACCGTATTATTGTTTGTAGCGATTATATGAAAGAGGAGCTCCAATCAATCTTTTCTATAGATGGTGACAAGCTATCTGTTATTCCAAATGGCGTCGATATGGAACTATTAAAACCTTTTAGTAGTCATGGTATTGAAAGTATGGATGCATTTACTGTTTTTTCTGTCGGGCGCATGGTAAAGGAAAAAGGTTATCAAACGGTTATTGACGCAGCGGAGCAGTTAAAACGTAGAAATGAAAAGGTGCGTTTTGTGATTGCTGGTAAAGGACCTATGCTTGATGAATACCAACGTCAAGTTTCACAGAGGCAGCTAGAGTCTCATATAACGTTTTTAGGTTTCGTTAGTGATGAGGAAAGAAATGAATGGTTTTCACGTTGTGATGCCGCAATTTTCCCAAGCTATTATGAACCATTTGGGATTGTTGCTCTTGAAGGCCTCGCAGCTGGAAAAGCCACTATTGTGTCGGATACAGGGGGCTTATCTGGTATTATCCAGCATGAAGAAAATGGATTGAAAATGATTCCTGGAGATGTCCAAAGTCTTGTAACACAAGTTCTCTATTTGTATAATCATCCAATATTAAGGGAGGCATTAGCTACCCAAGGGATGCGTGACGTTAAATCAAAATTCAACTGGGGAACCATAGCTGACCAAACGGAACAGGAAATTGAAAAATGTCTTGTTAACTCATTACCAATAACCATTTAATTAAGGGAGGCTGTTACATGAAAGGTGTCATTATGGCAGGGGGGAAAGGGACTAGATTACGTCCACTAACTTGTAATGTACCAAAACCAATGGTTCCGCTTATTCAAAAACCAGTTATGCAATATAGCATTGAATTGTTAAAGAAATACGGTATTACCGAAATTGCGGTTACGGTTCAATATCTATCTGATGTCATCAAAGATTACTTTGGTGACGGCTCAAAATTTGGAGTGCAATTGCATTATTTTGAAGAAACAACACCATTAGGAACAGCTGGCAGCGTTAAGCAAGCAGAAGAGTTTCTTGATGAACCTTTTGTCGTGGTAAGTGGGGATGCTTTAACAGACTTTAACTTACAATCAGGAATTGATTTTCATACAGAACAAGATAGTCTTGTAACCATTTTTATGAAGCAAGTAGAATGTCCGTTGGAATTTGGAGTCATTATGACAGATGAGAAACAAAGAATTGTGAGATTTTTAGAGAAGCCAAGCTGGAGCGAAGTGTTTAGCGATACGGTGAATACAGGGATTTATATTATGAATCCTGACATTTTTTCCTATATTAAAGAGAATGCTGTTGTAGATTTTAGTAAAGACGTTTTTCCTCAGCTATTAGCAGATCAATCGGCGTTGTATGGTTATGCGGCTGATGGCTATTGGTCCGATATAGGAAATTTAAAACAATATCGTCAAGCTCAAAGTGATTTACTATCAAGAAAATTAGAAGCTTCAATTAGTGGAACGGAAATTGAGCCAAATATATGGGTTGGAGAAAATGTCATTATTGAAGAAGGCGTCAAGCTGCATGGGCCTGTTTCGATTGGATCTAATTCAACCATTCGATCAGGTGCCTATTTAGGCGAGGATTCGATTATTGGATCTGGATCAACGATTTCTAATGGTGCTTCAATTAAACGTTCTGTCTTATGGGACAGTATCTATATTGGTGATAATAGTGAGTTAAGGGGCGTAACTTTATGTCAAGGGGTTACGGTAGGAACAAAAGCAACTGTATTTGAGGATGCAGTAATTGGTCACCATACGGTGATAGGAGAGCATGTAACGATACAACCAGATGTGAAAATTTGGCCCTATAAAAGAGTGGAAGAAGAAACGACTATTCCACAGTCTTATTTGTGGAATGAAGTAGGAGCAAGATCATTGTTAAAAGGTCATAGAGCTAGTGGTGTTGCCAATATTGAAATGACTCCAGAGGAAGCCTCAAAATTAGGAGCTGCTTATGGATCACTTTTAAACCAAGGTGAAAAAGTGTTTGTTGCTAGTGATAGCCATTTTTTCTCGAATGTTATTAAACTAGCTTTTGTTCAAAGTTTGCAGGCAGCTGGTGTTCATGTAGTTGAACTTGGAAAAACGCTGTTACCAGTTTTAAGATACAGTGTTCAACAAGAAGAGGCAAAAGGTGGCGTTTTTATACGTTTAGCGGATAAAAACCAAGGTAAGCAAGTTTTAATTGAGTTCTTCAATGAAACTGGGTTACCGATTAGTTCTGGTGCTCAGCGTGAACTTGAGCAAATAGTAGCTTTTCAATCTTATAGAAGAGTGGCCTTTGAATATGCGGGTCATTATGATACAAGTGTTGAACTAGAGCGAGCTTACGTACGAAATTTATTAGAACAAATCGATCTTGGAAGAATTAAGAAAAGCAAGTTTAAAGTAATCCTTCATGAAGAATCAGTTAGTCAAGCCCATACAATTAAAAACATACTGACTCAGTTAGGTTGTACAATCGAATTGGTTTCAAATAAGGTCGATGTTGATGACATGAGAGTTCAAATAAAAGAGCTTCAGGCCGATCTTGGTATTTTAGTAGGTGAAAGTGGAGAGTTCATCAGTTTGATGACTGAGGAAGGACAGCTAATTACGGAAGAGGAACAACTGATGCTCTTTGTTCAAATGCAATTAGAAAAAGGTTTACGTCCAGAGTTGGCTGTTCCTTTATATGGAGCGAGTGCGCTTGAAGAAATTGCAGCTAGCTATGAAAAGAAATTAGTTCGAACAAAGACGTCAGCGAGAGCCATGATGGAAGCTGAGGGAAATGTTCAAATTATGTCCTATGATGCGCCGTTTGCGATTGTTAGTTTACTAGATTATTTAAGTGATAATGCATCTTCTTTAACAACTGTTCTAAGTAGACTACCTTCACAAGCTATTTATAAACAAGAAGTAACATGCAAATTACAACAAAAAGGAATTGTCATGAGAAAGCTAATGGAATCCTTAAAAGGGGAAGATGTTGAATTAATTGATGGAATGAAAGTGAGACATTCAGAAGAAAGTTGGACATTTATCGTTCCTGATCAAGAAAGTGGCACATTTACTGTGTACGCCCAATCAAAAGATGGTGCACATGCAAAACAACTGGCAGGTGAGTACATTGAACAAATTAATGTTATTAAACAACAAACATCGTAATATGTTTGCTTTTCAGAAGAATGAAAGACAGTTACTAAAAAATGTCGGGATATGGATAGATGGAACAAGTTCTTGGCTAAACGATGGTCAATGGGACATCTCACCTAAACAAATAAGAGGTGGGACCCTCTCCATTATGGTTGCCTATCATCCAAAGTGGAAAATTCAAGTTACAATGTTAGAGGAACAAAAGAAGACGGATAGTAGTATTTTCTATACATTCATCGTCAAAAATCAATCTAATGATAAAAAAGACATGAAGTTCCTCATGCATCATCAAAAAATGGAGAGTGCTTCTACTAAAGTTGCATTTGTATCGCCATTAAAACAAGCCATTATTCATTACGGTGAGCCCATTATTTCTCTTCTTGCTGCTGACTTTTTTAAAGAAAAGGAAAGTCAATTGGCCGTAGGGAAAAAGGAAAAGATTTGGTGCAATTCAAAAGGGATGTTAGCGGTATCACCGTTATGTCAAGAAGGACTTGAAAGTATGATGGTAACGAAATTAACTTTGTTACCTTTACAAGAAGTATATGGACGAGTGTGGGAGTTTCATGGTCAGAGTGAGGAAGAAGTTTTGGCTAAGCATGAACTTCAAATAGGTTCAGAAGAACTAGAACAAGTGACAAAACAAATGCTGTAAAGAAAAACCACTTGATTCAAAGTGAAAGATTTGCTATCATATTCAAGTATGAAGTAAGCACAGTTTGGAGGGATAGCAAATGCGTGTACAAGTAACTCTTGCTTGCACTGAAACAGGAGATCGTAACTATATTACTACAAAAAACAAACGTACTAATCCTGAGCGTATTGAATTCAAAAAATACAGCCCAAGATTAAAGCGTCATACGTTACACCGCGAAACAAAGTAAGCAGCTGGATTATCCGCTGCTTTTTTTTGTATTTTTTGATAGATTTCATTAGAATTATTTGGAAGTGAGCGAACAATGGATAAAAAAAATGAATTGAGAGAGAACGTTAAGAGTCTGTTACATGAAGTTTCTCATCAAGACTGGTCCAAGTGGTCAAAGGATATTTCTCACCATTTACTACAATCATCCTATTGGAAACATGCTCAAGTTATTGCTCTAACCATTTCGAGAGGCAAAGAGGTGGATACATATTATTTAATTGAAACAGCATGGAAGCAAGGAAAAAAAGTAGTCGTTCCTCGTACGAACTTTCCAAAAAAAACGATGAATTTTTACCAAATTACTAGTTTTGAACAATTAGAAGAGCGACCATACCAACTGAAAGAACCTAAAACGCAATACTGTCAGGCCGTTCCTAATAGCATGTTTGATATTGTCATTGTTCCAGGTTTGGCTTTTGATGTGGAAGGAAGGCGCTTAGGTTTTGGTGGGGGATTTTACGATCGATTTCTACCTGATCTTCATGTTCCAACGATTGCACTTGCATTTCCTTGTCAAATGGTGTCTTCAGTTCCTACTGATCCCCATGATTGTGAAGTTGAACATGTAATAGGTGTAGATGGGTTTTATGTATGATCATTTTGTTAATTATAGGTATTCTGTTAATAGCGTATTTTGCTTATGCTAAGAAGAAATTAACATTAGATGGTGCTATTGCTGCAATAGTTGTAGGAATCTTGATCGTTTTTGGATTTGGCTTAAATGGATTAGCGGTATTAGGTCTTTTCTTTTTCAGTTCTACTATTATAGGTTCTGTCAAATCAGCAAACGACGGAGAAGTTGTACAGAAAGGTCATCAACGGGATGCAATACAAGTTTTAGCCAATGGGGGAACTGCGGCTTTTGTTGCTTTGCTCTATTCCTTGTATCCGGCTGATTTTTTACTTTTTGGTTTTATTGCGAGTTTGGCTGCAGCGAATTCAGATACTTGGGCATCAGAAATAGGGGCATTAAGCAGACAAAGACCATATCATCTTGTAAAAAGGCAACGTGTCTCTGTTGGGACCTCTGGAGCTATTACAATAATTGGTACAGTAGCAGCACTTATAGGTAGTCTCGTCCTTGTTGGGTTTTCCCAATTATTATGGCCAAGTATATCACTATCCGTTCTCATGCTTCTAACAATGGCAGGCTTTTTAGGGAATATGTTTGATACAATAATAGGTGGCATTTGGCAGGTGGTCTATCGCTGTTCGAATTGTGGAATTGAAACAGAACGTGTTGTTCATTGTGACGAAAGAACATTTCAAATAAAAGGTGTAAAATGGGTTAACAATGATTTTGTTAATGTTGGTTGTACTATCTTTGCCGCCGTATTAGGTATGGTTATTGGATGGTTGGTTTTATAAGGAGGAAAAAATGGAACATCATTCATTAGAACGTTATTCGAGGCAAATGCGCTTTTCGCCTATCGGTGAAGAGGGTCAGCAGAAACTAGCACAAAAGTCAGTACTAATTGTAGGGGTTGGAGCTCTTGGGACGGTTTTAGCCAATCACCTTGTCCGAGCAGGTGTTGGACTCGTTAGAATGGTTGATCGTGATTATGTTGAGATGAGCAATCTCCAAAGGCAAATGCTTTTTGATGAAGATGACGTCAAAGAAAGCTTGCCAAAGGCTGTTGCAGCTGAGCGAAAACTGAAAGCTATTAATTCTAGTGTGATCATTGAAGGTATTGTAACGGATGTAACGATGGACAACTTACCAAAATTACTAGAAGGTATTGATTTAGTATTAGATGGAACCGATAATTTTCGGACAAGGTTTTTACTAAATGATATGTGCTTTAAAAAAGGGATTCCTTTTGCTTATGGAGGCGCAGTTAGTGCAAGGGGAATGTCTGCTTTGTTTATTCCTGGGAAAACGCCTTGCTTGCGTTGTTTTATTAATCCTGGTGAAGGAACAGGTCAAACCTGTGATACGATCGGTGTCATAAGTCCAGTCGTTGATATTGTGGCATCCTATCAAGTGGTAGAGGTTATAAAGTATTTAGTTGAGGATGAACAATCACTAAGGGGAACATTGCGAAGCTTTGATTTATGGAACAATCATCAATTTGACTTGAAAATGGACAAAGCAAAAACGAATTGTCCAACTTGCCAAAATCAAGAATATCCTTCTTTACAAGAGGAAGAGGATCATGTGACAACCTTATGCGGAAGAGAGACAGTTCAGATTCAACGTAAAGAGCCCATTGACCTGGAGATGTGGTCAGTTAAACTTGAATCAGTTGCTGAATTGAAAAAAACACCCTTTTTGTTAAGAGTTCAATTAGCTGAAGGGGAACGTCTCGTCTTGTTTCCAGACGGACGGGTATTAATTCAAGGCACAGAGGATATTTCAAGAGCAAAAACATTGTATAGTAAATATATTGGAGGGTAACGCTTAATCTGAATTGTTTTATAAAGAAAGGTGTTGTGAGCATGAAGGTACAAGGGAAAGGGACAAAAGTCGTTATTATTGGAACTGGTTTTGTTGGCTCGAGCTATGCCTACGCACTCTTAAATCAAGAAGTGGTTGATGAGCTTGTATTAGTTGATCTAAACAAGGAAAAGGCAGAAGGAGATGCGATGGATCTTAACCATGGGATGCCATTTGGTTCACCTATGAAAATTTGGGCTGGGACGTATGAGGATTGCAAAGATGCTGACCTTGTTGTCATTACAGCCGGCGCAAATCAAGGTCCTGGTGAAACAAGACTTGACTTAATTGAAAAAAATGCAAAAATATTTAAGTCCATTGTTGGGTCCGTTATGGCTAGTGGATTTGATGGGATCTTTATTGTAGCCACAAATCCTGTTGATATTCTTTCTTATGCTACTTGGAAATTCTCTGGGCTTCCAATGGAACGAGTAATTGGATCAGGTACGATTTTAGACACAGCACGTTTTCGCTTTTTGTTAGGTCAATACTTTGATGTAGATTCTAGAAATGTTCATGCTTACATCATGGGTGAGCATGGAGATACCGAGTTGCCGGTTTGGAGCCATGCTGACATTGGTGGAAAACCAATATTAACTTATGTTGATGAAGAGAATCATATCAATATGAATGAACTTGAAAAGATTTTTACGAATGTTCGCGATGCCGCATACCATATCATTGAACGAAAAGGTGCAACATACTATGGAATTGCAATGGGCTTAGTTCGTCTTACTAAAGCGATCTTAAGAAATGAAAATTCTGTGTTGACCATTTCAACTTTACTTAAAGGGCAGTATGGACTAGATGATGTGTATATTGGTGTTCCAGCAGTTGTGAACCGCCAAGGTATACGAGAAGTTCTAGAATTAAATTTACATGAAGATGAGCAGAAAAAACTACACCACTCTGCTGGTGTTTTAAAAAGAAGCAACAAAGCCCGTTCACAATCTTTTGTAATTTTTTTCTCGGTGGATAAAAGGCAGGATTCACAGGCACATTAAGAGTAGGAGGGATGATTATGATTCAACGTCTCATTTCAATTCTATCTTTAGTGTTGTCTATGTATTTTGCTTACAAGTATCGTTATCGCGTCATTAACGCTTTTCTAGGTCGTCGAATGCTACGCAAGGTAGCAGTTATGGCTGCCATGCAAATCCCGTTTGTTCGCGATAAGATTCTTGGTTCGGTTTTTCAATCAAACCGTACGCAAGAAAGTTATTAATAGAGATAAGGGTCTGTCATATTTAGTAGCGTAGCTTCTGAAGACAGACCCTTTATCTTTTTTTTTTGAAACGACTCTTCTAGAAAAGGGAAATGTTGCTATACTGTTTAATAACTAAAGAGAGGAGGTTGTTATGGAGCGACAACAAGATTATGTTTTTTGGAAAGCTGTCCATCACTACATATTTGAAAAAGGATGTAGGGTGATTGAGCAGAGTAGGAATGAAGTCTGGTTAGAAGAAGAGGACACACATCCAAAGAGAATCATTCGATTTGTTCGAGTAGATATAGATTTTTCAATTTGGCTTAGAAGAGACATTACTGAATCAGTAAAGCAATTTGAACGGATTCGCCGTCACTTTCGGTTCCGTCGGTTAATTGGTGAAAATATTTATATTTCAGAATATCCGCCCGTTGATGAATGGGAAGACATCAAAAAGCCTTTTTTCGAAAGCAAAAGAAAGAGAACAACTGTAACATCCAAAATCATAGACCGGGCAAACCAGTCAGCCCTTTCTCTTCCTTCTGTTCCTTTACAAGGTCAGATACAGGATTTAGATTTAAATTTAACCATTGAGCATTTAAAACAGCAAATCAATCACGTCACAAGGGAACGTGAACAAAAGGAAAAATCATTGTTTTTCTATGGGAAACCCTTGACGACATTGGGTTTATTAGCCGTGCTTTCATATATGTTTTATCAATTAGAACAAGCTGGAGGAAGTACATCCGTACTAACATTGATTGAATATGGAGCCAAATACAATCCTTTGATTATGGAAGGGGAATGGTGGCGCCTTATTACGGCCATGTTTTTACATATTGGTTTTCTTCACTTATTCATGAACTCATTAGCATTATTTTATTTAGGTGGTGCAGTCGAGAGAATGTATGGTACCACTCGTTTTCTTTTTATTTATTTTGTAGCCGGATTGTTTGGTTCTATTGCTAGCTTTGCTTTTAATGAACAAGTAGCAGCTGGTGCTTCGGGTGCAATCTTTGGTTGTTTTGGGGCTCTGTTATATTTTGGTACCGTGTATAAAAAGTTGTTTTTTCGAACTATGGGAAAAAGTTTGTTAACCATTTTAGCCATTAATTTAGTTTTTGGTTTCTCGATCCCGATGGTTGATAATGGTGCACATATTGGTGGGCTAGTCGGAGGATTTCTTGCTGCTATGGTCGTTCAACTTCCTAAACACCGAAAGGTTCCAAAACAATTATTAAGTCTAGTCGTGACCATTTTTCTTATGGGTGGGCTCTATTTGTTTGGATTAAACAATGAACAAAAGACTCGTTCACCTTTATTGGAATTACAAATTGGGCAAGAGTATTTACAACAGGATAATTTGGAAGCAGCTTATCCATTTTTACAACGAGCCGTGGAGGAAGGAGCAGATATGCCTGAGGCGTATTTCTTATTGGCCTACGCTGAAGCCATGTTTGAAAACTACGAGTTTGCAAAAGAGTTATTGATAAAAACGATTGAAGAAAGACCTTCTTTTCATGAAGCGCATTATAATTTATCTCTCGTTTATATCGAACTTGAACAAATCGAGGAAGCCCGTAGCTCACTTAAGCGAGCAATTGAGCTTCATCCTGACGAAGCGTACCTCGATTTGTATGAAAGAGTCAAAGAGGAAAATTAATTTTGAAGCGTTTGTAATAGTTGAACAGGTTCACCATCAGATGTTCTAAATAAAACAAAAAAATGATCAGCTGTATCAGGTACTAAAATAACAGGTACGGTACTGCCAATGGGACTAACCGTCGTACCATCTTGCTTTGTTATACCTAAAACATAATTTTTATATAATCCTTCCCAAAGGCCGCCTAGAAATTGAGCGGTCTTTTCTTTTGATAAACCTGGAATTGGCTCATCTTCATACATAACTAAATCAGTTAAAGGGATGCGCAAATAACGGTCTTTTGGAATATTGTAATATTCAAAAAGGGCGTCCCAATCATAGTCTTGTTGTTGTTGCAAAATATAATCCAAAATTCGTTTGCTTTCTTTCTCTTCTTCCGTTTGCGGGGTTCTAAATGCATGTAAAGGGCTTAATGGTGAATCAATTACATACATCTGATCGAAGCTTAGCTTTTGAGCGCTTTTAATTTCATCATTAGGATAATGCAACTCTGCATGATGAAAAGTAACGACTCTATAATGACCACTATCGTCAGAAGGTACATCCTTTTCCATTTCAATGGAGTCTGTGTCTTCTTCCCAAGAGGACATGGTATCTTTTAGATAGCCATCTTCGAATAAGAGTGAAACATCTTGTCTTAGGTAGGCTGGCTGATTTAAGACAGACGTTACACTCCAGTCCAAAATATACTCATCCTCATCCTCCATTGCTTGAAATTCAATTTGGGATGTAGCCTCATCAAATGTGGCTGATGAATCTAACGGGAAAAAAATAAGAGCATCATGCAATGGTTCTGGTTTAATAGTAAAGACAAGAAATAACCCCACAAGAAAAGAAGAAATTAATAATCCGATTGAGAATTTCCATTTATTCATCGTTAGCCTCCAATGGACAAACAGTTTGACACATGTATATGTCCTAATCTATTTGTTTATGCCTACCGTATGAATGGAAATACAAGTTGAAGCAAATAATGTAAAGGAATGGGGGTGATCGAACATGGGTAACAATAAAGTGGAAAATCCAGTGACCATTATGTATGAAAAAAATATTGATTTTTTAAAAAATGAACTTGCGGTTGACGCCAACTTTGATGTCGTCCATCTAGAATTGGATTACGGAGAAAGACAAATGTCCCTCTTTCTTGTTGATGGATTCGGAAAGGACCAGGCGATCACACAAATTCAACGCGAGTTAATTCGATTAAAACCAACAGATCTAGAAGGAAAAACTCTAGATAAATTAATGAAGCGTTACATTCCTTATGCAGAAATAGAATCAACCGATGATTTAGATCATGTTGTTGATCAAGTACTGGCTGGTCCAGCGGCACTCGTAGTTGAAGGTATCGATGAAGTTATTCTTATTGATACAAGAGAATATCCAATCAGAGGGCCAGAGGAGCCTGATACGGAAAAGGTGATCCGTGGCTCAAAGGATGGATTCGTTGAAACATTGGTCATGAATGCAGCTCTATTAAGAAGACGAATTCGTGATCGAACGATGAGAGTTGAGTACATTTCTGTAGGTCGGAGGTCTAAGTCAGACTTAGCCATATCCTATATTGGTGATATTGCTGATCCGAGTTATGTAAAGGAAATTAAGCAGGCATTAGAAAATATTGATACGGATGGACTGTCTATGGGTGATAAGACAATAGAGGAATTTATTTTCGGTCATCATAATAATCCTTATCCAATGGTGCGTTACACAGAACGTCCTGATGTGGCAGCAAGTCATTTATTTGAAGGGCATGTTATTATCATGGTCGATGGTTCACCGAGTGTCATGATTACTCCAACAACCTTTTGGCATCACATGCAGCATGCAGAAGAATATCGTCAAAAGCCAATTGTTGGTACAAGCCTAAGAATTGTAAGGTACGCAGCTGTTTGGGCTTCTTTGTTTTTGCTCCCTTTATGGTATTTGTTAGCAACAAGAGAAGGACTAGCGCCTCCTGCTTTAAATTTTATTGGAGCACAAGAAGAAGGAACGGTTCCGTTATATGCCCAATTTATCATTGCTGAAATAGGGATCGAAATGCTCAGAATGGCTGCTATTCACACTCCTAATGCACTAGCCACAGCATTAGGGTTAGTCGCGGCGCTATTAATTGGAGAAGTTGCAATCAATGTAGGTGTGTTTTCACCTGAAGTGGTTCTATACTTAGCCGTTGCAGCAGTAGGAACATTTGCTACACCAAGTTACGAAATGAGCCTTGCGAACCGTTTAATTAGAGTTGCTCTTTTAATCAGTACGGCTCTTTTTGGAGTACCTGGTTTTGTTGTTGGGGTTACGGCTTGGTTATTAATGCTTGTCCACTTAAAATCACTAGGTACACCCTATATGTGGCCATTTTTGCCATTTAATGCATTAGCATTAAAAGATGTACTATTACGTACAGCAATGCCACTCAAAAAACAACGACCACAAGCCATTCATCCAAACGATCCAGACCGGTAGAATAGCAAAAGACCACGGATTACGTGGTCTTTTGCTATTCCACTTCGTATTTAAAGGTAACGTGTTCGTCACAAAGAAATTCCACTATTTTATGTCACTATGAGCCTGCAACATCCTTGACGAAACCAGCTTTAAAGATTGATCGATTCTTCCATATCTAAATCGTATAATTCATCTTGTATAAAGATGTTATTTCGATTTATTGCTTGTGTTTCATCAGCTAATACGAGCCCAAATGGCGTTTGTTTTTTAGGTGTCACAATCGTGAAGCGAATGTTAGATTTGCTAGCTTGTTGAACATAATTTGAATAGTTTCCATAGTTTAGATTTCCATTTATATATAGATGGAGATTTTTCTTTTCTTTCATGATTTCAACCACTTCAGGATACATTCCTTTATGAACGACCTGTTTTTTAGTTAAAGCTATATGAATTCTTTCAAGAAAAGTTGATAAAAATAGGTTCTTTTCTTCTGGTTTAATCTCTGGAGTTCCATAAAGTGCTCGATCAATGACTTCTTTAACTTTTTGCCCCAATTTTTACGCCTCATTTCATTAACGAATTAAGATAAACGAATTAAGATAATTTTTGTCTTGTCCTTCTTAATTTTTCATTGCATACATATCATAGCATAAGAATGTTTTAGAAAAATAATCTAGCCAAAGCTGTACGAAATTTGTCAATTAGGAACCGCTCTCAAGAAAGGATGTGTTGCAACAATGTGGGTTATCATCATTATGTTTATTTTTGTTTGCACATTTGGTATTACACTAGGTGGTCTGTTAGCAGCACCTAGGGAATCAATTAAACCTCTTCATTTATTTTTATTTTCATTGTTTTTCTTATTTTTAGCATACATCGGTATGATTACCGGAATGTTTTTTACAGGCTGGATTAGCATTCGTCTTATCGAAATTGTTTTATCCATCCTTGCCCTCTTATTTATTGTGGCTTGTTTTAGTCGGTATCATCCAACACTCGGATTTTTTCATCCTGAAGATAAAATTCTCCTTTCCGTTATAGCGCTATTGTTCTTTTTAATGGGGCTAGAGTGGGGGGTTTTGGGATATCGAACTTTCTTTACATTAACGGCATCCTTTTTATTCACGGCTGCACTTGGGCTAGGAATTTTTATTCAACTGCAAATTAAACAAGTGTTCTGGCGTCAATCCTATGCATCGTATACCCCGCTTGTTTGGCTTCTTTTCGTCACACTTTTAAAGCTGTTATAATAGTGACAGAGGTGAAGCGTTTTGAAGTCAATGTATGATGTAAGACAATTATTAAAGAAGCATGGTACGATTGTGTATACTCGTGACCGATCTTTAGATCTTGCTCTAATGGAAGAGGAACTTAAAGAATTACATGAATGGAAAATGATTGAGACCGTTGATTTTCAACAAGCGTTGCTGATCATACGAAGCGAATCAAGGAGTGAGAAAAATAAGCTGTAATTTGATAGGAATGGCATTAGCATACGTGGCTAATGCTAATAATCCTTTCAAATGATGACGTCGACTAACTTGAAGGATTGAAAGTACCAAAAAGAGTTACCATACATAAAATAACTATGGACAATCTTATTTACTAAGGAGTTTAGACCGAAAAAGGAGACAGATGTCGATGCTAGAATATCGCACAGAACGCGACTTGGTTGGAGAAAAGCAAGTGCCGAAAGAGGCGTATTATGGAATCCAAACAATGCGGGCAAGAGAGAATTTTCCCATTACAGGATATCCGCCACATCCTGAATTAATCCGAGCGTTTGGATATGTGAAAAAGGCGGCAGCAATGGCCAATCGCGATGTAGGAGTACTTACAGTTAACATTGCGGATGCGATCATAGAGGCTGCAGATGAAGTGATTCATGGGAACTACCAAGACCAATTTATTGTTGACTCCATACAAGGGGGAGCTGGTACTTCATTTAATATGAACGCAAATGAAGTAATCGCCAATCGAGCTATTGAGTTGCTAGGGGGAGAAAAAGGGGAGTACATGCGAGTAAGCCCAAATACGCATGTAAACATGGCCCAATCAACAAATGATGCATTTCCAACTGCTATTCATATAGCTGCTCTTCGTTTAGCAGACGGATTAACAAAACAATTAAAAAATTTAATTGAAGCGTTAAAAGAAAAAGAAAACGAGTTTGATGACGTATTGAAAATGGGAAGAACGCACCTACAGGATGCAGTGCCAATTAGACTCGGGCAAGAATTTGGCGCTTATCGGCGTGTTCTGGAACGTGATCTCGGCCGTATTAAAAGGTCTGTGGAGCATTTATATGAAGTAAATATGGGGGCAACAGCGGTTGGAACAGGATTAAATGCAAAGCCTGATTATATCAAAAAAGTGGCGAAATATTTAGGAGATATTACCGGCTACCCGTTTAAAACAGCAGATGATTTAGTTGATGCTACACAAAATACTGATGCTTATACGGAAGTGTCAAGTGCACTAAAAATAATGGCTATTAACTTATCAAAAATGGCTAATGATTTACGTTTAATGAGTTCAGGTCCCAAAACAGGATTAAATGAAATTAATCTCCCTGCTAGGCAACCAGGTTCTTCGATTATGCCAGGCAAAGTGAACCCGGTCATGTGTGAGGTGATTAATCAAATTTCATTTCAAGTTATTGGCAACGATCATACGATTAGTCTGGCTTCAGAGGCTGGACAGTTAGAGCTGAATGTAATGGAGCCGGTGTTGGTATTCAATCTATTGCAGTCTTTTTCCATATTGCAAAATGGAATGAGAGTTTTTACTGATTTTGCGATAGAGGGATTAACAGCTAACGTAGACCGGTGCCTTGAAATGGTTGAACGCAGTGTAGGAATTGTAACAGCCATTAATCCTCATGTTGGTTATGAAGTAGCTTCAAGAGTAGCAAAAGAAGCCATTCAATCAAACCGCCCTATTCGGGAAATATGCTTGGAGAGAGGAATCTTGTCGGAAGAAGAATTAAATGAAATTCTTGACCCGAAAGAAATGACAAATCCAGGGATTGCAGGAGCAAGGTTTATGGAAGGCGAATAGAAAGTAAAAAAATGATTCAATTCATCTTGCTCTCTTAGTGCAGACAAGGAACTTTTTGCGCTATAATAGTGGAGCTTGCGAATGAGTCATTTTTTTATTTTTATTTTTATGAAACAAGAGATGGGTGGATTTCGTCTATATAGTAGAGTGTTTCTGAACAATTGTTGCATAAAGAGTTTTCGCAAAGGAACGAACACCTTCCATAACCTATTAAGAAGATACATATGAAGGGGGAATCGGTGTGAGGCAGGTGTTATTTATTCTAATAGCTGTGTTTGTTCTAGCAGGCTGTACTCAAGCCCCATTAGAGAATCAACATATGCCAAAAAGGTTTGAGGATCAACCGATCAAGCGTGATGTACCTTCTTCTTTTTTTACGGGCTCACAATTAGTACCGCTCGAAAATAATCTTAGCATTACTGAAATCGTTGGTTGGTTTGATGACGGGTCCATTCTCTATCTTGAAGAACAAGGGGAATCCTCGACTTTATATCAATACAATCTCCATACATCTGAATCAAGCCCATTCCTCCAATTGGATGGTTGGATTATAGATGTTCAGGCTAATGCTGATTATAGTCTCTTTGCTGTTCAGCAAGTTACGCTTAATCATGAAACAAACTTAATCATTGTTGATCGGGATGGAGATAGTAGGCAAATTTTTCAAGACTATGGGGAAGAGTATGTTGTTTATTGGAATCCTTATAAAGAAGATACGTTTATCATGGTTGCTTTTTTACCTGACTGGGAATTTGAAACGTATGTTGTGACAGATACAAAAGTAAAAGAACTTTCCTTAGACAATTCATATGTACAGTGGATATCAGAAAAGCATGTTGGTTACTTAAAATGGGAAGAGCTTGAGCCTAGCTTTCAGGCGCCGCTTTATGAAGTGAATGTCGAAAATAGTGAAGAACGAAAATGGAAGGAATCAGTCATTGCTTATATGAGTTTTCCAGATACACTGTCTCTTACCGTTACGGTAGATAGTGTGTATGAGCTTTATTCAACGTACACGTTTTATGATGAGCAAAAACCGTTCAGAGAAATTGAGATGCCTATCTTGAATACATACTCAGAACAGTGGTGGATTCCCTTTTATACGTATGATGTTCATGACCGCGTATTCTATTATTTACGGCCAAAGCATAGTAGTGATTTTTTTAGTTACGATGAAGGGTTTGATTTAATCGCTTATTACGTTGATACAGATGCAGAAGAAAAATTAGCTACTTTTGATAAGCATGTTCCTCTACGTGTGTCTCCTTCGGGAGGGTATCTCCTTATAGGGGATCGTTTTGAATCGGTTTTTGATTTGTCAGATGGAGCAATTGTTTCTCTGTTAGAGGAATGATTGCTCTTCTCTTGCTTTTTTGAAACAGTGTGTCATAATGAATGTAATAGCTAGAAATGAATTTGTTTCGACTAGGGGTGTCTGCTAATAGTGGGCTGAGAACATTACCCTCATACCTGATCTGGATCACGCCAGCGTAGGGAAGTCGCCTAAGTCGTATTCCGTATGTCCGGATACGGCTTTTTATCTTTTATATAGAAAAAAGGGTGGGTATCATGAGAGAGTTTTCGTTATACGCAATTACTGGGGAAGCATTTCACCCAGAACGAGATTTGTTAGAGGTAATGGAAGAAGCGATCCTAGGTGGGGTCGATATTATTCAATTACGAGATAAAACGAGTAGCAAAAGAGACGTACTACAAAAGGCAAAGGCGTTACGTGAGCTAACTAAAAAGCATGATGTCATGTTTATTGTGAATGATCATATTGATGTAGCACTAGCTGTTGATGCGGATGGAATTCACATTGGTCAAGATGATCTGCCTTTAGCTGATGCGAGAAAAATTATGGGACAAGATAAAATTATCGGTATTTCTACTCATCAAATCGAAGAAGCACGTGAAGCCGAGGCTGGTGGTGCTGACTATATTGGAGTTGGACCGATTTTCCATACGAATAGCAAAGTTGATGTGGTTGATCCGGTTACGACAAACTACATTGAGCAAGTTGTAGCAGAAATTAAAATTCCTTTCGTTGCAATTGGTGGTATTAAACTGCATAACGTTCAGCAAGTAATAGATGCAGGCGCAACAAGAATTTGTATGATTTCTGAAATTGTTGGAGCAAACGATGTAAAGGGTGTTTGTGAGCAGTTTACAAGCATCTTATCTGAAAGGGTGAAAAGGTAATATGCAATTAGTTATTAATGGAGAAGAACATAACGTGGATGTTTCGACATTAGAAGATGTTGTCTCACACTTTGAACTAGAACCACATCTTGTTGTTACTGAGGTTGATGGGGAGATTATTGAACGAGTAAATTGGGCTGTAACAGAAATGAAAGAAGGAATGCGAATTGAGCTTGTTCAGTTCGTTGGAGGTGGATGAAATGAAAAAGAATAAACTCACAATTGCTGGAAAAGAACTATCGTCACGTTTCTTTTTAGGAACAGGAAGGTACCCGAATCCATTTGTTCAAAATGAAGCGATTAAGGCGTCAGAAGCAGAAGTACTAACGTTTGCAATCAGGAGAGTTAATCTAGGTGCACCAAATGAGGATGCTATTTTGCAGCATTTAGAAGGGATGTCCTTTACGTATTTACCAAATACCTCAGGTGCACAAACGGCGGAAGAAGCGATTCGTATTGCGAGGTTGGCTAAGGCCTCAGGTTTAAGTGACTGGATTAAAATTGAAATTAGCGCAGATGAAAAAACGTTGCTACCTGATCCGATTGAGACATTAAAAGCAACAGAGATCCTTGCAAAAGAAGGATTTGTTGTTCTGCCATACACGTCTGATGATCCTGTTTTATGTAGAAGGTTGGAGGAAGCCGGAGCGGCGGCTGTTATGCCGGGAGGGTCGCCAATTGGAACTGGATTAGGAATTTTAAATCCGTATAATCTAGATTTGATTATTGAGCAAGCCAATGTACCAATCATCGTTGACGCAGGCCTTGGTTCTGCAGCGGATGTTGCCCAAGCCATGGAACTCGGAGCGGACGGAGTGTTAATGAATACTCCTGTAGCCAAAGCAAAAGATCCTGTAAAGATGGCTAGAGCCATGAAATATGCCATTGAAGCAGGAAGACTTTCTTATGAAGCGGGTCGAATTCCAAAGAAAAAGTACGCGACAGCAAGCAGTGGTTTAACTGAGTTTGTACCAAAATAGAAAGACATTGGGGGGAGACAGGTGTCAGAGAAAGTAGTGGTATTAGGAGGGGGCGTCATTGGTCTAGCTACCGCTTTTGAGCTGAGTAGACGAAACTTTGATGTAACTGTACTAGAGAAAACTAGTTGTGGGGGACAAGCATCCGGAGCAGCCGCGGGGATGCTTGCTCCTTATTCCGAAATTGGAGAAGATCCAGATGACTTTTTTAAACTTTGTCTTGATAGTTTGCGGATGTATAAAAAATGGCAAGCAGAAGTAAAAGGTATGTCTAAAATGGATTTTGAGTTTTCGGAAAGTGGAAGTCTGCATGCCGTTTATCATGATGCAGATGTTTTAGCTCTTGAAACACGACAATCATGGCAACGTGACTGGGGGGCTGAAACGGAGCTTATTATGGGAGATCGTTTATGGGAGATGGAGCCCTCTCTTTCAAAAGAAATAAAAGCAGCTATGTATTATCCAGAAGAGAGCCATGTATTTGCTCCTGATTATGTGAAGGCGCTTGAGGCGGCATGTCGGTTGAACGGCGTACAAATTTTTGAACAGCTTGAACAGGTTGATGTGGTGGATTGGAAAGAGTCTATTACCCTTCGTGCTAAAGATGGAAGGGTATTTAAGGGAGATCGTCTCATCGTGTGTTCGGGAGCATGGTCTAGTGAATTAGAAGAAGTGTTTGGAGTGCGGATTCCTGTTTATCCGATCCGTGGTCAAATTTGTGCATATGAAGTTCCTGTTGAACAGATTAAGCATATTGTTTATACAAGTCAAGGGTACCTTGTTCCAAAAGCAAACGGAACCCTAGTAAATGGTGCTTCAGAAGACATTGCTGGATTTCGCACAGATGTGACAGAAAAAGGCATAGCAAGACTAACAAATTGGAACAAGAAGGTGTTCCCGTTTCTTGAAAAAGAAACGCCATTTCACACTTGGGCCGGATTGCGTCCGGCAACTCAAGACGGGTTTCCATTAATAGGAAAACTTGAGGAAGCGCCGCATGTCGTGTTTGCGACAGGTCATTATCGAAATGGAATTTTATTAAGTCCGATTACTGCGGTTGCTGTAGCAGATTTGTTGGATGAAAAAGAACCTTATTCTCCACTTGCCTCTTGTAAACCAGAGCGCTTTTCGTAAATAAAACATAATAGGAGGAGGCTGATGTATGTCACTTGCTAAAACGTTAACAATTGCTGGCTCAGATAGTGGTGGTGGAGCTGGTATTCAAGCAGACTTAAAAACATTTCAAGAGTTACATACGTTTGGGATGAGCGTTATTACAGCGTTAACGGCTCAAAATACATTAGGAGTTCATGGCGTTTATCCACAATCAATCGAAGCCATTGAGGCTCAAATTGATGCGGTCTTATCTGATATAGGGGCAGACGCAGTGAAGACGGGAATGTTGTTTTCCGCGGAAATTATTACTTTAGTTTCCAACAAGTTAAGGCAATATGAAGTGAGTAATATTGTTGTCGATCCGGTTATGATCGCAAAAGGCGGAGCTTCACTTTTACAAGAAGAGGCTGTGCAAGCTCTTAAACATGAATTGTTACCAATTTCTACGGTAATTACGCCGAATTTGCCAGAAGCAGCTAAGCTACTAGGGCGAGCGGAAATGAAAACAGTAGATGAGATGAAACAGGCAGCTGTCGATTTACATAAACTAGGGCCGACGTATGTCGTTTTAAAAGGTGGACATTTAACAGAAGGTCCAGCTGTTGACTTATTGTATGATGGGGAAGAGTTCTTCGAATTAAAAGTAGAACGAATCGATACAAAGCATACGCATGGAACGGGTTGTACATTTGCAGCAGCCATTGCAGCCGAGCTAGCAAAAAGTGCTACAATAAAAGATGCAACAGAGACGGCTAAGCAATTTATTACCGCTGCTATTTCTAATTCGTTAGTAATTGGTAGAGGCATTGGCCCTACAAATCATGCTGCATATCGACATTTAGGGAAGTAATAAGGAAGGATCTTTCAAAAAGTCAAAGTGAACTTTTTGTGAGATCCTCTTTTTATGGAGTATTTGCTTCATTCTTACGTAAGTCGTTTACTTCTTCCACATAAATCGATTAGTATAAGAGTAAGGGTTGTATCTTGGGTGTAGAACATAGGAAGGAAGAAAAGAATATGTTTCGCGGAAATAAACCAGTACTTATTTTACCAGCCATTTTAGCAATCATCATGATTTTAGGAGGCTATCATTTTTTGCAAGGCTCTGAAACAATTACAAATGAGGAATTGCAAGATGTGATGGAATTCGAGCTTGATTATACTCAAACAGAGAAGGGGATCAAGTTAACGGGAGAATGGGATTGGACCATCATGCCACAAGAGGGTTTGTATGGCGAAGATTATATCGGGATTGTTGTAATGGATCAGGAAACAGGTGTACCACGTACAGATGTTGATTTACAAGGGAGCCTTGAGCTATTATATGCAGGTCAACCAATTGAACAAACAGACGGGACGACTGTTGATAACGGATTAATTTTTTCTTTTTCAAATAAATTAGTGGAGCATGAAAGCTTTGGAAATATCGGTCAATTTGAAGTTTTGTTCGATGGGGAAGGGATCGATAAAGAAGATATTATTGTCACTCTTTTGCATACATGGACAGAGCATGCTCCCCTTGATAAAACAGATGCTTTACTTGTAGAACCTACTTTTATTGGTGCAGCAAATGTTCCTTATTGGACAGTGGAGAAGAGATTGCAATAAGGACTAAAGAAGGGGAAGGTACGTGCATGAAAATTAGAGGACTGTCTTATCAAAATGGTATTTTTTATATTGGTAGACAACATGTTGCATGCGCCTACCATGAAAAGGGCCGCTTGAAAAGTTGGATTAAGCCAATCAATGTAGCGACCCTTGGTGTAATGATGAAGCAAATTACTCTATCTATGCCGATTTGGTTTAAATTATTTACTTTCTTTTTAGTTGGTCTCATATTTATCCCAAAAATAGTCACTATTTTCTATCCGATCAATTGGAACGGGCTTCCTTATTACTTTTTGCTTTATTATATATTCGGTACTCATTTTATCTTCCCAAAGCAGCTTCGCCAATATCACGGTGCTGAACATAAAGTTTTTAGTGATAAAGGTGTCATACGCAGGGCTCGTCTTCCTTTGATAAAAAAAGCAAGCATTACAAATCGGTATTGCTCAACCAATATCGTCGTCATTTATTTTCTAAGTGTTATCTTGATTGGTAGTAGTTTAGCTGCAATAATGGAGAGTGGAGCTAGAGCAGTAGAGGTTGCGTCTTATAGTAGTTTGCTGCTTGTTCCGATTATTCAAAGGCTAATGAATATAGAAGGATTTGGTTTTGTTAAAAAAGTCATTTTATCGGTATCCTATTGGTTACAAATACATGTAACGACAACAGAGCCTGAGAGAAGACATATGATTGCCTCAATCGAGTCGTATCGTAAGCTTGCATCAAAAGAATTTCCTGATAAATTGGTTGTAAAAAGGCCTGTACGAAAGAAGGAGGAAACATATATGGCAATTGTGGATGTAACAATAATACCAATTGGAACAGATTCACCAAGTGTGAGTAAATATGTGGCAGAAATACAAGAAGTGTTAAAAACATATGAGGGCAAAATTACGTATCAATTAACCCCAATGAGTACCCTTATTGAAGGGGAATTGCCTGTGTTATTTGAAGTCATACAAGCCATTCATGAGGTTCCATTTAAACATGGCCTACAGCGAGTGGCGACAAATATTCGAATTGACGATAGACGTGATAAACGAGCAACAATGGAAGGTAAGGTAGAAGCGGTTCAAGCGCACTTAAGTCAAGTCGAACTAGAAACAGAGCCAGTTCAACATAAAGAATCATGAAAAAAGGTTGTCACACAGGTAAAGACCTGTGCGACAATCTTTTTTTATTTTAGGGGTTTTATCATTGTTACATGTGGAATGCCCGCATCGAGAAATTCTCCAGAGACAGTTTCATACCCCAGCTTATGATAAAAATCCTGAGCTTGAATTTGGGCATTTAGCTTTGCTTTCGTTGCCCCTTCAAGCTGAGCTGTTTCTTCAATTGCTTTCATTAATTGTCTTCCGGCTCCTGTACCTCGAGCTTCTTTAGAAACGCATATTCGTTCAATTTTTCCATACCCATCTACAAAACGAAGCCTACCAGCACCGACTGCCTTTGTTTGATTATAAAGAACGAAATGAATCGCTTCTTGTTCGTGCTGGTCTATTTCTTCTTCTATTGGAACATTTTGTTCTTCAACAAACACTTCAGTTCGAATTTTATAAGCTTCCTGTAGTTGATCTTTTGTTGTAACTTTTACGACATTCATAATTAGTTAAGCGTCCTTTCCAAGATGAAATGTTTCATAGACCGTCCAAGAGCCATTTTCAAGTTGATAGAGCAATTGCATGCGGTTTATGGTTTCTTGGTGTTCAATTGTTTTCATTTTGAGTTGGCCAGCAACATCAGAATGTTCCTGATTCGATAAGTCTTGACCAATTGTTAGATGAGGAATAAATCCATACTTTTCATTACGAGAAAAGGGATCTTGGTGCAAAGCATCGTACAGATACATTAATGATGCATGTTCACGAATTTTAAAGAAAATCGTATTGGATTGTGGGTAAAAAGTATCTACTTTATAAATATTAATGTGAACCGGTTGGGCATTATTTGCAATTTCCTTTAAGGTTGAAATGTATAAAGGCAATTCCTCTTCTGATATTTCAAACGTTTCTTTCAAGGTGATGTGAGGCGGTATGAGTGCATAATGCGAATCATAACGCATCCGATATGAATTCGCATGATCTTGCAGCTCTTTAGATGGAAATAGGGCAATTCCATAGTTCAAGTTAAACTCCTCCTTTTACTTGTCTTTTACGCCAATAACGTGGTTAATCCCCTTGGCAAATCTTTTTGCCAATACGTCCAGGTGTGGTCTCCATCAAACTCTTCATATGTGTAAGAAAAAGGCATTTTTTTTAATAGGGCATACAGTTCCCTATTAGGTGTAACAAAATCAAGAACTTGACCGTCTGTTGTTTTAACGTTTGTTTCTTTCTTACCTATAACATGGTAAATAGATAAATTCTCATTTTTCTCATAAGAAGCTACAGTCGTTAATACTTTATCATTTACATAGGGAGAATGCATCATCACTTGTCCAAACAGGTTTGGATACTGTAAAGCTGTTAATAATGATACGGTTCCAGCAAGAGAGTCTCCAGCCAATGTCCTTGATGAAGCTAGTTGATGAGTTGGAAAGTTATGATCGATAAATGGAACAAGTTCATGAGCAAGAAAGCGTACATATGCGTCTACCTTTTCTCCGTTAGGATGATATCTCTTTCTGCGTTCAGCTACAGAAGGATACGGAACCGCAACGATGATGGTTTCTCTCACTTCACCTTCATCTATCAATTGTTCTAATTGTCTTGGAATCCGTCCAAGTTGGAAGTAATCATGACCATCTTGGCAAATTAGAACATCATAAGATTGAAGAGGCGTGAAGTTTGGAGGTGTATATACTAGCAAAGAAATTTCTTCTTGTAGTTCTTTACTCTGAATACTTCTTTCTGAAATCATTCCTTCTAATGAGCGGTAACTCATCTGTTTCAACCCCTTTTATAGAAGATCTCTTTTTTATTTTACCTAATGATTGTTAAGAATGCTATGTTAAGGTAAGGAATATAATATTTAACTTAAAATGGGAAGTCTCGAACAAATTGAGAAGTTCTGTAATATTTTGTACTATATAGAAAAGACAGAAAGGTGAGATAAGATGGCGAGTATTCCAAGATGGATTTATTATAAACAAGTTTTCAAATCGAAGTTTCAAGCTGGATGTGTGAAAGCGAAAATAGAAGACAATTGGATGAATGGATATGAAATAGGTCCACTTGTTGAAATTAAAAAACTTCGGACAGATAAGTATGTTGTGCGCTACACGTATGATGAAAAAGTATAGCTGTAGATAATGGATAAACAGATAAGGGGTAAAAAGGAAAAAATAAACAGGGTGAGTCGAAAAAGATTCAATGGATCTTTGAACTCGCCCTGTTTTTTACTTAATCAAAAAGTTTTTTATAAGATGGGTATCCTTCTTTTTCTAGTTCCGATTTAGGAATGAAACGAAGAGCAGCAGAATTAATACAATATCGTAACCCATTTGGACCCGGACCATCGTTGAAAACATGGCCTAAATGAGAATCGGCTGCCTTGCTTCTTACTTCTGTTCGAATCATACCGTGAGTGTAGTCCTCTTTCTCAATAATTTCTTCGTCAACAATCGGTTTTGTAAAACTAGGCCAGCCACATCCAGCATCATATTTATCTAATGAACTAAAAAGAGGTTTCCCAGAAACAATATCAACATAAATTCCTTCTTCTTCATGATTGTAATATTCATTTTGAAAAGGTGGTTCTGTTCCGTTTTCTTGTGTGATGGCATATTGCATCGGTGTCAGTCGTTTTTTTAATTGTTCTTTTGATTCTTTGCTCATTGTTCGCCTCCCCAATGGTGTTGAATAAATGCTTCTCTACCTGATCCTTTTCGATATCTCATATAATGAACTGGGTTCTTTTGATAGTAATCTTGGTGGTAATCTTCAGCTGGGTAAAATTCTTCAGCTGGTAAGATTAATGTTGCGATTGCTTTTGAGAACTTTGAGCTGTTTTCCAAGCTTACTTTAGACTGTTCAGCTAATTCCCTTTGTTTTTCATTGTGGTAGAAGATGGCTGTTCGATAAGAGTCACCACGATCAAAGAACTGGCCGCCGGGATCTGTTGGATCAATTTGTTGCCAGTAAATGGATAGAATCTTTTCGTATGAAAAAACAGTCGGATCAAATGTGATTTGAACAGCTTCAAAGTGACCTGTTGTTTCTGAACAGACTTCCTCATATGTAGGGTTTTTTGTATGACCGCCAGTGTAGCCTGAGACAACCGATTCAATGCCTTCAAATTGATCAAAAGGTTTTACCATACACCAAAAACACCCACCAGCAAACGTTGCTTTTTCGAAAGTGCGCTTTGTCATGAGAGTCCCCCCTTTTCTTTTTCACTCATTATACTAGGTATGTGAGGAATTTGAAAATGACTAGCATTTATGGTTGTGGTTCAACACCTGCTGTTTTTAATACGAGTAACCTTATGCCCATTCCGATTACATAACCGCTTAAGTGAAAAATAATCGGAAGCCAGATCACTCCAGCAACTTGACCAAAAAATTCAATGGATGAATAGATCACTCCAATCGTCCCAGCGTAAGCGGACGTGACAAAGGGAATAAAAGCATACTTAACTTCTTTTCCACCAGCGTCTCGATAGGCATCATACATAGAGAAGAGATATAAACAAGGATAAAACATAATCCATTGATAGTTTACGGTTGCATTAGCTGACTCACCCAAGCCATAGAAACTTGGAATAATTGCTAAATTTAACCTTGCTTGGACATTTACAATAAACTCCAATAAAACAAATAGAAATCCTTTTGCGTATTTTTGATTTAAAAATTGACCAAACCCAGGAAAAGCAATGCTCCAAAAAATGATCTCAGCTCTTTTTTCTTTGCTCATTTTAAGACCTCGCTATATTTTTATCTAGATGATTTATAGTGTATGTGTAAAAGATCTTTCTAAACTGAATGGATTCATTACAATAATTGGATAGAGGAAAGAATAGAATATTTTACTTGAAATAGACGAAAGTAAAAGATAGGTATGTTTATTTTTTTATAAAGGTGATAAAAATAAGGGATCGTTTAAAAAGGAGGTTACGATGGAGAGAGTAAATGAAACAAAAAAAATGAAAGTGTCCTAATTATATCAGCCGTTTTAGTAGGTCTTTTTGTATTGTGGGGGGCGCTGTCTCCTCGTTCCCTTGATGAGGCAGCAGGACAAGGACTAGGATGGATGTTAGATAACTTTGGGTGGTTTTACATGTTATCAACAGCTTTTTTTGTTCTATTTGTGATTGTCCTAGCATTAAGCCACTGGGGAAAATACGTTTAGGAAAACCAGATGAACGACCTGAGTATTCTTGGTATTCGTGGATTGGTATGTTATTTGCAGCTGGGATCGGAGTAGGTTTCGTCTTTTGGGGAGTAGCAGAACCAGTTTTATACTATTTTGATGCACCAGCAGGTATTACACCAGAAACTCCCCAAGCTGCCGTTGCAGGGTTACGGTACGCTGTTTTTCATTGGGCCTTACATCCGTGGGCAATTTTTTCGATTGTAGGACTAACTCTAGCATACGTCCAATTTAGAAAAGACCGACCAGCGTTAATTAGTTCGGCTTTTTACCCGTTAATTGGAGAAAGGGTACACGGGTGGTTAGGAAAATCCATTGATATTTTAGCCGTTATTGCTACTTGTACAGGTGTAGCAACAACGTTTGGACTTAGTGCCTTGCAAATTACAGGAGGACTGTCATATATATCTCCTATCCCTAATACCGTTGCTACTCAAGTTATTATCATTGCGGTTGTGACATTTTTGTTTATGTTTTCTGCCGCAAAGGGCGTAGATAAAGGGATCAAGAGGTTAAGTAACATTAATTTAGCTGTGGCCGCTGTTCTTTTGTTGTTTGTTATTATTGTAGGGCCAACACTATTTATAGCAGAGAGTTTTGTCACAACACTTGGTGGTTATTTTACGAACGTCGCTTCAATGAGTTTAACGATGACGCCATTTCTTGAAAGTGCTTGGCTTGGGACAAATACGATCTTTTTTTGGGCTTGGCATATTGCCTGGGCTCCTTTTATGGGGATTTTTATTGCCAGAATCTCAAGGGGAAGAACAATTAGGGAATTTATGACAGGCGTGTTAGTTGTACCTTCTATTTTAGCGGTTATTTGGTTTACAACGTTTGGTGGAACGGCTTTAAGTTTAGAAATAGCAGGGACAGCTCCGATTGGCGAGCTTGTCATGAACAATGTTGAATTAGCCTTATTTGCTACACTTGGAGAATTACCTTTAAGTGCTATAACGAGCTTTATTGCAGTGGTGTTAATCTTAATTTTCTTTATTACATCAGCTGATTCTGCGTCTTATGTATTGGGGGCTATGACGTCACACGGAAGTTTAAACCCTAGCTTGTTCTCAAAAATGCTTTGGGGTGTTTTAATTGCTGGGACAGCTGCAGTTCTTTTAATTAGTGGAGACGGTGGTTTAGGTGCCTTGCAAACAGCTTCAATCATTGCGGCTTTACCATTTGCGATTATTATGACGGTTATGATTGTTTCTGTTTTAATCATGTTAGGAAAAGACTATAAGCTCGAAGGTAGCAAACGCCGTAAAAGAAATCGAAAAGAAATAAAGGCTGAGATTCGGGATGAAATGTATGACAATATTAAAGAAGAAGTGATCGAAGAAATAAAAGAAGAAATGAAAGATGAACTAATTGATGAAATGAAAGAAGAAATAAAAGAAGATTTAATTGAAAAATTAGAGATAGATCAAGATGAAAAAAAATAAAGAAAGGAAAGGGATATTCAGTTATTTCCCTTTCCTTTTTGTATTGAATTCGTAAGTTCTATGCAGAAGTCTAACACACCCATTCCGCTTGTATCATATCCTAATAATGCCATTCGGCTATAAAGATTGATGGAAGAGAGGAGTTTGATGATGGAAAACTATCAGCAAGATCTTATGAATATTATGGTGAAAAAAGTGTTAAGTAAGCATAATGCAAAGCCAGCTACTGATTTGTCTGATGAAGAAAAAGAAAAGGTAAAGAAAGTCGTAGGAGAAATTCAAGCCGAGGTTGAAAAATTTCTTGAAAATCAAAATAAAGTACTAAGTGAAGAGGATTTCGAGCAGGGACCAGTGCAAAATTCTAATGATGAGGCTCCTACAAATTCAGTTATTGAGCAGTCTTTAGAAAAAATGATGAATAGCAACAATGATGTAAAACAAGTTAAGACGTTTTTTAATAAAGATGAAGAATAAATCAGGTGAGGAAAGTGGGGGCAACCTCACTTTCTGTTTTTTGAATAAAAAATGGGCTTCTTTATTGAGGCAAATGACCAATCAAATATCGGTGAATAGCAATAGTGTAAATTAGAAACGGAAAGGAGGAATTCGAGATGAGTCAAGAAATTAACCAAACAGCTGGTCAACTGGATAAAACATTCCAACAATCCGAGGAGTATATTTTTATTAGTGATTCTGCAGATATTACTGTGAGTTCAACGGATACGAAAGCAGCTGTATCTCTTCAAGCATCCCTTCAAGCGGCTATTGCCTTAATTGTTAGCATTTCAGTTGCTAGCAGTGAAGAAGCTGAAAGAATTACTCAGGAATTGCTTCAAAGTACGAAGACAAAACAAATGACTATGCAAAAGACTGTAATTGAAAACTCCAAAAACGTTAATGTGACAACAACAGATACGCAAATTGGTGTAAACATTCAATTACTATTGCAAATCCTACTTGCGTTATTAGTTAATTTAGATGTTCTTTAAGAGCTAATAAAAGATGGTATAAGGATGACTGTTATAGATTGCTATAATGGTCATCTTTTTTTATAGAGGTTGTCCATTTTCAATAGTGGTTCAAAGAAGTTAGTCCGGTAAAGAGATTATTCATATTGTTTGTACGACATTTCCTTTGTTACAGAAAAAATATTTGCTTTTTTTAAAATTAGTCAGAAAACCCAAGGCAAACGACCAGTCAAAATCAGCTAACAGACATAGTGTAAATTAGAAACGGAAAGGAGGAATTAAGAAATGAATCAAGATGTATATTATTCTTCAAAGAAAGACGATCAAAAAAGGTGGTCAGCATTAGACCCAGACGCATGTCATCCAACAGATAATGAAACAGTAACACAAAGCGCGGGTCAAGTAGATAAAACATTCCAACAATCAGAAGAATATATTTTCATCAAGGACTCTTGTGATGTGAATGTAAGTTCAACTGATACAAAAGCGGCAGTCTCTTTACAGGCATCTCTACAAGCAGCAATCGCGTTAGTTGTAAGCATTTCTGTAGCTAGCAGTGAGCAAGCAGAACAAATTACTCAAGAGTTATTGCAAAGCACAAAAACAAAGCAATTGACTTTCCAAAAAACGGTCATTGAAAACTCAAGAAATGTCGACGTAACAACAACAGATACGCAAATTGGTGTAAACATTCAGTTATTGCTTCAAATTCTTCTTGCGTTACTTGTTAATATTGATGTTCTATAGAACTTTGTCTCATTTTAGAGAAGGCAGGGAGATCCCCTGTCTTCTTTGATTTCTTGTGGAAAATTGATTGTTTTGCATTTTTTTGAACATAGTCCAAGTTACTAGAATAACGTAACTAAGAACAGATCTAATAGCGAGGAGATGGAATTATGTTTTATCATGTTGATCAATTGCAATACAATGCTAAGCCAGCTAGACCAGATGCTGTCTACGCAAAAAAATTACAAGAAATTTTAGGTGGCCAATTTGGGGAAATTTCGGTTGCTTTGCAGTATATGTTTCAAGGATGGAATTTTAGGGGGGAAGAGAAATATCGTGATTTGCTACTTGCAACGGGAACAGAGGAAATGGCCCACGTTGAAATGCTAGCTACGATGATTGCACGTTTATTAGATAATGCACCAGTTGGGGATCAAGAGGCAGCGGCAAAAGACCCTGTTATTGGAGCAGTCTTAGGTGGCATGAATCCACAGCATGCGATTGTAAGTGGACTTGGAGCTATGCCAACTGATAGTGTTGGAAATCCATGGACAGCTGCATATATTAACGCAAGTGGAAACTTACTTGCAGACTTTCGTTTAAATTTAACATCTGAATCACAAGGGCGTCTTCAAGCGGTTCGTTTATATGAAATGACAACCGATCCTGGTGTTAAGGATATGCTTTCATTTTTAATTGCGCGTGACACGATGCATCAAAATCAGTGGTATGCAGCGATCTGTGAATTAGAAGAAAAAGAGAATATCGTTGTACCAAGTTCTTTTCCACGTGCTCTGGAGAAGCAAGCTGTTGCCTATGATTTTTATGATCTTTCTGGTGGAACAGCTAGTAAGGCAGGCCGGTGGGCGAGTGGTCCTAGTATGGATGGATTAGGCGAATTCAAATATTATCATAATCCTAAGCCATTTGGAAAAATTCCAAAACTTAGACCTGCTCCTCCTTATGTTCATAACACAATGTTACCAAGCGATCCTCATCTTCCTCCAATGATGTAAATAAATTTAAAACGGATTTATTAGGATCTGTTTGTCGATGCCTTGAGAGACGAGCGCCTTCGTCCTCAGGGCTTTTGATGGAAACGTATGATTTCGTGGAACCTCTTGGAATTTCCTTATTTAGTTAGCTCCATTTCCATCTCTAACGTAAAAAAGGCAGAAAAAAAGGAAGCAAGAAGGAATTTTAGGGAAAAACGACGAAAATGTATATTTAAGAGCTAGTTTTGTCTAAGTTAGGAGAATGTAAAATGAATGATTCAGTCATTTCCTCATGTTTTGAAGCATCATTACAAGGGCAAGCAATCGTTAGTGAAACGGGTGCTTTTTTACTTGTGAATACGGCATTTTGTCAACATTTTGGTTATTCGAAAGAGGAAATGTATGAAAGGCCGATTGAATCGTTTTTCATATGTGAGGATCATGCTACGAAAGAGAATCATTCAGATTTTCTTTTCAAAAAGGGACAAAAATATGAGCAAGTAGAAAAGGTCATTTTGCACGGGAATGGGTATCTTCAGTCGACTCTCTTTACAATAACAGACGTTTCTTCTTCAGAGGAAACTTGCTTTCACCTTCAGTTAGATCGAGTAACGGTCAATTTACAGCAAGATGGAGATCAAAAGATGCTGTTAGAAAGCATTCGTAACAGAGATGAAGTTCGATTGCCTAAGAAGATTTTAGACGGCATAAAAGATGCCATCATTACAATTAAACTTAATGGACAATTTTTATATGTTAACGAAGAAGCAGAAAAGATGCTAGCGTTGACTTGGAACGATCTGCAGCAATCTGATTTTTGGTCATACTTAATGAAAGATAGAAATGAAACCTTAACGAAAAAGTTTTATCATTTACTCGTTGGTGAAGACTACGCTCAAGTAGAATATTTTGATAAAAAACATAGTAAATGGTTTGATGTTAGGGCCTATCGTTCTGAAGATCAAGTAACGATGTATTTTATAAATGTTACTGAGCGAAAACAAATGGAAGAAGAGCTCAGATTAAAAGAAGAGAATTATCGAAGTCTGGTAGAAAACATACCGGAAACCATTACAGTTCATGATGGCAACGAGTTTATTTATATCAATCCTGCAGGTGAATCACTATTTGGGGTGACAAATGCTGATAGGTTATCTGAGACGAAATTAAATCAATTGTTGTCTACATATGATATGGCGAAAGTACGAGAGGGAATTAGACAACTTTTATCTGGTGATATTGCTGTTGATCACTCCCTGTATACTCTTTTGCTGCAAAATGGAAAAACGATTGAATCGAAGCAACGACAACTGTAATTCAATTCAGAGGAAAACATGCATTTAGAACAATTATAAAGGATATTTCTGAGCGTAAGAAAATGGATGACCTTATAAGGAAATCCGATAAATTAGCAGTTGTAGCCCAATTAGCTGCTGGGGTAGCACATGAAATACGGAATCCGTTAACTACAATAAAAGGCTTTTTGCAAGTATTTCAAAAGGAAGAGAAATATAACTCTTTTTATCTAAATTTAGTGATGGAAGAACTAGAGAGAGTAGAATCCATCATCTATGAATACTTGACGTTAGCTAAACCGAATTTTGAAAATAAATTCCAAAAAATTGATATGGTTCATTTAGTAAATCAACTAATAACATTGACAGAAGCACAATCAAACATGAATAATGTTAAATTAGATTTTGAATATGAGCAGGTCCCAATGATTTATGGATTAGAGAAACAACTGAAACAAGTTTTAATTAATTTAATTCGTAATTCCATTGAAGCGATCGCTGAAAAAGGAGTTATTACAGTACGAATCGCAAACCATCCACATAATCAAATTTGCATACAAGTTGAGGACAATGGATGCGGAATTCCAAAAGAGAGAATTGAACGGTTAGGTGAACCTTTTTATTCAACGAAAGAAAAAGGGACAGGTTTAGGATTAATGGTTTGCTATAAAATTATTGAACATCATAACGGAGTATTTAATATTTATAGTAAGGAAGGTTTTGGAACCAAAATGGAAATCATTTTACCTACTTCTGTCGCAATGGAAACAAACGAAGCATTGCCACAGTAGCTTCGTTTGTTTAGGTTTGTTTTTTAGTGTATTTCTTAAGCTCATTAACTAATAAAGCTTCTTCCGCATCTGTTAAAGAAAATACAACGCCGTATTCGTATGAGTATGCTAATGCTTTCTTCCAAACAATTTCACCTTGTACGACCAGCTTTTCTGAATTAAGTTGAAATTGAATTTCTAGGGAGGTTTTCGTATTTTCAGGGTCTGGCAATGATAAGGAGGATTTTCCTCTTAAACCTCCAGGACTAATATCTAAAAGTTGGATTTCTCCTTCAGAGCTTGTAATTTCTTTTTCTGCAAGTTTAATTAGTTTGAATGTTGCTTGGATTGGGGAGCTAAAAGGGAAACGGAATGCTTCGTTACGACGATAGGGCACAATCATCTCTCCTTTCAATTTGATATTTACACAAGTATAGCGAATAATACAGAGAAAATACACGTTTTTCTTGATGATACAAAGTTGTTCGAAAACTAAAAAAAGTAAAAACAGATTGAGAGAATTTGTAACAAGTTTGTGAGAATTTGTAAAAAGAGGAAATAGTCTTCAAATGCGACAGTGTCTTTAGTATCATTGGGATTGTTGGAAGCGCATCAACAAATCCAACCTAAAGACAAAGGAGGAATTTGAGATGAGCAAGAAACTACTTTATACAATTTTAGCGGGAGCACTTTCAGTTAGTGTGTTAGCAGCTTGTGGAGAGCCAGTGGATGAGAATGCGCCAGTGGATGATCCGGCTGCCGTTGATGAACCAGTAGAAGAAGACGTAGAAGCAGCTGAATAAACATACTTACTTTGGAGCGACCTTATTATAAGGTCGCTCTTTTCATTTCCATAGAAAAATAGCATAATATTTTCAAATAGCAATTTGTTTGATAAGTTATCTCCTATATTTAATTGAAAAGTAGCGAATAATCTGGTAATAATAGTCTTGTTCTTTTAAAAAAAAATTATTTGCAACAATAAAACTATGTGTTAATATGCATTAAGTAGAATAAATATTATATTACTAAACATATAGGGGGCTTTACTTATGATGAAAAAAAATTGGTTACTGGCTGGTATGTCGGCCGTATTGTCTGTCGGAATACTAGCTGGATGTGGTGGCGACGAAGCTACTGATCAATTAGTTAGCTTTGAAATTCCTAGCGAAGGGGAATTAGGTTCTGCAATTGCGTTTCCTAAAGGAAGTGAACTTCTTGAACCATTCAATCAAACATTGAATGAGTTAATTGAAAGTGGGAAAATGGACGACCTAATTATCAAGTGGTTTGACGCAGAAGAAGCTACAGAAGTTGAACTACCAGAAGCTACAGAAACAACAACGACATTAATTATGGGAACATCTGCTGATTACCCACCTTACGAGTCAGTAGATCTTGAAACAGGAGAAATTGTTGGCTTTGATATTGACATTGCTAAATACATTACAGCTCAATTAGGATATGACTTACAAATTGAGGATATGGACTTTAATGGTTTAATTCCTGCTATGGAATCGGGACGAGTTGATTTTGTTTTAGCTGGTATGACGCCAACTGAAGAGCGTAAAGAAAATGTTGACTTCTCTGACATTTACTATGAAGCAACAAACTTAATCGTTTCAAAAGAAAGCACGGAGATTTCATCTCTTGAAGATTTAGAAGGATTAAAAGTTGGTGTTCAATTAGGTTCGATTCAAGAAGAAGAAGCGGATGAGCTAGCTGAAGTGTACGGATTTGAAGTAGTGAAATTAAACCGTATTCCTGAAATTATGCAAGAATTGAATGCTGGACGTATTGATGCAATCTTAATGGAAGATACTGTTGCTGAAGGTCATTTAAACGCGCAGTAATGAAAAAGTTTTTAAAGCATACCCGCGCGCAAATATTTGCCGCGGGATGTGTTGTGTTAGAAAACAATGTTAATAGGAAGGAAATTGGGCATGAATTTGGATTTTAGCCAAATCGTGCCCCATATCCCTTTTTTGTTACAAGGGATCGGGGTCACGTTACAATTTGTATCAGCTGCACTAGTATTAGGTCTCGTTTTAGGAATCATATTGTCCATTTTTAAGATTGGTCGATTCCGAGTTCTTCGTTGGTTTGCAGATGCCTATACATCTGTATTTCGAGGAACACCTTTAATTTTACAATTATCAATTATTTATTTTGGGATTCCGCAATTTGGAATGGATATTTCAGCTTACGTGGCTGGGGTACTTGCTTTTGGATTAAATTCAGCAGCGTATGTATCAGAAATCATTCGTGCGGGGATTCAAGCTGTTGACAAAGGTCAAAAAGAAGCGGCTGAAGCACTTGGAATTCCATACCGTCCGACGATGTTACGTATTATCTTGCCACAAGCTTTCCGTAATATCTTGCCTGCACTTTTCAATGAGTTCATTAATCTTACGAAAGAGTCTGCCATTGTCTCAATCATCGGAGTCATGGACCTTATGCGTCGTGCTCAAGTTTTAAATGCGCAGATCTATCGTTATTTTGAGGCGCTTTTATTTGTTGGTCTAATCTATTATTTACTTGTGATGGTGTTAACGATTATTGGCCGTCTTATTGAAAGGAGGTTGCAGCGCAGTGATTAAGGTAGATAATTTATATAAATCATTTGGAAAAGTTGACGTGTTAAAGGGGATTTCAACTGAGATTAAAAAGGGAGATGTTGTCGCCATTATTGGCCCTTCTGGATCAGGGAAATCAACTTTCCTTAGATGCATGAACTTATTAGAAAAGCCGACATCAGGTAAAATATATGTTGGAGGAGAAGAATTAACTAGCCCTAAAAGCAATGTATTACGAGTGCGACAACAAATTGGGATGGTTTTTCAACATTTTCATTTATTTCCTCATATGACTGTGTTAGGCAACTTAACCTATGCACCAATGACTGTAAAAGGAATTTCAAAGTCTGAAGCTACAGAAAAAGCAGAGACGCTTTTAAGAAAGGTTGGCTTGCTTGAAAAACGAGATGAATATCCAAGTCGACTTTCCGGTGGACAAAAGCAACGTGTGGCCATTGCAAGGGCGTTAGCGATGGAACCAGATGTCATGTTATTTGATGAGCCTACGTCCGCATTAGATCCAGAAATGGTTAAAGAAGTATTAGCTGTTATGAAAGACTTAGCAACCTCAGGGATGACGATGGCGATTGTCACGCATGAAATGGGCTTTGCGAGAGAAGTAGCTGATCGAGTTCTCTTCTTAGATCAAGGTATTCTAATGGAAGATGCACCACCAAATGAATTTTTTTCAATCACCTCGTTCAGAGCGTGCTAAAGAGTTTCTTGAAAAAGTTTTATAAAAAAAGACTACACCTGTGTAGTCTTTTTTATATACAGAAATGGTACATATTATATAATAAACTAAAAAAAGCATAGGAGAACAAAATGTCATTTAGAATTGGGTATCGTACGCTTAAAACGGCAGTAGGTGCAGGTCTTGCTGTAGCGATCGCACAGTGGCTACAATTGGATTTTTACGGATCGGCCGCTATCATTACCATTCTTTGTATTTCTGTTACCAGAAGGGACTCTTTAAAAGTATCTTGGGCTAGAATAGTTTCTTGTATGATTGGGATGGCCATTAGTGGACTGTTGTTTGAGATCATGGGATATGAACCATGGACGCTTGCTATTATTATTGTCTTATTTATACCCATTGTTGTTATGTTAAAGATGAATGCAGGTATTGCGACAAGCTCTGTCATTATTCTCCATTTGTATACAGTTGCAGATATGTCAGTGTCACTCATTATAAATGAGCTTTTGTTAATTGTTATAGGAGTAGGAGTTGCTCTTTTAATGAACTTATATATGCCTAATAGTGACAAAGCTTTACGGGTGTATCAAAAGGATATTGAAGAGCATTTTAAGACGATTCTTCACGAATTATCGATTTATTTACGTCATGGAGAAAGCAAGTGGGAAGGTAGTGAAATATCTGAAACGGTTGACTTACTTCAAAAAGGACAAAGTTTAGCCATACGGAATATCCAAAACCACATTCTTCGATATGATGATCAATATTATTATTATTTTCGTATGAGAGAAAAGCAATTTGAAATATTAGAACGGCTAATGCCTTATGTTTCCCAAATTCATGAAACGGTCATTCAAAGTGAAACGGTTGCGGATTTTTTAGATGAGCTTAGCAACGCTGTTAGCCCAGCAAATAGAGTACCCTATTTTTTAGAACGTCTCCGACAAATGAAGGATGGGTTTAAAGAAATGCCTCTTCCGGAAACGAGAGAAGAGTTTGAAATTAGGTCATCATTGTTGTATATTTTGCACGAACTTGAGGAATATCTACAAATAAAAGATCGATTGTGGAACCACGCGGATAAAAAGAAACTATAAACGTGTACAAAAACCATATGGTTACAACTAGAAATGAGGGAGGAATATTCATGAAACTTTCACTTTTTTCAATGTTATTTCTTCTAATTGCATCCCCGATTTGGCCAATTGGTGAAAACCCAACTGTCGGTGATCCATTTATTATTGTGAATGTCTCCTCTAATGAATTAGCTTTTATTAATGACGGAGAAATCAAAGATGTTTACAAAGTGGCAACTGGAAAAGTTGGGGATGAGACCCCTCTAGGGACGTTTACCATTATAGTGAAAGCAAAGGAGCCTTATTACCGGAAAAAAGATATTCCAGGAGGAGATCCCAATAACCCTCTTGGTACGAGGTGGATTGGTTTTAATGCAAATGATACGGATGGAAGAATGTTTGGTATTCACGGGACCAATCGCCCAGACTCTATTGGCTATTCTATAACCTCTGGGTGTATACGCCTTCCAAATATGATTGTTGAAACATTGTTTGAAGAAATTCCACTTGGGACAACCATTCACATAACAGATAAAAACGAACCGTTTTTAGAAATAGCTACACAATTTGGAGCAATATAGTAAAAAACCTGGTGCATTGTACCAGGTTTTTTACTGTTTCACTTATGATAAGCAAATCCTAATTTTGTTTTAGAAGAAAGATACACCCATTAAAAGGGTACCAAGGACCATGGTTACAATCATAATGTAAATAATTGCTTTTTGAAATTTACGTGGCATGTGAAACCCTCCTCTTCAATACCTTTTTCTATTTTATCTCCTTATTCGTATTTGGACAAGGGAAATCTAGAAGATACCAGATAAAAGCAGGAAACGCCTTTAAAAATAGAGAATAACACAATAAAAGAACGGAGGAGGGAGATTATGGAGAAAAAAGGACCAGAGAGAATTGATCACATTGGCATTGCAGTCTATTCGATTGAGGATGCACTTTCTTTTTATACAGAGCAGTTGCATTTGAAATTAGTTCATATAGAAAATGTTCCATCTCAAGGAGTAAAGGTTGCTTTTTTAGAGATTGGAGAATCTAAGATTGAATTACTTGAGCCTTTATCTGAAAAAAGCCCCATTTCAACATTCCTGCGAAAGCGTGGTGAAGGAATCCATCATGTGGCTTTAGGTGTAAAGAATATACAATCAAGGATTGAGGATCTACAAAATAATGGTGTGAAGATGATACATGATCATCCTGTCGAAGGAGCAGGCGGTGCAAAAGTGGCGTTTTTACATCCAACTTCTACAAAGGGTGTTTTATATGAGTTTTGTGAGAAAAGTTAGATAATTATATTGGAATAGAGCAAACTTGCGCTTTTGTAACGAGAACGGTAACATTTACAAGAGCGATCAAGTAGAATTTCATTAGAAGCTTGTACATAACAAAAATGGGAGGAATACGTAATGGTAGATGAACAACGCTTAATAGATGAGTTTTTAGAACTCGTTCAAATTGATTCGGAGACGAAGCATGAGGACTTAATTGCTCCTATATTGAAAAGGAAATTCGAAGACTTAGGAATTTCAGTAATGGAAGATGATGCTGCAAACAAAACAGAGCATGCAGCTGGAAATCTAATTTGTACGCTTGAAGGCACAAAGAGTGGTGTTGATCCAATTTACTTCACTTCACATATGGATACAGTTGTTCCAGGTAAGGGAGTTAAACCTTCCATAAAAGATGGTTATGTCGTTACAGATGGAACGACTATACTAGGAGCTGATGATAAGGCTGGAATAGCAGCTATGCTCGAAGCGATTCGCGTCTTAAAAGAGGAAAAGATTGAGCATGGTACGATTCAATTTATTATCACAGTTGGAGAAGAATCAGGTTTAAATGGGGCAAAGGTTCTTGATCCTACTCACTTAAAAGCCAAATATGGTTTTGCTTTAGATAGTGATGGTCCAGTTGGAAATATCATAGTAGCTGCTCCAACACAAGCGAAGATTAAGGCTACCGTTTTAGGAAAGACTGCACATGCCGGAGTTGCACCAGAAAAAGGGATATCCGCAATTACTGTTGCATCAAAGGCTATTTCAAAAATGCCTCTTGGTCGTATTGATGAGGACACGACGGCAAACATTGGTCGTTTCGAAGGAGGGACACAAACGAACATCGTTTGTGATCATGTAGCTATCTTGGCAGAAGCTAGATCGTTGATTGCTGAGAAAATGGAAGCGCAAGTAGAGAAGATGAAACATGCTTTCGAATCGACAGCACAAGAAATGGGAACGTCAGCTGAAGTAGAAGTCGAAATTATGTATCCCGGCTTTAAACTTGGTGATGGTGATGAAGTTGTTGAAGTGGCGAAGAAGGCAATGAAAGAGATAGGTCGAACACCAAAACTTCTCCAAAGTGGTGGTGGGAGCGATGCAAATATTTTTGCAGGTCATGGTGTTCCTACAGTGAACTTAGCAGTAGGGTATGAGGAAATTCATACGAAAAATGAGCGTATGCCAATTTCAGAGCTTGTAAAGCTATCGGAAGCGGTTGTATCTGTTATTAAGCAAGTTTCTGATAAATAAGACGATTGAAGAGGTCCTACATATGTAGGACCTCTTCTTATATAGATAGACCGTATGATCTAATTTAGATTTATTTTTCATAGAGGGTGAAATAGGGAGTTGTAAAAACGGTCATTAAATTAATGAATTAGCTTTAACGGTTTGCCAAATTCTAAACACTCCAAGATGCGTTCTTCAGAGTCTCCAATCAGCAAAGCTAACTCAGCTATGGTTGGCGATTTTCTTTTTTCTTTCCGGAGTATGGCTACAAGGAGTAATACTTCATCTAATAATGTGGTGTAATAGTTTGCATTTTTCCCTTTATTTATAGACATACGTATTCCCCCTTCAGAACAATTTTTAGTTAGTATAACCTTACAGCAATAATGATGTTCCTGCAACTAAGGGAGCTTTATTAAACGAACGTTCTTTCGTATAATAGCTTAAAAAGGAGGTCTTTAGGATGAATCGAGCACGCCTTATTTTTCATTTAGACATGAATAGCTTTTTTGCTTCAGTAGAAATAGCTCATAATCCTTCTTTGCAAGGGAAGCCAGTGGCCATAGCTGGAAACCCTGAGGAGAGAAGAGGGATTATTGTTACAAGTAGTTATGAAGCAAGATCCAAAGGGGTGAAAACGACTATGCCTATTTGGGAAGCGAAAAAGTTATGTCCTAATTTAATCATCCTAAGACCGAATGGTGATCGATATAGAGAGGCATCAAATCGTTGTTCGACTTACTATTTACGTATACTCCGCTTGTGCAGCAAGTTTCAATTGATGAAGGATACCTTGATCTAACATCTTATATGTACAAAAAAGACCCAATCCAACTTGCGAGGTCGATGCAAGAAGACGTATTTACTCAACTGAAATTACCATGCAGTATTGGAATTGCGCCGAATAAATTTTTAGCGAAGATGGCCAGTGATATGAAAAAACCAAACGGAATAACGGTTTTGCGGAAACGTGATATTGCAGAGAAATTATGGCCTCTCCCAATAAATGAAATGCATGGAATTGGAAGAAGAACGGTTGATAAATGGAGGAACTTGCATATCTCCACGATTGGTGATTTGGCAAATGCAGAGAATGAATTGCTCCTAAAGAAATTCGGAGAACGTGGATTAGAGTTGAAAAAAAGAGCAAATGGAGAGGACGATCGACCGGTAAATCCTCACGCTTATTCAGAATATAAATCAATAGGACATTCAACGACGTTACGGGCGGATACGAGAAACAAACAAATCATTATGTCAACGCTACAAGAGTTAGCAAATCGTGTACATAAAAGGTTGCGAAAGAAAGACGTATTTGCTAGAGGCGTCCAATTAACCATTCGTTATTTTGACTGGAAATTAGTTACAAAAAGCCGCAAGCTAGAAAGCCCTATCCAAGAACAAGAGGACCTGTTTCTGGAAGCTATCACACTTTTGGAAAAGGGGTGGAGTGGCGAATCCGTTCGGCTATTAGGAATTAGTACGTATGACTTAATCGAGAAAAAGTATGCGTATAAGCAATTGGATTTATTTACATATAAAGAAGAGATCAAGAAAGATGATATTAATGAAATGGTTCAGCAATTAAAAGAACGTTTTGGGGAAGATATCATTCAAAAGGGTTGGAAAAAAGAAGAAACAGAATAGAATAAACATCTGCGCTTCTTAAACCGATAGTAAAGGTAGATAGAAATGAGCGGAGCGTGAAAGATATGCAGATTCAGCAGCCTATACATACATTGCAACAGTCAGAACGTCCGATTCCAATTAGAGAAGGAGACGTATATAAAGTCACTGTTAAAGAACAAAGAGGTGCAAATGAGGCACTTCTTTCTCTAAGAGGGCGAGAAATGGTAGCAACATTTGATGGTGCAGTACCTTCTGGTGAACGGACGACTATACAAGTAATCTACTCTGAACAAGATCATATTCGGGTAAAGGTTATCCACGATGAAGGCAAAAGAGGAACTAGTCATGCTAGAACAGGCGAGCAGGGGCAGCAACAGCAACAGAGTGTTACCCAAACGTTACGTCAGTTCGGTATTCAACATCCAAGTTCTGAATTAAGGCAGGCAGTTGCAATTGTTATGGATAAAGGTGTTCCTCTTTCTAAAGAAGCGGTAAGAGATTTACATAGATTTGTGAATGAAGGGAGAGTAGAGCAACGATTACATACAGTTGAGGTATTGGCAAATAAGCGAATAGAAGTTACATCTACTCATTTACGATCCATTCATGAAACATTACACGGTCGTCCAGTTAGCGGAGTTCTACAGGATTTAGCGAAAGAATTAAATCGTGATTTCAAGCTTGAATCTGCACCGAGGGAGCGATTTGAGAGACCGAATTCAGTGACTCAACACATTCGTGAAGTTCGCCAGGATGTGCAAACAGCTAGAACCGTGCAACAAGCCAGTGAGCAAATTGAGAGTAGATTAATTCAATCCGACCGAGTAAGCCGCGATCAAGCGGGACAATTAGATCGAATCATACAACAAGCAAGAATGGATGCAGGACGTGGACACGAGAGAGTGGGGCTAGAACGAATTGCACAAGGACTTGAAAGGTTAGAGCGAGATGTGCAATCAAGCCAAGAGCGTGGACAAACAAATCAAGTGCGGGAAGGAAATTCTGCACGAGCAGTAGATTCAAACCAAGATGTACGAAATTTGATTCAACGTGAATCTTTGACTCGTGCCTCAGAACGGGTCCAGCAATTGGCTAATCAACCACAAGTAGATCGCCAAATGAGTCGTGTGGTGGAACAGTTAGCAACAGAAGTTCGTAATATTGATCGAGTCGGTACAGACCGAGTGATTCAGACGCTTCAACATGTGGAGAGAGAGGCTGCAAACCCATCAGAACGGCAGCTGATCCAAGGTGTGCGTCAACAAGTGGAACAACATGGCTTGTCCCTAATGTCAAGGGAGCGAATTGAAAGTCTGAGTAGGCAGTTAGGAGAAAATCGTACGCCGGGACACGAGCAATTAACACGGGAAGTCCGACAAATGAATCAAACCCAACAGTTGGTAAATGACCGTTTAATAAGTGCTGTGAACCAACTAGAAAATCAAGCAGTAACAAAGAAAACCTCAACTCAAGCTCTACACATTCGCGAAGTTCACCAGGATGTGCAAACAGCTAGAACCGTTCAACAAGCCAGTGAGCAAGTTGAGAGAAGATTAATTCAACCTGAACGAATAAGCCGCGATCAAGCGGGGCAATTAGATCGAGTCATACAACAAGCAAGAACGGATGCAGGACGTGGACAAGAGAGAGTGGGGCTAGAACGAATTGCACAAGGACTTGAAAGGTTAGAGCGGGATGTGCAATCAAGCCAAGAGCGCGGACAAACAAATCAAGTGAGGGAAGGAAATTCTGCACGAGCAGTAGATTCAAACCAAGATGTACGAAATTTGATTCAGCGTGAATCTTTGACTCGTGCCTCAGAACGGGTCCAGCAATTGGCTAATCAACCACAAGTAGATCGCCAAACGAGTCGTGCAGTCGAGCGGCTCGTTACAGAAGCACGTCAACTTGATAAGATTTCGGTTGAACGTTTAAGTCAAGCGTTGCAACAAGCTGAAAGGGGACTAAATACTGAACCAGAACGTCAAGCTCTTTCCGAGGTCCGTCAGCAACTTGCTCAACAGGGATTGACTAACACTGTTCAAGGACGAATTGAAACAATTGTAGGGCAAATCTCTACTAATGAACTGTCCAAGTCTCTTCGTCAGTCGGTCCAATTGCAACATGCAGGGAATGAGCGCTTACAGCAATCTTTACAGTTAATGGAGAAAAGGCCACAAGTTGAGACCTCACACGTTAGAACTTTGAGTGAAGTAACATCTGAAGCCTTTCAAACTCTTCGACGAGAACCTTCCTTAGAACAGGCTATACAGAAAGTAAATACATTATTGAATAACCATTCCGAGCTCACTGCGGGGCAACAAAATAGATTGAATGAATCTGTTTCGATTGCACGAGAACTACAGCAGCAAGGAAGAGAGTTAAAAGCACGTCAAGAATTGGCCAATTTTATTCAAGAAATTGATAAAGGTATTCAGCAGCAACAAGTTTCTAAGCAAGATCCAAGTTCCTATACGAGAAATGAAGAATTTCAAACAAGTATAGAAGTTGCAAGCAAGGCAATTGCTGTAACGACGATAACAGAAAAAATGGCTCAAATGACTGTTGAATTTAAAAAGCTTCAAAGAGATATTACAAGGAATCTTGATCTCGTTAATCGGCAAATTGAGCAATTTCGCCATCAAGCTCAACCTCAAGCAAAACCATTGCTTGAAACGACTATTAAAAATCTAGATCATGCAATATTAAAAAGTGAAATGATGTTAGTTACGGACATGAAAACCGAGCGTCAACTAATGGTGGCGAGCAGTCAATTAACAGAAGCTAAGAAATTACTTAACCGTGGCCAATATCGACAAGCTAACGAAATTGTGCAAGAAGTAAAGCGGCAAGTTGAGCAACTTCAATTTAAACCATCGGAGACGAAAGTAAAGCACTATACAGCGGCGAATGAACAAGCGTTACGCGAACTACCAGCGAAAGGATTTGAAGCGAAATACGTTGAAGTGGCTCGGGGACCTATTCAAGAAGGATCACCACGATCGATGTTTGAAATGGTTCGTAGCCTAGGATTAAATCGTGATAGTGAAATCGCTTTGCAATTAGCATCTGGTCGAGAGCAACAAGAGTCGTCTGATCGAAATCTGAAGTCCTTACTTATGCAGATAGCCAAAGGAGAAGAGGAAGGCTCAAGAGTTCAGCAGTTAGCCAATCAGGCACTAACAAATGTAACAGGGCAGCAATTAATGAGCCGTTCAGATCAGCAAAGTAATTTGCAAAGTCTGTACTTTCAATTGCCACTTCTATTGGAAGATAAAGTAGAAAATTTACAAGTTTTTGTTAATTCACGAAACGAAGGGCAAAAAGTAGACTGGGAAAATTGTAGTTTGTACTTTTTAATGGAAACTCCAAAAATGGGGGAAATCGGGATTGTCATTTCTGCAACAGAACGACAACTTTCTGTTACATTAAAAAACAACAAAATTGATTTCAAAGAAAAAATGGCTCCGCTTGTGGAGATGGCTGTAACGAAGTTGGGTGAGATCGGCTACTCCATCAATGGAATTAATTATAGCAAATTGAATTCAGTAGAGAAGCCAACGACAAATGAGCAAGAATCTTCGCAATTACCCGTATTTGGCGAGAAAGGATTTGACTATAAAATATGATGGTGACAAGACATATCAACCATAAACAAAGAAAAAAAACCAATGGGCCCACTGCTGCTGTTATCCGTTATGACGATGAAAATGGTGGAGCTCCCAAAGTGGTTGCCCATGGAAAAGGTCAAATAGCCAATCAAATTATTGAGTTAGCGAAAAAAAACAATGTTCATATGCAAGAAGATGCTAAATTAGTAGAAAACTTAATAGATATGGACTTAGGAGACAATATCCCTCCTCAACTCTATTCTGTTATAGCTGAGATATTATTACTTATTGAGGAAATGGAAAAAAGCTATTAAACTCTAGTGAACAAAATCCGATATAAAAACAAGAAAGACTAGATATGGAGGTGGAACGTGTTGACCACATTCCTAACAGAAGAAGCGTTATTACAAAAATCGCCACAGGAACTTACAGCATTGCTTTATGAAGCTTGTTTGACAAATTTGGAAGATGCAATGGAATATATGGAGAAGAAAGATTTTATTAAAGTAAATGAAAAGTTGCAAAAAGCAAGCGATATTATTCATAGAATAGGAGCTGGATTAAACTATGAAGCAGGTATCGTTGCTGATCAGCTTGAACAAGTGTATAACTATATTGCAAATCAGTTAGTAATAGCAAATTTCACAAAAGACAGAGCGAAGATAGCAGAAATAGTTAACATTCTGACAACAATTATGACTTCGTGGAATGAAGCAATGAAAACTAACCGAGATCGAATGCCTAACCGTGTAAAACAAAAAATAAAAGTATATGATAGCTATTCAATTTATGAATGATGACTAATAAAAAAAGAGGATGTAATGATATATGAAAATCAATAATAATATTCAAGCATTAAATGCTTACAGAAATTTAAATCAAAATCAATTTAATACATCTAAAAATTTAGAGAAATTATCTTCCGGCTTGCGGATTAATCGCGCAGCAGATGATGCAGCTGGACTGGCTATTTCTGAAAAAATGCGCTCACAAATTCGTGGGTTAAAACAGGCTGAACGTAACGCGATGGACGGAATCTCACTTATGCAAACTTCAGAAGGAGCAATGCAAGAAGTTCATACTATGCTTCAAAGGATGAGAGAATTAGCCGTACAAGCTGCCAATGATACAAATACAGAATATGATCGTGAGCAAATTCAAAAAGAAATTGATCAACTGAAACTTGAAATAGATGATATTTCAGAGAAAACAGAGTTTAATACACGTAAATTATTAAATGGGTTTAGTGCAGTCTTAACTACTTATGATACGAATGCAAATAGTATTAACCTAGTTGATTTTCCACGAGTAATGGATGCAAACCTTAAATCAGGAGATTATCAGCTTGCGATTTCAGGAGTTTCTCCCAAATATACTGCCACACAACCTTCTGCGGGATTAGGTCAACATGTTGATGACATTGTCTTTGAGAATTTCGGTGAAGGTGCAGAAGCAATGAAACTTGGTGAATATACCTTATTGGTTCGAGATGTTGAGCCGAATAATTATGCCAGAGTGGAAGTTCTCGATCCAGATGGATTGTCAATTGGGAGCAAGGTTGTAGAAATTGGTGAAAAAGCAATTCAGACTACAGATGAAATTAATGAAGCTATTTTATCTGCTCAAACAGAAATGACTGCAGCTGAAGAAGCAATCGCTTCAGCTCAATTAGATATTGATAATGCAAGACAAGAGATTGCTGTTGCAGAAGAAGAGATAATTGAGGCGCAAGCAGTAATTACTGAAGCTCAAGCTTTAAAGTCGGGGGCTGAGGATGAGCTTGGTGTACTCCAAACTGAACTAAACAGTTTAGAAGAATTAGATGAACCAACTGAGGAGCAAACTAGTCGTATTCAAGTGCTTTCGGGATTAATTGTTGAACAACAAACTATTATTGGAGATCAAGACCAAATTATTAATGAACAAGAGAACTTAATAGCGAATAGGCAGGCTTCTCAAGGAACAAATCAAGAGCTAATTACTGAGAGAGAAGCTTCACAAGAAACAAATCGAGGATTGATAACTGAAAAAGTTGCTCTTTTAGAAGATTTAAGAGCAAATGCAATTGAAAGAAGGACGGTCTCTGGACTTACTATAGATATCCATAAGATTTCATCGGCTGGAACAGTAAAAGTAAAAATGGAAGCAGAGGCAACAATGGAGTTAAGAAGTGTCTCAAATGGTAGTGCAGTTGCTATTCAAGCTCCACGTGAACTAGTGAGTACAAATGGGGCATTCCGTTATGGGGGAGTGGAATATCAGTTCAAAAATAATATTAAAGCATCTAATTCAGATGAAGGTGACTTTAACTTTACTGTTACCAACAATGCACTTTCATTTCAAATTGGACCGAATACAAACCAAAACGTTATGATTGATATTCCGCGAATGGATATCGTGACTTTAGGAATTGAAAATGTAAATGTACTAACCAATGAGGATGCAAATAGAGCTATTTTTGCATTTGACCAGGCAATAAACAAATTATCTGAAGCGCGCTCTAAATTAGGTGCAGTTCAGAACCGTATGGAACACACAATCAACAACCTTCAAGTAACTCATGAAAACTTAACAGCATCTGAATCACGTATCCGTGATGCTGACATGGCGTTAGAAATGACGGAGTTCACTCGTAACAACATTTTAAATCAATCGGCAACAGCGATGTTAGCTCAAGCGAATCAATTGCCTCAAGGCGTATTACAATTGCTACAATAAAAAAATGAAGAGGTGTCTTAAAAGGGTGGAATCTTTTGGAGGCACCTCATTTTCATTTCGTTTTGTGTTAGACTAACGAAAGCAGGTTTCAAATGAGAAAGTAGGTGCACTATGGATGTACAGCGTATAGCCAAGACAGGTTTGGGCCGTGTTGAACCGAAAAAAGTAGGCCCTGAAGCGAAAGTGTCTTTCCAGGAAGTGATGGGAAAACAAAGGGATGAAAAAGCATATGAACGCTTGTCGCAGCTGATGAGCAAAATAGATGATCAAGGAAAAGTTCTCGCCGAAACAAGGACGGTAGATGAACTACGAAAATACAAACAGCTTGTAAAAGAGTTTATGGAAGATGCCGTTCACTTTGGCTTGAGTTTAGAAGAGCGAAGAGGATTTAATAGACGTGGTCGAACGAAAATTTATAAAATTGTACAAGAAGTTGACCGTAAGCTGTTGGATTTAACAGATGCTGTTTTACAAAAACAAAAAAAAGGGTTAGATATATTAAATATGGTTGGTGAAATAAAAGGGCTTATGGTCAATATTTATGCGTGAGAACAGCCTACATTCGATAACCAATGATAGAGGGCAGTGAAAAGCATTAGCCTTGCAAACAAATTGAATCTCCTACCATAAAAGGATTTATTTGGTTATACAGACATAAAAAAATCCCCTATTGTATGTGTGAAGACATGTTACTCAAATCACAAACAATAGGAGAAATACCATGCATGTGCATGTAAAATAAATACATTTAAGGATGGAAAAGTAACCCTAGCAGGGGGGAATGACACGGAGACTCCTGCGGGACCAGTGACCCAAGTGTGAGACCCCGCAGGCGACAGCCGAGGAGGCTCACCGGGCACCCGCGGAAAGCGTAGTGTCATTCCCCTGCGGATGGTTACCCATTAACTTATGTAAGAAAATTCCTGTTTTCTGCAAGGCTAGTGAGTGACAAAGTGACAATGACCGATTTCCTGCCCTCTTCATTACATAAGTGGAAACAGAACGAGTAGAAATAGATTAAAGATAAGGTGAGACACGATTACGAGAATGATATTTTCGGTCTTAACATAAAGAAGAGACCAAACAAATCCTGCAATCAAGGCAGCGATAACGAGAAGAATGCTCCCTGTTACGATATGGGCTGCTCCATATAGCAAGGTCCCGATAAACGCTGCCCGTAACAAGGAGGTTCTCCTGCTTAAATGTTTTACAACAAATCCACGCCAAAACCACTCTTCTCCTGGAATAATAACAAGAAAGAGCCAGACATAGTGTATAGGTTCAACTGGTTGTACGAGCAAGTAAAGCTGTTGTAATTGTGCTAATAATGGAATGTCAGTTATGACAATAAGCCATTTGCCAATAGCAAACAACAAATAAATGAAAACACCACTTCCTATCGCAATGATCCATTGAACCAATGAAGGAGTTTCAAATGTATGCCGCTCAAATATCCAGCTATATATCGTTAGCAAAAGTAGTGAAAACGGAAAAAGCGTCCAAAAGTGATTGGGCTGTACGGAAAAACTTAAAGATAATAAAATAAGGGCTAAGATCATGCCGATTGTAAAGATAACATTGTTTTTGTTCATATTCTATTCCTCGTATGTTCGTTTGTATTATAAAAAGAAGGTTTTTGATATTCCAAAGCAACAATCCATGCGAAATAGCCATAAATAAGAAGAAGGTGAGAAAGTGGATCATCTTGTATTTACGTATCGAACGCATATTCATGCACCAATTGAAACGGTTTGGAATTTTTTTTCAACAGCTGATAATTTAGCAAAGATTACAACGTTCCCTAAAGTGACGATCCTAACTAATCCAAGTACAACAAAAGGAAATACGATTTTAATGAAACTGAACTTTTTCTTTTTGTCTGCACACTGGGCCTCTGTTATTGAAGATGTTGAGGCTCCGCACTTTTTTATTGATAAAGGAGAGAAAATTCCATTTCCATTTAAGGAATGGCATCATAAACATCGTTTTTATTCACTAGGCTCACAAACAGTTATGGAAGATATCGTTACATTCAAAGCGTGGGTTCCTAGTTATATTAGTAAACCTATTTTAACGAATATGTTTAAAGAAAGGGAAGAGGCAATTAGAAAAGAATTTAATAACGGCAACTCTAAATGTAAGGGTGCTACCTGACATCAGGTGGACGTTTGTTTTATCGTTTGAACTTCGTTTGTTCTGGGAACGATAGGAACAAAGGAGTGGCAAATATGCATTCAAAACAAACGGTTAAATACATATGTGAGTCGTATCCATCTGGTAACAATTATTATTATAAAAAAGAATTAATTACACATGATTCTTGGAACAATATACATTCTCTTAGCTGGTCAAGAGCTAGACCAATATCAAAAAAGACATTCCACAAGCGCAAAAAAGAAGGGTATAAAATAGAATATGTGAAAAGGGAAAAAGCACCAGCTGATGTCCTTCCTTTTATCAAAAAGTGACTAAATAGTGAATTTAAACAAGATCTATTTATAAGTGTTGGCTTCCTGGCAAACATTTTGTACACTTAATGAGGAATCTGGCATGAAAATAGACAGGAGAGAACGGAATGACAAATTTTGTGAAAGTGCTTATTTATACGACACTCCTCGTAGGGTTGGCTGGTTGTAACATTGTTACATATGAAAATGAGGAAGTCTTTACATTAGATGCCGACGGTTTAAAAGAAATGGTGATTCATCATGAGGAAGGTGACGTTTCAATTGTTGGTGTCCCGGACTTGGAGCAGATTGAAGTTACGGCAACATTTTCGGCAATGAGTGATGAGAATATGGAGCAAGCAAAACAATTCACTGAAAATAATATTACTCTTTCATTAGAATTGGATGGAACTGCAGGTCTTTTGCAAACATCGGTAAACCGAGGAACGAATGTTGAACAAGGGTTTGTTCATTTAGAAATTGAAGTACCAGATCATCTCTCAATGATTTACCGACAAAATGAAGGACAATTAAAAATCCAATCTATGAAGTCGGATATTAACGTTCAACATGGAGCAAATCATTTATCTTTATTGGATATAGAAGGCAATGTAGTAATTACAGATGGTGCCGGTAATGTAACGCTTGAGAATGTTAACGGTGATATTTCTATTAATAACAATGCTGGACTAACGAGTGTCCTAACATCAGCCGGTCCTTTACAGCTTGTTGTAGGCTCTGGGAATGTTGAACTTCAAGATCATCGAGGAAATGTTACGATAAGAAGCGGTTCTGGAAACTTACTTATTCAAGATATAGAAGGCGATGTCGACATTTTAGAAAGCCGTGGTGGAACAGTTACAATTGAAGAGGTAACAGGAACAGTTACAAAACCATAAATCGGAAGCGCACCACCCATAAAGGGGAGTGTGCTTCTTTGCACTCACCGCGAATTTTTTACGACATATTATCTTGACTTTTTTTTGAATGATGGATAGAATACTATTAAACTAATAAATCATATCAAATTACAAGGAATTGAACTTCCTCGTTTGAAATAATTGGATTTGAGGGAGGATAAGATGGCAAGTGAACAAGAATTTCAACGTGTAAGCAAGCAATTGCAAGAACTACTAGACGGGTTAAAATTTGGTTCTGTGACGTTAATTGTTCAAGATGGAAAGATTGTTCAAATAGAAAAAAGTGAAAAAGTGCGATTGAAATAAAAAAGCGTGCTGACTAGAACAACTAGAGGCGGCGATTGATTAGCATGCACGTGTAATCAGCGTCGTTTTTACTTATCAAGGGGTGAGAAGATGAGTTTAAATTATAAATCATTAAATAAAGAGGATTATGAAAGACTAAATAAGGATTTAGAACGGAAAGATTCTCTGGACGTCTTAAAGTGGGCTTACGGTGAGTTTGGCGATCGCTTAGTATACTCCTGTAGTTTTGGTGTCGAGGGTATGGTGCTGATTGATCTAATTAGTAAGGTGAAAAAAGATGCGACCATTCTTTTCCTTGATACCGATTTTCATTTTAAAGAAACATATGAATTGATTGAAAAAGTAAAGAAACGTTATCCAACGTTAAATATTGAACTAGCGAAACCTGAGTTAACACCAGAACAACAAGCAGAACAACATGGTGATCGTTTGTGGGAGAGAGATCCGGATGCGTGCTGTAACTTGCGAAAAATGGTTCCTCTTGAGCGTGAATTAAGTCGTTATAATGCTTGGATTTCAGGGTTACGCAGAGAACAATCGCCAACAAGAGCGAACACTCAGTTTGTCAATCAAGACAATCGATTCAACTCAATTAAAATTTGTCCTTTGATTCATTGGACAGAAGAAGAAATTTGGATGTATGTAAAACTTCATCAGTTAGATTACAACGAGTTGCATGACAAACGTTTTCCGAGTATAGGTTGTGAATATTGCACAAAGCCAGTTGCAAAAGGAGAAGATCCTCGTAGTGGGCGTTGGGCAAATTCAGCCAAAACGGAATGTGGATTACACAAATAAGCGAAATAGAAAGGGAGTTTTTCGATGATTCAAGCACATGGAGGCACATTAATTAACCGTTTTGATCAATCTTATGACACATCAGCTATAACAAAAGAAATAGCATTAGATTCTTTTTCACTATCTGATTTAGAATTGATTGGAATTGGAGGATTCAGTCCGTTAACAGGGTTTTTAGGAAAAGAAGATTATGAGTCTGTTGTCCAAAACATGCGTCTAGCTAATGGGACTGTTTGGAGCATTCCCATTACATTACCAGTTACAGAAGAAAAGGCAGCTGATCTTGTTGTAGGGGAAAAAGCGAAGCTTATTTTTGATGGAGATGTATATGGCGTAATCGACATTGCTGATATTTATACACCTAATAAGCAAGTAGAAGCAGAAAAAGTTTACCGGGCAAGTGATGATGCACATCCAGGCGTGAAAAAAATGTTTGAACGTCCAAATGTGTATGTTGGTGGGGAAATCACGTTGACGAAACGTGTTCAACATGAACGTTTTGAAACCTATTACCTAGATCCTAAAGAAACTCGTGCAAAGTTTGAAGAGTTAGGATGGAAACGAATTGTAGGGTTCCAAACGCGTAACCCTGTTCATCGTGCGCATGAATATATTCAGAAGTCAGCACTTGAGATTGTGGATGGGTTGTTTTTAAATCCACTTGTCGGTGAAACCAAGTCGGATGATATTCCAGCAGATGTTCGTATGGAAAGCTATGAAGTATTGCTTGAGAAGTATTATCCGAAAAACCGAGTGTTTTTAGCGGTTTTCCCAGCTGCTATGCGTTATGCTGGTCCGCGTGAAGCAATATTCCATGCAATTGTTCGTCAAAATTATGGTTGTACTCATTTTATTGTTGGGCGTGATCACGCTGGTGTTGGTGATTATTATGGAACGTATGATGCACAATTAATTTTCTCTGAGTTTGAAGAAGGAGAATTGGAAATTAATCCATTGTTCTTTGAACATAGTTTCTTTTGCAAGGCTTGTGGAAACATGGCATCTACAAAAACGTGCCCTCATGGTAAAGACGATCATGTTGTCCTTTCAGGTACTAAGGTTCGTCAAATGTTATCTGAAGGTGTTGTACCGCCTCCGGAATTTAGTAGACGTGAAGTCGTTGAAGTATTAATTCGTGGCATGAAAGTTCATGCATAGTAGATAGTACTCAGTCGAACTGAATCGACAATGGATCTAATACTTCCTAAAGTACGGGATACGTTGTTGTTTGCTGGAGCGATTGTTGAAGCTAAAATAGCTTATCAATCGCTTTTCTTTTTAACATACATGAACTTATTTAAGGGGGAAATAGCTTTGACGAATAACATTGTTTGGCATGAGACAACCATTAAAAAAGAAGAACGTCAAGAACGCAACGGGCATAAAAGTGCCATTTTGTGGTTTACAGGTCTTTCCGGGGCAGGAAAGTCAACATTAGCAAATGCTTTAGAGCAGCAACTGTTTCAACAAGGGAAAACAAGTTACGTATTGGATGGGGATAATGTTCGCCATGGGTTAAATAAAGGTCTAGGTTTTAGTGACGAAGATCGTAAAGAAAACATTAGACGAATTGGTGAGGTAGCAAAACTTTTTGTTGATGCAGGTACCATTGTTTGCACGGCGTTTATCTCCCCATTTAAAGAAGATCGGAATCGCGTGCGTGAATTAGTGGAAGAGGGAGAGTTTATTGAGGTGTATGTGCGCTGTTCCTTAGAAGCTTGCGAACAACGTGATCCTAAAGGACTATATAAAAAGGCACGGTCGGGAGAAATTCCAGAGTTTACTGGTATTAGCTCGCCGTATGAAGAACCCAATGCAGCTGAAATTATTGTTGATTCAGATAAACAGACGGTTGAAGAATCTGTACAAGCGATTTTGGATTATTTAAAGGACAACAACATCATATAAGAAGTCAGACCCTCAGTATTTCCTACTACATCTATTCGTAGCAAGACACTGAAGGGTCTGGCTTTTTACATTCTCATGTTGCTCTTGTTTTTTATCTTTTTGTTGATGATCATACCTTAGTGGTTAGTTGGCAATAGATTGCAATGCTTTAGCGATATCAATCTCACCAAAACCGTAGTATGGATCATGTCCATCTGTTCCTAAGTCTTTGGCTGTTGATCTTATAACATTGTACACTTCTTCGTTTGATAATTCAGGACGTAACGAACGAATCAATCCCGCTAAGCCTGCAACGTGAGGAGCGGCCATCGAAGTCCCTGACATGACGACATAGTTGTTATCAGGAAATAAGCTTGGAATGTGCTCACCAGGTGCTGTTACATCTACATGATCTCCGTAATTAGAGAAGAAAGCTCGATTTCTAGCATCATTAACTGCTCCGACAGTGAACACTTCCTCATATTGAGCAGGGTACATCGGGTCTTGCACATTATCATTTCCTGAAGCTGCAATTAAGACGACATCCTGTTCATATGCATAACGAATAGCATCATGCAACAACTCAGATGGATAATAATCACCAAGACTCATGTTAATAACGTCAGCCCCCTGATCTACAGCCCAATAAATTCCTTTCGCTACCTCATATGATGAACCTTCTCCTTCATCGTTCAGAACTTTTACAGGAAGGATCGTGCTATCCCAAGAGATTCCAGCTATTCCGGTAACGTTGTTTGTTAACGCTGCAGCTACACCAGCTACATGTGTTCCATGTCCATGAGCATCAGAAAAATCGGTATTATCATCAAAAGCGTTATAGCCAGGGCCTAATTTTTCTGCAATGTCGAGGTGATTCGGGTCAACTCCTGTATCTAAAATAGCTATTTTAACACCTTGGCCACCTGTTAAGTTCCATCCTTCATGAATCTCTATTTGATCTAAATTCCATTGATATGGCTCAAAAAATTCATCGTTTGGAGTAGTCGTTAACACATTTTGCTGCACACCTTCAGCATGCCTTGGTGTTTGATGAGGTGCTTCTTCTGCTTCTCTGTTTGTTGTTCGTGGAGCTTGATTTCTTGTTTCGTTCGGATCTGTAGAGAATAAAATGACTTGTTTGGTCATCTTATAATTTGGTTCCACAATAGCTAAATCGTATTCTAATCTTAATCTTCTTACCAGCTGTTCCGTTGTTTCTCTCGTTGATTCAACGACAAATAAAGGATTATTGTCTTCTTTTATTTCAAGGTCCTGATTTTCACTAAACCATGTCGTAGCAAATTCAGGATGTTTAAACTTAATAACAGCTTGATGTTCATAGAAAGGTTGTTGCAACTGTTCAGGTTTATGCTCGTCGGAGTGAACAACAATTTGCCATCCTAATTCAGGAACCGTTTCTGCTTCTAATTTTTCTGGTATGTCTGCGGTTGTTTCCCAGTCAACTTCTGGGTCAGCGCCTGATACAAAAAACGTTCCATTTGCATCAGCAACAGAAGCTAGCCCTTTCACAAATGATTTCACAAAAGATAAGTCGATCTCACCAAGCACCATTCGACCATCGTTTAATTCTTCACCCATTAACATATATTGACGCCCATCAACAGAATAAGGATCCGAAAAGCGACTAGCCATATGGGTGTGTGTAACTTTTGAAGGATCTAGCCTCTCCATTTCTCCTATAGCTGTAATGACTTTATCTTCTTTCATTACCGCAAATCCATGAAAATGAGGGTGCTCGTTTACTTCTTCAGCAAAGCGTGTCTGGAGCTCTTGATTGTTTAAGTCTTGATTAGACCATCGTTGCATTTGAGCGGATAACTGCTTTAAAAACATGGATGTTGTCATCGATAAGTCTTCTGCCATTAAATGGTTCATTGCAGAGACTTCAAGCTCTTGTGGAATTTGCTTTGTTTCAAACGAGTATTGATAATCATCGATTAATGCCCGTCCGATAATGGCTAAACCTATTCCGACAAGACCAACTATTAACACGGTTCGTGCCATTCTCCATAACATGTATGTGATCATTCCTTTCTAATTTCACTTAAAAAAGTAAGCCATAAATAACTCATCCTCATAGGTTCCATTAAGATAAGCTTGATCTTTCTGCTTTCCTTCGATAATAAAACCGGCCTTTTTATATAAATGAATGGCGACTTCGTTTGAAGCGAACACGGTGAGGCAGAGCTTGTGTAATTGATGTCTCCTACACCAAGTTAAAGTATAATCCATAATTTGTTTCCCGATACCTTTTCCTTGTGCATCTTCATGCAGCCATGTTCGGAAAAGTCCGGTATGGCGCTTCATCTCGAGCTCTCCTCGAATGACTCTTGCAATGCCTCTTACTGCACCATCTATTTCCACTACGATATACATATGTCCGTTTCGTTTCATTTCTTCAATAAAGTTTTGTTCTTCTAATTTTGTACGGACACGTTCTTTTTGAATGTATACACCTTTGTTAATAATGGATGCTACGGAATAAAGAATATCATCAGCATCCTGTATGTGAGCCGGTCGGATAATAATCTTGGAATTGTCCTTTGCTGTGAACGTTCTATTTGGTAGTTCCTTGATATCCCTAGTCATCTTCCTCACCTTCCACTAATGGTTTCCAAAAATCGGAGTGGTCTTCATCTATATTGGTTTTTAATAAGTGAGAAGTTGGAACGATTGTTACCCCTTCTTTTTGAAACAAAGGAAGTGCTTCTTCAATCCCGGCAAACGTTTCATGACCTTTAATGCCGACGTGTCCAATTGCAATAGAGTCATCATGCTTTTTTGCCATATTCAATAATGAGTTCATTTGTTTCAATACTTGTTGTTTTGAAGAATGAGTATCATCAAGGAAGATGCTTCTAGTCCCACATGGAATGTTCAGCTCACGAGCAATCTTTGGAATAACGGAAGCAGAGCTTGTTTTGCTGTCAATGACATACAATCCCTTTTCGGCCGCTACCTCTAAAATAACCCGAATAATTCGCTCATTCTCTACGATTTTTGAGCCCATATGATTATTAATGCCTTTTGCATGGGGAACATTTTCTATCGCTGCTTCTATTCTTTTTCGTATTTCCTCATTCGACAGATCACTCGTAATGGCATTTGGACCTAACCATGATGCTTTCCCTATTTTCGGTTCCATGGGCATATGAATAATAATTTCCAGTCCTTTTTCATGGGCTAGTTTTGCTTGTTCTGTTGATTGTTCCATAAATGGCATAATCGCGACCGTTACTGGAACATCTCCCGATAAAAAAGATGAAACTCCACGTACATCTCCACCAAAATCATCGATGATGATAGCAGCTTGATGGTCTGTGGCTGTAACAGCTAAGCTGTATGAAGGTGAACTAACAATTAGGCAAAGGAATAACGTGAGATATCCAACATAAAATCGCATACGTAACCACCTTTTATCATTTACATATCTTTGTATGTAGTTTGTCAAACGACTTCATATTCTATGATAAAAAGAGGAGGTTTTTTGGAAAACTAAAAAAGAAACAGTAAAAAACGCAAAAAAAAACATGTCTAACGAGTAGTTGCTCGTCACACATGTTTTATTTACGAATATTAAATGCGGCATTAAGTTGCCCCCGAAGCATACGGTCACGCACTTCTTTCTTTTGCATTTGTTTTTGTTCCATTTTTCGGATCTCGAACGTTTGCATACCATCTTCCATTTTGTTGGCAATATCTAATAGTCGTTCTACGTCAAGAAATGAATACTTTCGAGTACCGCCTTTTGATCTTTCGGGATAAATTAATTTTCTCTCTTCATAATAGCGTATTTTTCTCTCTGATAGGCCTGTAAGTTCACTAACAATTCCAATTGTAATCACTTTTTTATCTTTATATGATGACACCCATTCCACCCCTTGTTAAGTTAGAATGTTCTGATCTTTTTTATATCATAGCATAGAATCTTGTCATTTTGGGTTGTTAATGTAAGGAAATCTTACATACATAATTGAGAATGTAACAAAAAATGAATGCAAACTCTCCTTATATCACGAGAATACATTTATAATTGAGTTACAAGAGTGGTTGTTATATAATTGATTAATCTTATAAAAAAGTCGGGAATTGATGGTTGGAAATAGAGAAAGTAGGAAGAGAAGGGGAATCAAGATGAATGAAGGGTATGTCTATTTAGTAGGAGCGGGTCCGGGCGATATTCGATTACTTACAGTAAAAGGTAAGCAATGTTTAGAAAAAGCCGATGTTATTTTATATGACCGACTAGTAAATCCATTGTTACTCGAAGTAACGAAACCAGGTGCAGAGATGGTTTATTGTGGAAAATTACCTGATCGCCACTTGCTTCGTCAGGAAGCGATAAATGATTTGCTAGTAAAATATGCACAAGAAGGAAAGAACGTTGTCAGATTAAAAGGAGGAGACCCGAGTGTTTATGGCCGTGTTGGAGAGGAAGCTGCTGCACTAGAAGAAGCTGGGATTTCCTATGAAATTGTTCCGGGAATTACAGCGAGTATCGGGGCATCAACATATGCAGGTGTTCCTGTTACACATCGTGATTATGGTGCTTCTTTTGCAATTGTGACAGGTCACGACAAATCACCAACGGGCCAGCCTATTATTGATTGGAAAGGGTTAGCTACAGGAATTGATACAATTGCATTTTATATGGGGGTAAAAAATCTACCATATATATGTGAGCAGTTAATTCACTTTGGACGAGATCCTAAAACTCCAGTTCTATTGGTACAATGGGGTACTGTTGGTAAGCAAAAAACATTAAGCGGAGACTTAGAAACCATTGCAGATCTCGTTAAGAAAGAAAAGTTTTCAAACCCAGCCATTACTTTAGTTGGACAAGTTGCAAAATTGCGTACAAAGGAAAGTTGGTTTGAAAGACAGCCATTGTTTGGAGAGCATATACTATTTGGACGAACGACTGAAGGAGCAAGTGAAATTGCAAACGAATTAGTCAAACTGGGAGCAGATGTGTTTGAATATCCACGTTTTGTGACGAAGCACGCTAAACTTGAACAAAGCATTTCGTTTTCAAATTATGATCAAATTATATTTCATTCACCGAAGTCTGTTCAATGGTTTTTTGCTCAGTTAAAAATGAATCATATTGATATTCGTTCCATACAAGCTCAGCTTTTTGGTGCCTCTAAAAAGTCAAGAAGAGAAATTGAGTCATTTGCCTGTTCAGCATTTCCAGTTCAGGAGATGATGGACAGCAATAAGCGTTTAGTTGTTGGTTCTACTAATTGGTCAACAAAGGAACAAAAAAGGAATGAGCTCTATGGAGACCATGACTTTGTTGTTTCACATGTGGATGAAATTATCGAGCAATCCAACTTTACTTGTCAGCGAATTCTTGATGAAGATCGGGTTGATACGATTGTTTTCCCAAGTGCTGAAGCTGTTAAGGTCGTAACAGATCAAATTGCTACTCTTGGTGAAACACCAAGCACGTTATGTGATCGAGCAAAAATCATTTGTTTTGGGTCAGAATCAAAAAAAGCTGCTGAAGATTTAGGATACCGAGTGGATTTCATGATGAATGAGCCCTCTAAAGATGAATTAATTCAAATAGTAAAAGATATTGCAAAAAGTAGGTGAATGTATGCAAGCTATTTTGTACGTAGGTCATGGTAGTCGAGTTCAAGCTGGGAATGAAGAGCTCTTATCGTTTGTTACAAAAGCAAAAGAGCAACATCCAAATATTGAAATTCAAGAGTGTTGTTTTTTGGAGCTTGCTGAACCGACGATTGAGGAAGGGGTTCAAGCATGTATCAATCAAGGCGCCACTAAAATTGCGGTTGTGCCCTTGCTTTTGCTAACAGCCATGCATGCAAAGGTAGACATTCCAGATGAGATTAATAAAATGAAGAAAAAGTATACAAACGTAACATTTTCGTATGGGCGTCCGATTGGAATAGAGTCGACTGTTATAACCATAATTAAAGATCGACTGCGGTCGGCAGGATTTGACTTTTCTGACCGTCGTCCTAAATATGAGGAGCGTAAGCCGATTTCCATTCTTTTAGTTGGGAGAGGGAGTAGTGATCCCGACCAGACTAGTGATTTAATGAAGATTGCTCGTCTTGTTTGGGAATATGTCCCTGTCGATGAAGTCGATGTATGTTTTTAGCAGCAACTAGGCCAAATGTAGAAGAGGGCTTAGTGAGAATGAATCGTCTTCCGAACGATAAAGTGTATGTTGTTCCTTACTTATTGTTTACAGGAGTGTTAATGAATGATTTACAAAAAATGTTAGATGATTGGTCGGATGAAACAGAAAAAGAATTTATTCTCTGTGATTATTTAGGATTTGATGATCAATTGATTTCAGTTTTAGGAACTCGTGTACAAGAGGTTTTAGATGAAAATGTTCGAGTAAATTGTGACACTTGCTCGTTTCGTGTTCGGATTGATGAAAGAAGTGCTCAGTCATCATGAGTCACCTTTCTATTATGTTAAAGCTTGATACAAAAAGAGCGGCAGTCATTGGTGGCGGTTCTGTTGCGGCAAGGCATATCCCAAAATTATTGGAACTTGGAATAAAAGAAGTAAACCTATATGCCCCGACAATTGATTCCAAGCTAGAACAATTTATAGAAAATCCACAATTTCATTGGGTAAAAGGTTCTGTTGAGTCACATGCTTATTTTGATGAGGAACTTCTGTTCTTCCTTACGAATAATCCAGAGCTTCATTTGGCTCTTTTTGAGAAAAAGAAGCCTTATCAACTCGTTTATTTTGCAGATGACTCTTCTTTAAGTGACTTTCATTTTCCCTTAACTGTACAAAGAGGTTCTCTTTCAGTGTCATTGTCAACTGGAGGAGCTAGCCCTACGTATGGAAAAAAACTGATGAAAAAAGTAGAAGGCATACTACCTGAAACAATTGAAGACGATCTACTCTTTTTGGAGAAGGCACGAAAACAAGTGTTAAATAGTCAATTGGATCAGCTGAAAAGAAGAGAAATTTTGCGTTCTTGTGCATCGGCTTCTTTCTTACAAAGTTCCAATCGTGAAGAACTATTACAAAAGTTAATCAACAAAGCAAATAAAAAGTAAGAGTGCTAATTTACTCAAAAAAGAAGAACCATTCGAAAGTGGAATGGTTCTTCTTTTTATATTATTTTGTATAGCTCAATTTAGCGATCGCATCATGTTGATGAATCGATTCTTCGTTGCGGCATTGCACTTCAAATGAGCGAATCGCTTCGTGCTCATATAAATCAGCAGCAACAAGACGAACAAGGTCTTCTACAAAGCGAGGGTTTTCGTACGCTCTCTCCGTAACGGCTTTTTCATCTGGACGTTTTAAGACTGGGAAAAGAATCGAACTCGCATTGCTTTCCGCAGCTTCTAAAAGAACCGTTTTCCAATCTGCTTCATACGCATCATCGACGGTTACCGTCATTGTCACGAAACTACGCTGATTATGGGCACTATACTCACTAATTTCTTTTGAACAAGGACAAAGTGTTGTAACAGCTCCTGTTAATGTGATAATCGACGTATAGCCTTTATCTTCATCAAATGTTACATCATACGTTACATCAGCATGAGCCATTCCTTCTTTTTCCATTGCAGGGCTTGTCTTTGTAAAAAACCAAGGGAATGTTACACGGACATTGGCAGCTCTTTGTTTCATTTCACGAGCAAGAATGGCCGTGAATTCTCGTAATGTTTGATCTGTTAATAAATGTGATTGGAAGAACAAATGAAGTTGCTCTGTTAAGCGACTCATGTTAATCCCTTTAAAATTTTGATCAAGGCTTGTTGTTAGGGCGAATGTTGCTGTCGTCGTTTGAGTCGTTGGTGCAAGCTCCGATTCAATCATGACCGGATACTTGACTTCAGAAATCCCGACTTGTTGAATTGGAAAATAAAAATCATCTGGTTTATTTTGTAAGTCTGGCATCTTCTCTTTATCGGTTGGCTTTGTTCCTATAATTGGATCAACTGTCCCGAAATGGCGATGACGCTCAGCTTTAGGTGGTAACGAACGTTTCATTTATCTATCACTCCTGAAAATAAAATCAATTGTTGGCTGATTATCATGTAGATACTTGTTTCGCTATTTAAGAATAGCAAAGTAAAAATGTTGCAGTTGTGCTTTCTCCATATTACACTACAAAGGGAAAAGGAAACAAGAATATCGACTTTAAATATCGTTGAGAATCGTTTCCATGGATGAAAGGGAGAAGGTAACTAATGAAAAAAGGAACAAAAATCTGGATGGTACTCGCAGTTCTATTACTAATTATAGGCTTTTTAATACCAATCAATGTAGAAATATCAGGGGATACAAGAGTTATTATTGATCATACACTTGAAGTATACAGTGTACCTAGCTGTTATGATCAAGCTGACTTGACAAATAATCTAGAGGAAACAACCCTATCTTACGCTAAACAATTAAACTACATGAGTGAGTCTTCTTGTACAGAAGAACAACTTCAAGAATCAAAGCCTTTCTTAATAGGGATTTTTCAATAAAGGAGAGCGAAGCATGAGAGCAACGTTTCTTATTATGGTTAGCTTCCTATTGTTAACAGGATGTGATTCACTCCGTACATCGATCTCAAGTGAGCAAACGACGATGAAGGAAATCGTTCTAACAGAAAATGAACAAGTGATTTTCTCGATGCTAGCAGACCAAATTTTTTATTTTGACTTCACAGATGACTCAGGAGACTTTCAAACAATCGAAGTTGGTGTAGATTATTTTCACTACGGAAATCTTGTTGAATCACTCCCTGGAATGACAATGGCGACAAATGATAGAGAGTCCGAATTAAGAGATGAACGAGCTCGATTTTTATTTACAATGAACAAAGAAGAAAAAGATAATCACCTTGAAATGAATGGGACTTTGAAGATTCTTTTTGATAGTGGTAGTTCTGGCAGCTCAACGTATTCCTTTACGCGCGAAGGGGCAGAAGTCGGTGCGTTGTCAAGGGGATATTTGATTGATCGTTTAGATCATATACCAATTGGTGAAAAAATATACGTTGCGTATTATGTTGAAAATAGTGATAGTTTTATACGTGCTTTTGATCACGAGTTAGCTCTTAAACCAAACGATGATTATGAACATGTACTATTTTATTATGTCAAAATGGATAATGAATTAAAAGAGTAGGTGAGAAGTCACCTACTCTTTTGTTAATGGGAACAGAGGTTCAATGCAACTTTATTTATAGCTCAATTAAAAAAATCGTTCTGCACACTGCTTAGAAGGCCCTGAAAAAGAAGTGAAGAATCTTTCAGTTCCTCGGTTAGTCGGAATGGGAGCCATTGCCAAGAAACGGGGAGGATCTTATGGAACAAAGTGGTGAGAATAACTGACGAACTTTCATGAGAAAATGTAGGCGAATAACGCATAAGAATCGTTTTGCACAACTTCAGGCATTGTGCTATATTGAGAATGTTCAAAAAACTTGTATATATGAAGAGAGAATTGAAGAATAAGGGAGCTGGAGACAAAACATGAAGGTAGCGAAATTTGGGGGAACATCAGTCGCAAGTGCGGAGCAAATTAAAAAGGTAGCTTCCATTGTTGCAGAAGACAAAGAAAGAAAAATTATCGTTGTATCCGCGCCAGGAAAACGAAGCAGTGATGATACGAAAGTGACGGACCTTCTTATTCAATTGGGGGAAACCTACTTAAAAAATGAAGATACTGAAAGCGAGTTGCAAGCGGTCCTTAATCGATATGATGACATTGCCAATGGTTTAGGTTTAGGGAAAGAGGTTGTCGCAACGATTGAGGCTGATTTGCGTAAACGGCTTCAGTTTGATCGATTACGACCAGGAGCTTGTATGGACTTAATTAAGGCAAGTGGGGAAGACAACAATGCCAAATTAATTGCTGCTTATTTTCAAAGTATTGGACTACATGCTACGTACTTAAATCCTCAAGATGCAGGATTGTTTGTTAGTGATCAACCTGGGAATGCTCAAGTGTTACCAGAAGCTTATGATCACTTAAAGGCGCTGAGAGACCGTGATGAAGTTATTGTATTCCCTGGTTTCTTTGGATACTCTAAAGAAGGTTCTCTTGTCACGTTTTCACGTGGTGGGTCAGACATTACAGGGTCTATTTTAGCAGCTGGGGTGAAGGCAGATTTATATGAGAATTTTACTGATGTAGATTCTGTATTTGCAGCAAATCCAAACGTCATTGAAAATCCAGTTAAGATCAAAAAAATGACTTATCGAGAAATGCGTGAATTGTCATATGCTGGTTTTTCTGTGTTCCATGATGAAGCACTGTTCCCGGCATTTCGCAATGGAATCCCTGTTTGTGTGAAAAATACAAACAATCCATCTTCATCTGGAACGATGATTATCGCTGAGAGAGAGTACTTTATGAATCCGGTCATTGGAATAGCAGCAGATGAAGGATTTGCTACCATCTATGTACGAAAATACTTAATGAATAGAGAAGTCGGGTTTGGACGCAAATTACTTCAAATTTTGGAGGATGAAGGCCTATCTTATGAGCATATGCCATCAGGAATTGATGATACATCGGTTATTCTTCGTCAAGATCAGCTAACTGATGAGATAGCAGAACGAGTTGTTTCACGAATTCAAGAAGAACTGCAGGTGGATGATGTCTATATTGAACGTGATTTTGCGATGGTCATGATTGTTGGGGAAGGAATGCATAACACAATTGGAATTTCTTCTCGTGCAACAGCAGCGTTGACGCGGGCAAATGTTAACATAGAAATGATTAACCAAGGATCCTCAGAAGTGAGTTTAATTTTAGGAATTCATGCTTCTGATGCAGATCATGCTGTCATTGAATTATATCAAGAATTTTTCGGCGGAGCAGATGAAACGGTTCAATAAACTTGGTTTTTCTAAGAGTCCGTAAAAAACTCAAGGTTGTCCAATGAGGTCATAAATAGACCTTTGGACAACCTTTTTATTTTCGTTCTGTTAGTGTTTGAATCATTGCTTTCATTTCTGCTACTTCTTGGCGAAGTTCTTTTAGCTCCGAGTTCTTTTGTTCCTCTTCTTCTTCTTCATTTGCTTTTTCGACGTTATTGACGATAACCCCAATAAAGAGATTAAAAACAATGAATGTCCCAACGAGAATAAAAACAACAAAATAAATCCAGGACCAAGATACTTCAACAAAGATTGGTCTCATAACGCCACTTGCCCACGATTCTAATGTCACTACCTGGAACAAAGTAAGAAGAGAAAGTTGTAAATTTCCAAAATATTCAGGAGCCACTCCAGCAAACAACATCGTTCCGATAACAGCAAAGATATAGAAAATGATGCTCATTAAGATCATAATATTCCCCAGTGCAGGAATGGTCATTAATAAGGCATCAACAAGTCTTCTTAATGATGGAATAACTGAGATTGCACGTAGTACACGAAGAACACGTAAAATACGAAGCACTGTTACGAAATGGGCACCAACAAAAATGTGTCCTGCTGCGACAATAAGAAAATCAAACCAATTCCAACTACTTTTAAAAAAGTCCTTTGTCGGTCGTGTTGCAATAAATCGCATCGCAATTTCAATCGTGAAAATCCACAATAGAGTGTAGTCTATTATATAAAACCAGTCATAATATTGTTTGTAAATGGCTGGATACGTTTCAAGTCCAACGATAATGGCATTAATGACGATTAATGTAATAATTGTCGCCGTAAAAGCTCGATGAAAAACAATTTTCTGAACAGCACGAATAAATGGCGATGCAGCATATTCGGGATTTCTAGTTTCCATATTTAATAGCTCCTTCAAAATACATACTAGTATTTATTTTACTAGATTTTAGGTGCATCTAAAAGATGTTATTCTTAAACGAACATATGTTCTTGAAATTTAAGTTGTAATTTTGTATGATAATCAAAAAAGAGGATAGAGAGGGGAAAGAATGGAGCAACTTCTCAAGAACAGCATAAAGGAAAAGAGAATGCTTGAAATGATCTATCAAGCTGCAGATGGTTCTTTGTCACAGAGAATTGTACGAATAAAGACGTTTAATGAGCTCCATGTTGTGGCTTATTGTTATGAACGCAAAGGCTTTCGGATGTTTCGATTAGACAGAATTCTATCCGTTCAATATGTAAGAGGGAATAGAGAGAAGCAAGTTTATTAAATGTCCCAAAGCAGGGGGAAGTGGCTAGCTGGAGTAAGGAGAGAACACCTCCGATTAAACAACTAACAATAAATATAAAAAAGGTTTTTGAGAAAAACGTGTTTAAGTTCTTCTCAAAAACCCATAAGTTATTTTGACTTGGTGAAAACCTCTCCTAATTCTTTTGATCTAGAAATAGCACGGGTCACAGCTTTTACCATGGCCTCTTGACTATCTCTTTCTTTCAGAACATTGATGCCCGCTTCGGTTGTTCCATTAGGCTCATGACTTCCGTATAGAGTTCTTTTGATGTTTTACTGGTTGTTTGGAGCCTTTTACCGACACCAACAACGGTCTGAGTAATGAGCTCAGATGCTTCTTCTTTTGTAAGACCTGCATCTTGGGCTGCTTGTTCCATTGCTTCGATTAAGTAATAAAAATAGGCAGGCCCACTTCCAGCAAGCCCGGTTACGGCATCTAGTTTATCTTCTGTCACAATGGTAACTGTTCCAACAGCTGCAAAAAGTTGTTCGACTTCTTTAAGTTGCTCATTAGTTGCATAGCTTCCTTTTGAAATCGCTGTTGCAGAAGCACCAACCTTTGCTGATGTATTTGGCATTGTGCGAACCACACTAGCTTGTGACCCTAAAAGGTCCTCAATATATAACGTAGGGATACCAGCTAACACCGAGACAAATAGTTGATCCGGTCTTGTAGATGACTGAATGGCTTCAATGGCTTCTTTTACATGTTTTGGTTTCATGGCGAAAATAACGATGTCACCTTCATGAACAGCTTTCATACGATCACTTTCTGTTTGAATGTCATACGTTTTTTTGAGGTAATGTAATTTTTCATGATCACTCAAGTTGGTTGCGATAATATTTTCCGGTGCTACAACTTGTTCTGATATGAGTCCGCCAATAATCGCTTCGGCCATTGAGCCTGCACCTAAAAATGTAATTTTCTTGTTTTGTAGCAAAATATAGCACCTAGCCTTTCACTTGTCCAGTACCATGAACAATATATTTTGTTGATGTTAATGCCTCTAGTCCCATTGGTCCACGAGCGTGTAGTTTTTGTGTGCTAATCCCGATCTCTGCACCAAAACCAAATTCAAAACCGTCAGTAAAGCGTGTAGAGGCATTATGATATACAGCTGCTGCATCGACTTTATTTAAAAAGGCAGTAACACTTTCAGCATCCTCACTTATAATTGATTCTGAATGTTTTGTTCCGTAATGATGAATATGTTCAATTGCTTCATCAACGGTATTCACAATTTTTAAAGCCACTTTCAGATCAAGGAATTCGTTCGCCCAATCGTCTTCCGTTGCGGTAGTTATGTTGGTATTATATTGTTTTACATTTTCATCTCCAACAAAAGTTACGTCTTTCTCAGCAAGAGCGTTTAACAAGGCATGCATATGATTTTTTGCCCAAGTTTGATGCACAAGAATGGTTTCAACCGCGTTACAAACAGATGGTCGTTGTGTTTTTGCATTAACAGCGATTGAAATGGCCATATCTGTGTTTGCATGTTGATCAATGTATAAATGACAGTTTCCTACACCTGTTTCAAGAACAGGGACGGATGCATTTTTGACAACGGCTTGAATAAGAGACGCACCTCCTCGAGGAATGAGAACATCTAAATATTCATTTAATGTAAACATTTCGGTTGCAGTTTCACGACTTGTATCTTCAATTAATTGAATGGCCTGGGCCGGAATCGATGTTTGTTCTAATGCTCGTTGAACGACCTGGACAAGTGCTGTATTTGAGTGAATCGCTGAAGAGCTACCTCTTAGTAAAACAGCGTTTCCGGCTTTCAAACATAAACTTGAAGCATCAATAGTGACATTAGGTCGAGCTTCATAAATCATTCCAATGACACCTAGAGGCACACGGATTTTTTTAATGTTTAAACCATTAGGACGTTCAATTGTTGTCATGACCTCGCCAACAGGGTCCTGTAAAGAAATCACTTGTCTTATTCCTTCAGCCATGTCTTTTAATCGCTTGGACGTTAAGGTTAATCGGTCGATGATCCTTCATTCGTCCCGTTGCTTCGAGCTGTTTTTATGTCTTTTTCGTTTTCTTTTAATAGATACTCTTCTTCTTGTAAGAGTTGTACAGCAATGGCTTCAAGTGCTTCATTTTTTTCAATGGTTGTTTTGGTTGCAAGTACACGCGCACATTCATTAGCTAGTTTGGCTTTTGTTTGTAATTCACTCATCGTTTCATCGTCTCCTTTATATGTGGAACCCATTCATTCCGGTGAATGACCACAGGTTGTTTTTGTTTAGTCGGTTCCTTCTTTTCTGATTGTTGCTTCTGAAAGTGATTGAATTCATTTAAATCCATATTTGCTTTTCCTTTTCCTAAAAGAGCGCCCGTTTCATTTAAGACTTCAATGACATCGCCTGTTCGGAATGTACCTTCAACAGAAATAATCCCAACAGGTAATAAACTTTTCCCGCGGTGTAGTAACGCTTGTTCTGCACCACGGTCAATGGTTAGTTGAGCAGATATAGTTGAATGAAGGGCAATCCACTGTTTCGTTGTAGGCATGACAGCTTCATGTTGGAACGAACCAATATAAGTTCCGTCTCCTTTTCCTTCTAATATATCGAGTAAAGATTCTTGGTGAAGTCCCTTTCCAATAAAAACATTTACACCTAAAGTGAGAGCGGTTTGTGCGGCTGTTACTTTTGATTTCATGCCACCAGTTCCCACTTTTGAGTTTGAATCTCCTGCAAGAGCAAGAAGGTCTTCAGTTACATAAGGAAGGTAGTGGATTTTTTTTGCATCCGGATTTGTATGAGGGTTGTCATCATACAGTCCATTAACATCAGTCATTATACATAACGTATTTGCGTGGATTAATCCACTTACCAACGCAGACAGCATGTCGTTATCGCCAAAGGTTAACTCCTCAATGGATGTTGAGTCATTTTCATTAATAATAGGAATGGCTCCTCGCTTTAGCAATTCTGTTAATGTAGAGTAAGCATTTCCGTAGCGGGTTTCGTCAGAAAAATCTTGTCTTGTTAAAAGCAGTTGAGCTGGTGTAAGTCCGTGTGCTCCAAATTGCTCAATGTAGGCTTGCATTAGCATTGCTTGGCCTACTGCAGCAGCAGCTTGTTTACCAGCAATGGTTACAGGTCTCGTTGGATAGCCAAGAGCTTTAAAGCCTGCTGCAACAGCTCCTGAAGAAATAACGATAACCTCATGACCTGCATGTTTTAGTTTTGCAATTGCTTTGACAAACCCCGTTACTTTTTCCATACTTAAAGCACCGTGTTTTGTCGTCAATGAACTACTACCAATCTTAACAACGAGACGTTGTCGGCTCATGTTTCTCTCCTCTTTCAAATAGGTATAACAATAAAAAAGCTCCCCCATCCTTAGTATAAGGACGGAAGAGCTTATCTCCGCGGTACCACCTTAGTTGGCATTACATGCCCACTTTTACCCGTATCGTGGGGAACGGTCAACGAATTGACTAGCTCGAGGGCAGGTTCGATGTCATTAGAGGTGATGACTCTTTCAGCCGGTGAAGTCACTCTCTTTACACATAATGGTCATTTACTAATCCCTTTCAGTGCCATTTGTTATGTTTTTTTCATTATATGAGGGGACAGCGTGAGAGTCAACTCTATTCAGTAAAAAGAAGAGGAGAAATTTCAGTTTTGGCAAAAAACAGAAAATTATATGTCTTATAAGGAGACTGTCATGAAAACAAATAAAGTCATTTGGGTTACAGGAGCGTCTAGTGGATTAGGGAGAGAGCTTGCCCTGGATGCAGGAAAGAAAGGCTATACAGTCGTACTATTAGCGAGAAATAAAAAAAAATTACTAGATTTACAAAAGGAAATGGAAGAAGAAGGACAAAAGGCGTACACGTATCCAATGGATATGAGTAATCCTACTATGATTGTGGAAGTGTCAAAACAAGTGATAAGTGAAGTGGGTATAGATGTTTTGATAAATAATGCAGGATTCGGTGTTTTTGATAAAGTAGAAAATGCCAACATTGAGGATGTTCAAGAGATGTTTGCGGTGAACGTTGTTGGATTAATTGCTTTAACAAAAGAAGTATTGCCTCATATGCAAAAAAACAACCGAGGGCATATTATTAATATTGCTTCACAAGCTGGTAAGCTTTCAACTCCAAAATCTAGTGTTTATGCAGCAACCAAGCATGCCGTGTTAGGATTTACGAATGGACTTCGAATGGAGCTAATGGATACAAATATTAAAGTGACTGCAGTAAATCCAGGTCCAATCAAAACGCCTTTCTTTGAACGAGCGGATCAAGAAGGATCTTATGTTCAGAGCGTAGAACGCTGGATGCTACAATCGGATGAAGTAGCAAGAAAAACCATTCAATTAATCGAATCACCTCGACGGGAATTAAACTTACCTAAATGGATGCATCTTGGTTCGACTTTTTACCAGGTGTTCCCAAGCTTAGTCGAACGAATCGCAGGCAGACAACTCAATAAAAAATAAAAAGTGAGCGAAAAAAGGGAGGATCTATGGGGAAAGATTTTCATTGTTGTGCCACATGCAAGCATTTTTCGGCACAGAAAAAAGAAAGCGGAGGCATGAGCTATCATTGTGTTCGATTAGGATATGAAACGAAACCTGCTTATACATTTACTTGTTGGGACCCGAAAGAGCATGTAAAAAAGTTAATGAAGAAAGATAAATCTTCCTCTTGATCTGTAAAAAGGAAGATGGTGTCAGGAAGAGTATTTTGAACGAGCAACTTCAGTCATAATTAAAGAATGGCTACTATCTCCTCTTCATTTGTAAGGTGGGAAACCAAATGTTTTGTGTAATAATGTAAAAACATATGGATCTCATAAAAATTTTATGCGTTGAAACATCGTTTACCTCTTAGTGAAATGGAGGGAAAGTCACTTGACTCCTGCGGAAAGAAGGGGGAGACACTGAAAAACGTGGAAATCGACCTTTTTCAGAACACTCCTTGCGGGTGCGAGTGGCTGCAACGTAATGGAACGGTCATATAGACATTAGCCTTGCAGAAAACAGGAATTTTCTTACACAAGTTTAACGGGTAACTAGCCGCAGGGGAATGACACTCCGCTTTCCGCGGGTGCCCGGTGAGCCTCCTCGGCTGGCGCCTGCGGGGTCTCACACGTGGGTCACTGCTGAAGCCACTGAAAAAGGTACAAACCAACCTTTTTCACTGCCTCGATTAAGTAGCAATAGCTTCGCACACTGCGCGCCTGCTATGAGAAACCCACTCATAGCAGGCTTTTCAAAAGAGGGCAGTGGCTCCGCGCATTGCTTGGAGGACACTGAAAAAGAAAAAAACGACTTTTTCAGTGCCCTCGGTCACTGCTCCCGCAGGAGTCTCCGTGTCATTCCCCTGCTAGGGTTACTTTTGTATCTTTAGATGTATTTATTTTAATATGAAAATTGTATAAAGTTTAAAAAAGGAATACCACTTGATTAAAGACACGTTCCTGCATCTTTATTGAATACGGAATCATCGTTTTTTCGTGTTAAGTGTATAACGATAGGATGTTGGTTTTGAAAAAAGATTCGTTATTTGTTTACGCAAATTGAATATTATGTTTGAGAAAGACTGTAGATAAAAAGCCTTTTGAATTTCATTTTCTCAAAGTCCTTTTTACACTTTTTTCTTTTTTACGTTGAAGAGTAGGAATTTCTATCGTTCCTCTCAACAAAGCGGACGGGATGG